>NC_019690.1 GCF_000317065.1 Pseudanabaena sp. PCC 7367
AAAGAAAAATGGCCGGGGGGACACCCGACCGCTCAAAGCTTTGAATCATATGTCATTTACTAGCTAATTATCAAAAGAGATCTGACTAACTAAGCAGAAGACATCGATAAGGAGATGGACAAGCAAGATGACTAACTCAAAACTTTGATGTACTTAAGACTGGCAATTACATTATGGGTTTAAGCCAGCTAAAAGTCAGTAAGTTTTGGTGGGGCATGAAGTGGGCTAAAAAGTAGGCCAGTAGTAGGTTAAAAGTAGGCTGAAAGTGGGTTTGTGGGTTTGTGGGTTTTTTAAAATGCTCATAAAGAAAAACGGCCGGGGGGACACCCGACCGAGCAGAGTTTTAAATTTTGCGTCACTCACTTAACTAACTATCAAAGGAGATCTAACTAATTAAGCAGAAGACATCGATAAGGAGATGGACAAGCAAGATCACAAACTCAAAACCCTTGATGTACTTAAGACTGGCAATTACATTATGGGTTTAAGCCAGCTAGAAGTCAGTAAGTTTTAGTGGGGCATGAAGTGGGCTAAAAAGTAGGCCAGTAGTAGGTCAAGAGTAAGCCAAAAGTGGGATTGCCTATTACGTGATTACGGCTAGATTGCTGCTAGAGCATCACAATCGCCACTGCTATCTATACATTATTTATACGTTATCTATGCATTGAAGCAGCATTAAGGCAGGCAGTTCGTTATTTAAATAGCCAGCTAGCTCTACTCAATATCAAATCCTAAATAGCTCTACATTCAGCTAACCATTCTTAACAACCATAAGCATACCTAAATCTAAACACCTATGGGCTCTCTAACTATTTCCCTTGGCGGTCTCAGCCTCACGATCGATAAGTTTGTAGGCGATCGGCAAATCCGCCAGCGTCTCGCCCCTGTCACCCTCGATCGCACCGCCTACGGCACTCTGGTGGTTCCTGGCACTAGCTATGAACTACCCCACCAATGGCAGGGCAAAGCAATTTTGAATCCAGCACAATTTGAAACCTGGCGCTTAATCTGGGCGCTCGCCGACTATAACCAACGCACCAGCGGTACTGGTTATCGCCTGACAATCGATGACACCACCCGCCCCTTCGAGGAAGTAGGCAATCAGAGCCGTGAGAAGGTGTTAGGCACTAATGTAACTATGAGCGATGGGCTCACTATCTATTTTGCGCGGTTCCGTGGCGTATTTGCCACCAGCGAGCCAGAATACACCGATCATGGTAACCAGGTCGAAGTTGACTTTACGATCTGGGAAGATGGCATATTTGCATTTGTTGCCTAAACCCCCCTTAGACCCTAAAAACCAGCGATTTTGCGGATGACACAACCCTGAAGTCCGAGCTATCAAGTACCTAAGGCATTTTTAGGGAATTCAGGGAATATAAGTATAGTGCTTAAAAAATTATCATCGATCGCTTTAGCTGGGGGGCTAAGCGCTGGCTTATTAGCAGCCGCTCCCACTGCCGAAGCTGCCTCAGTTTTGTTCATGTTTAGTGGCAACGGCCGCACCGTTAATGGTGTCCTCAATGGCCTCGATCGCGGTGACATGGCTGTGCAGCCCACGATTACCAATGTTACTACCACTGGCTTCTCTACCAATCTGATGAACGCCAATTTTGGTACTGCAAATGCAACTTTTGATGTTGATACTTTCACTGGTGCGGTCACGGTTGCCAGCGGTAACAACAATCTCTTGATGTCTGGTACGGAAATATGGTTGCTCTCCTTTATCCCTTCCGTTGATGCAAACATGCAATGTCTGTTTGGTACTTGCACTGTTCCCGCAGGTGATGTCATTGGGACTGGATTCGTCACGGCTACGATCACTCCAGTGCCGTTTAGCTTTCATTCCACGCTGGGCTTGACGCTGCTGGGTCTGGCATTTGCTGGGCACTATGCCTACAAGCGCAACCGCACGATCGCTCCAGTGCAAGCAACCGCACAGCCCGCCATCGAAGTTTAAGCTAACTAGTTCCATTCTCAATTCTGGTTACTTTTGGTTACTTGGTTATTGCTAGCATTATTTTGACTCAAGCTGCTGTATTTGATTCCCCGCCCATCTCAATAAATCAATAAAAATCAATAACAGATATCAAACAATATCAAACATTAAAGGACTCGTGCCGGTGGATATGCCAGCGAGTCTTTTTTGGTGGCTTAGGGTTATTTTATGGTTATTAAAGCTAGATTGTAGTTTGCTTTGATCTCCATAAAAAATCACCAGACAGCATCCCTAGTGGTGATCCACTAACCAATGCGATCTGGCAATTAATAAATTAGTTATTGCCTGGCGATATCTAGATTTAATTAGTTTATTTATTTAGTTAGAAACGACAATCGGATTGCTGGCGATCGCTTCTAGCTCCACCTGCTGCGCGCCTAACAACGATTGCCACAATTGCTCCGCACCAGCACCGTGATCATTGCGATTCAACTGGGCTAGAATTGCCGCTGCTTCATACCAAATGCCATCCTGGGCATAGAGTTGAGCCTGCTGGGCTAGCGTAGCTTGAGCCAATTGACTAGCCAGACTGGCGCTCAGTTCAACCCGCTCGATCGCTCCTTGCACAACGATGTCACGCGATCGCTTATTTTGATTGCAGATCAACGCCACTGACCAGGCATAGGACTGATCTAGTTGCAGCATGGGAGATTCGGCGGGGAGACTGTAGCTGATGATGCCAGCTTCACCATTAAGTTGATTGTTCAGGTCGATCGTCTGGCGATAGACACCAGTTTGGGGTTCGCCCAGCTCATTCTCCACATTGGCAAAGAGTCGGAATTCAACCTGCTGTGCTTTGGTTTTAGGCACATAAAACATGAAGGTAGGTCTGGCTTGGGCAGTGAGGGCTGGCGTGACCGCAGGCAGAATGAGGGTGAGATTATCTGCAGAATCAGCAGACTCTGAAAAATCAGAGGAAGTGACCTCGCTGGTAAGACAACTACCACGAGTACCAGCCCCAGAGGTATTGACTGGTTTATCTTTGCCAGGCCGGGGGGCAAAGGTAACGGTGAGGGGGAGCGATTTAGCGCTGGATTTTAGATTTGGCTCTAGGTTGCCTTGAACATTGTTGATTTTAGCGGCGGCATTGGCAACTTGCCGATCGCCAGAGGGCTCAAAACTCAACGCACTACCTGCCATACTTGTCATACTCAGGGTAGCGATCGTAATTCCGACTAGACTAATTAATGATTTAGATACTCGCATAGCTCTTTAAGATTCTTGATTTTATTTGCAATAACTGGATGAGTTAATCCAAAAAAATGATTGCCAGCAAAAAATAACTAGTTAATCTTGATGGATCACTCAAAGTTGCCGTCCTAAGTACATCAAGTATCTTAATTAGTCAGATCTCAAAAATATTTACTTTTGCCACGCTATCCCAAGCGCAAATATATCAGATAAATATGCCTAGATTAAACAGTTTTGAAAACTATTTATAGCTTGCCTAAGCTCCTATTATAGCTTAACTAGATCGCCAAAAGGTATGCTATTTAGCATTTCTACAATTATCAACTACTTAGCTCCTAGATTCAATCTAGCTGTATACATATTTGATATTTGTTTGGTTTGGGTATTTAGTTCTAAATTTGCGATCGCCTGGATTTAAGCCAATCCCGATGCGACTAACCTAATGAAAAAACCCCACCATTTATGGCAGGGGTAAATTAGATAGGAGATTTGTGAGAGTAGTATCAATATGAAGCGATGAATTAAGCTATTAAGCTATTCGGCTACCCATTTGAGCACCAGTTTGCCATCCTTGCGCACCATGCGGGGAGAGAGGCGGGGATGCTCGGCTTTTTTGTTGCGGCGGAGCGTGGTTCTGGCTTCGGCGTTGGAGATGGCGATGTTGTTAGTCATGGTTTGAATCCTTTTGTTGTGATGATGTTCTTGAGTGCGGAGCAGGTTTGAATGTTTAATATTTAGAACTATATTTAGAACTGAATATTTGAATTAAGACCAGGCTGGCTGGGTTTGGTTCCGGTGTGGTGGTTAACTTTGGTTAACTCCTGACAGTTAATAATTTAGCCGATCGGATTAGCCCGATCGGTGATGGGGGTTTTAGCAACTTGGTGATTATTGAGGCACTCTTTTGTGCTTTAGATCACATTTTGTTGTTATGTCTGAGCCAACTGCTCGGTGAATCCTTGGTGCTCTGGTGTAGCCATACCCTGCTGCAACACTGCTAGCACCTTGGCAAAATCGCCAGTTAATAACGCCTTTTTGTCAAGCCAGAGTCCAGGGAAAATCTTTGAACAAATAATCCCTTCTGAATTAGCTGGGATCTGGGCATATTTCCCATCCCGTAGCCGAAACCAATCGAAGGTATTGTCGTAAATCTGCCAGACTAAATATTCTTGCACTTGATTACGTTGATAGGCTTCCAGTTTGCTATGCATGTCGATCGCGGCGCTGCTGGCGGCTACTTCGACGATTAGTTCCGGTGCGCCGACCACATAGTCATCCTCACTGATTGTTGCTTGTCCGCCCTGCTCAATCATCAGCAATCCATCGGGCTGGGGTTCGTTGTCTGGATCGAGCTGAACGGTAGTGTTGTCGGCAAACAATACACCAGGTGTGGCGATCTGATATGTGCCTAGCCAGGTCATAATTACGCCGTGGGGATAACCATGACTTTTTACTCTAAGCGGTGAGGCCATGTAAACAATTCCTTCGATTAATTCGGCTTTTTTGACCTGGGGCATGGCACTGTAGCGGCGCTCGAATTCATCCCGCGAGAGCCGATCGCCGTTTTCGAGGGGGGGTGGTTGTAGGGTGGGTTGAACTATGTTTTGGGCGGCCATGATTTGCACCGGGGCGATCGTTGATTGGGTCTGGTTTTATTCTACTGGAGGGGAAATGGAACAGGTAAAAGCGACCTAATGTAATCTATATCGTGGATTTATCAAGACCTGTCTGTGTTGATAATTTCCTAACTTAAACCAGATCACTCCTTTCAAAAATCTAGTTTCTGGTAATTCAAATACAGAATCACTCCAGTCGTAACCTTCCCTTATAGTTTCTCTTGTTTTTATATTAAAAGTTACTTTATATCCATCAGATAAAGATGATTGAATAACAAAATCGTTAGCAATCCTAAAGTCATTCATCTCTATAACTGCAAAGTTTTCGCGGTCTTTTGAAAATTGCTTTTGCTTTTTTGCCTTTCTCAATAACTTTTGTCTAATTGAAGACTTTGCTTCTTGTGTATGGGTTTGAATATCCCAAACACCATTCTCATCTTCTTTAGGGTCTGGCATAATGCAAAAAATTTCAAGGTAAAATCTTGAGCCATCACATCGTTCAATAATGAGGTCACATTCTTTAGTCTCTATATCAATTGAATGAATTAAACCCTCTTTGATTAAATAGATGTAATAGTGATATACAATGACCTCTGATATTATGGATTCACACTGTTTAATGTCTCTCTGATATTGCTTTATTTCTTTCGCAAAGTGCTTTGCATGCTCCTCTCTGTGATTTTGTATCGCATTAAAATAGTGAAGATAGTTTAAGTAATTCCTATTGCAATTAATTGGGAGAGATTTATCTTTATTGAGGTAATAACATTCCCGACATTTCTGCATATATTCTGTTTTAAGTAGATCAGGATCAAAAAAGGATTGTTCGACCTGTTTCACCTCATCCCAGCTTTGAATATCCATCCAGAACTCTGCTCCTTTAATTTAAAATACCTATTGGCTTAGTGAATATAATGCGGATTAAAACATAGATTAACATATGCCGATCGCCATCGACTACCACCACCTCATCACGATCGAACCAGGCAAACGCAGCGGCAAACCCTGTATCAGGGGAATGCGAATCACTGTGCAAGATATCCTTGAATATTTGGCAGGTGGCATGACCGAAGCCGAAATCCTGGCAGACTTCTCAGAGCTAACCGCTGAGGATATTACAGCCTGCTTAGATTTTACGAATTCTAATTAAGCCTAGATTAATTTAAATCAGGATACCGATCGATTCGTTGCTTACTCCTTTCAAAGCACTCCGTCGGGTCTTCGCCATCCCACATCGCCAACCAAGCAGCTAAGATTTCATCGATCAACTGCGATTGGTTGATATCGCGGTTATCGGTCAGCCGAAACTTATCTTCCACCGCATTCAGCCGCAGCATAATTTGCCGATCGAGATAACGGGTCACGGCAATATAATCCGCATGACCACGACGGGTCACCTTCTTGGGTGGGGCGAGCGGATCAACCGTAGGAGCCTTCGCGCCTTTGGGAGTGCTGGTGGATTTGGCACTAGTGCCCGGTTTCTTGGTGGTGCGGGTCTTGCTCTGAGTTTTAGGGGTTTTGGTGGTCTTCGGGGCAACAGGAACAGGTTCCGCCACCACCTCGATCGCATCCTCCAATGCTTCATTCTCCGCACCCAAATTCGGCTTTAGCCCTGCAAACTTACTCTTAGCCATCGATAATTTCGCTCCCTATAGATTGATAATCACGCCATGCCATATTCGCCCGGCGATCGCTGACTTTGTTCACCAGCGCTCCCGCCAACTCTGCTTTTTGATACACCGCCATGCGCCGAATTTCCCCGGCAAAAACAGGTAATTTCAACTCCTGCAATCGCTCCCTGGCATCCTTCCCATCGGTCGAAGGGTAGGGCGGAATCAGGGTTAATAAAATCTTGAAGTTCTGACAATTGATACTATTCAATGCATCCAAAGTTAAAAATGTCGCATCCAGCGCCATCGCCGTGGGGGGAGTGGGCACAATCACCAGATCGCTGACATCGGCCAGGGCTCCCAGGTCTTCGGGGTTTGGGCGAGCCTGAGTATCAATCACCAGATGCTCATAGTTCCGCGCATACTTGGCGGCGGCCTTCTCATCCACGACTGGATAGGGCAACTCACCCCGCTTCGCCCATTTGGTGGCACTGCGGTTGCGATCGCCATCGATCAATGCCGTGGCATTTTGTCCGGCCAGGTAGGCGGCCAGGTGGATCGCGCTGAGGGTCTTGCCAACCCCTCCTTTATAGCTGAGCAGGGTCACAATCATGGCATTTTTGCCTCATGACTAAGTGAGTAATTTAGGCAATCGGGGCAATTGGTTGAGCTAGTATAAAAGATAAATGCACAATAATTATTTTGCTCTTGATAGCATAGCAGCATTTTAGCGGGTTGAAGCATTAAATTGCTAAGTTTTTAGCTTGCTGAATGGTTAACCAGATCGATCGATTGTTCTTTTTAAATTGGTTCAAAGTATCCTGATTGTTGACGTTGCGGTTTTAGTTATGGCGATCGCAATTAATTAACTTAATCAATTTAAACCTCGTTCCGATTTATGATTTAATGGGCGATCCCGCCATCATCTTCGATCCAATGGAATTTGACCAACGTGGCACTGGGTTCCCGCGCGTGCTGGATGGGCGCATCGATATTGGCGCAACAGAATTACCCAACCTCAGTGCCTTGCTTCTAGATATTGATGGCAATGGCGTATTCTCAGGTTCGACTGACGGGATATTAATAACTAGATTTGGGTTTGGTTTTACCGGGAGTACCTTAATTAATGGTGCTGTGGCGGCCGATTTAGCTTTTATTAAGCGAAAGTAGCCATTCCATAATCTTCATATATGAACTATTATTCAGTTGCTTCAAGATGAAGTCCGTCACAATCAGCTTTTTGTAAAGTTAAATGATTAAGATCTAAGCGATGAGGATGAAAAAACTGAGCTTCGATCGAGGTGACCAAAGCCCAGCCGCAAGACCCTTAACTGGGTTTGAGTTTATTTAGTTGTGTTGATTAGATTAGCGATATTAGCCAGTTCCTAGTTAGCCTTGATTACTCCCTGAGATCGGGGGCATGGGAGGCATAGGAGGGACAGAAGGAGCAGAGGATTGAATAACCGTTGGGGTTGATGTTGTTGATTCTGCCTTGGTTTCGCCTACCTCTGGTTCATCTTCCTGGACTTCGATTTCCACCGGCTCAGCCCTACTCCCACTATTAGCTGCATTACTATCATTGCTGGTGATCAGCTTACCGACCTGGCCAATGATTTCACCCAGCTTGCCATCTTCGAGCAAAGTATTAATCAAAGATAGGCCACTAGTAGAGAGCAATAGCTGGTTAATATCCTGCGCCCCATTGCCATTGGCACCAGGGAAGGAATAGACTCTGGCATCGCCCAGCACGCCAGCTTGAGGAGCCAAAGATTTCATGATTTCAGGCAACTGGAGCACCAACTGTGGCCAGATTGCTTTAATCAAATCAGCGGTGATATTGGCACTGCTAGTCACATTCTTGGCTTCGACTTTGGCTTGGAGCCCTTCCGCCTCGGCCAAGGATTTAAACCGATTGGCGATCGCCAGGGTGCGAATGGATTCCGCTTCCAGTTCGGCAGCCTGTTGGGCAATTTCCGCTTGATGGCGACGGCGATAGGCTTCGATTTCAATCACGTTTTGATCGCGTACCCGAATTTGTTGGGCTTCTTGTTTGGCGGCAATGATCGCCAGGCGTTGGATGCGTTCTGCTTTCTCCAATTCCGAAGCTGTGATAACTGCCGCTTCTGCCGTGGCCTTTTCTGCTTCGGCTTCAAAGCTTTCGCGTTGTTTGTTGGCCACCGCGATCGCCACGTCTTCTTGGGCAAGCTTGGCTTTCCGTTCCGATTCGGCCAATTGTACCTGGGCTTCCATCCGACCGGAATCAACGGCCTTTTGGCGCAGGATTTCGGCGATTTCCGCTTCCCGTTGTTGCAGGGCTTGGGCAACTTTCAGCTTTTTGTTGCGTTCTTCCAGGGCAATATTAGCGTCAATCTTGCTTTGTTGCACTGCCAAGCCTTTACGGATTTTTTCTTCTTCCACCAGTTGATCCTGGGCGATCTTGGTGCGCTCCGCCGAAGACGATTCAATGTCTTTGGCTTCTTGGATTTCCCGTTCCCGTTGGGCTTTGAGGGCTTCCACTTGCAGCCGTTGCTCCAGGGTGGCAACTTCTTGTTCCTGGGTGATTTGCAATGATTGCTTTTCGGCTTCCAGTTCCCGCTGTTGGATCGCCACTTGGGTAGCCAATTCTACTTCTCTGGTTTCCTTCATTGTGGCCAATTCAACTTCGGTTTTTTGCTTAATCGATCGTTGAATCGTTTCGGTGCGCAGCCGTACACCCTGGGCATCAAAGAAGTTGTTGGTATCATAGGTGTCGCTTTCTTGGATTTCAGAAATAGCGATGTTATTCAATGTCAAACCCACCTTGCGTAAGTCCTGCTGCATCAGATTCAGGACTTCTTGGGCAAAGCCGAGCTTATCGGAATCGATCTCAGCAATATTCTTTTTCTTGGCGGCGGCACGAATCGCATCATCAGCCCGTTTTTCGAGGGCATCAGTGATATTCGCGGGGGTGATTTTGCCCTCTTGCGATAGCCGGGCGGCCGCAGTTAAGACATCTTCCCGATTTTGGTTGATGCAAACATACAGGGTCACCCGCATATCAGCACGCAGATAGTCCTGAGTCCTTACGGCCAGGCGACCAGTCCGCACCACATCGATCGAGATTTCGCGCAAAGGCACGCGGGTCAGCTCATCAATGCCAGGAATCACTAAGCAACCACCAAATAGATAAACCTCCTTCTTCTTCTTGAGAATGCCCCCGGTTTTGACGAATGCTTCGTTGTTGGGGGTGATTTTATACAGCCGTAAATAGACGGAAATAGCAGCAATGATGATGATGAGCGCCACCGCACAGACCGCTGCGATCAAGAGCAGGTAATCGGATTTGAGACTTTGCAAATTCACGAATGCAGGCTTGGTCACGATCGGATTCACCTTGGTGAGCGCTGGCCGCCCAACTTTGCTAACCCGACTGGCGATCGCCATAGTTTCAACCACAGGCGCGGCGGATTTCAGCGTACCGATTCTTGCCATATTCGGCTGCAAACTGGTCGCAGTAGTAGCACTCACAAACACAGACAGAACAGATGGAAGCCACTTAATAGCCATGATTTTTGATGCTCTAATTGCGAGCAAATAAGAATAATTAACAATGGAAAAATTTGAAAAATTGGCAGCTAATAGCTGACCCAGTTGGCATCGATGGGTGTGGTTAGCCAAAAGTTTTGATTAGGTTCCTTTGCCGTTCCAGCTATGATTAGCCATCGTCAGATATCACATACATATGGATATTGCTGGGTTGACAGACTACTAGCTAAAGAATGATGAGCGAGAAATATTTACTTCACGTCCGTTGTACTCAACTCAATTAAGGAAATAAGAAATAAGATTCAATCACACTTTTAATCACGATCGCGGCGTTGCCGGTGATAGGTCAGCCAGCTATCTTGATCGACTCCCCCAGCAGTGATCACCTGGTAGCAATCGTGGTCATGCTTGATTACCAATACCGCATCACCCAACTTGGGTTTAATGCCAGCCCAATCCGGTAGCATTGCTGTCACCGTCACCAGATTGCCATTGGCATCGCGTACATCGATTTGACCAAGCCGATCGCTGGTAATTGTGGCCGAACTGACCGTACCCACTCGCCCCAGGATGCGATCGCTACTGCTATCTTCGCTAGAGCTAGCAAAGGCGCGACCCAGGGGGCGGGAAATTACACTACCGAGCAAGAGGGCAATAATCACCGAGGTGAGAAAAACAATGCCAGCCAAAAGTCCGGTAGGAATGCGTCCGGTCAGATTGCCAATAATTACGTTTTGAATCCAACCCAGTAGACCGACCAGGCTAAAATCAGTGGCTAGTAACAATAGCAGGGGCACTTTACCAATCCCCAGCCAGCGCAGCAATGCTAAAGCATCAAAGCCATTATTTGGATCTATATCGGTATCTGGATCAAGATCTGCCTCTAAATCTAAATCAGGGATATCACCCATGTCTAGATTCGCGCCAATATCAACATCGGCATCTAGATCTGCGTCTAAATCATCATCGCCACCGGCAAAAATGGCCAGACTGAATAGGGCAAGACCCATACCGAGGAACAGCCAATAGGCTAAATTTTCGATCGCAAATAGCATAATTATTAGCATCGATCGGCCACTAGACAGAACCTTACAATCTTCTGGTTAATCGCCACTATCTTTATATATATATGTGGCTGTGTTTCCCAGCAGTTGTATGTTCAAGCCGTCGATCGCTTTCATCACATTCTACTCACATTTCGCCGCCAAATAGGTTCACCGTGATACAAATTAATCTAATTTTCACCGACTTAAGATGTATGAGTTAAAAATAATATTTTATAGAATAAATTATTGGCAAAATGGCTGGTTGAAAAGTTGCCTTGTTGAATTGCTAACAACTTAAATATTTGAAGATTTAACCTGCTGAGTTTTAAGCTGGTTGAAATGTTAACAGTTTAGCAAGGTGAAATGCTAGCAGTTTGCCCAGCCCAAGCTAATTATCCCGAAACTTAACAGCTTGTTTTAATAAACGTTCTACAATATGGAGAAGCGATCGGTTGAGATGATCTGGTTAGTTGGGTTGAGCAATAGTAATTTGTGATGATAATGAATTGGCGGCAGGTTGTTTTATTCGTCTGTGGGTTGGTGTTTAGCTTGGCGCTCAGCCTGGGAATTAATCATTTCAACTTTGGCGTGGATCAGCTTTGGGCGCAAGGAATAACTGAGCCTGAATCTGGGCTAGATCCCGAACTTAGCTCACCGCCAACCTTGCCTACATCGGCTCATGCCTTTACCTCCGCCAACCTTAATCAAAATAATATTCACGCTGAAATCATTGAAATTAAATCCGATCCGACAAATCTTTCCCATCTTCTCAGGCATGCCCAAATATGGCGTAATCAAGGGCTCTATCGTGATGAGATTTATTTCTGGCGATCGACTCTAGATGGACTCAATCCCGCCGCGCAATCGATCGCCCATGCCCATATGGCTATGGCATTTAATGAATTAGGGGAATGGCAAACAGCAAATGAACAAATTCAAACCAGTTTACAGCTCATTAATGATCCAGATGTCGTAAAAGAGATTAAGCGATCAGAGCTAGCGATCGCCAGGTCGCAAATTTTGAACACCCAGGGCACATTGCAACTTGCCCAGGGGAAACCAGAAGTGGCAATGGAAACCTGGAAAGAATCGGAAGCACTCTATCGTAGTGCGAATGATCAATTGGGAATTGCGATCACCACCATTAATCAAGCTAAAGCATTGCAAACAATGGGGCTCTATCGTCGTGCTAGCAATAGGCTGAATCAGGTAAAAGAATTTGCTGATGCAGATTTAGCCCAGTTCGCCGATCAGTCCTTACCAGAACTTACGGAAGCTGCCATCTTTGATCACAGTGGGACGGTCAGAGTTAATCTACTGTTGAGCTTGGCGGATGGTTACCGAGTAGTGGGGAATCTGGATGCAGCTCAGCAGGTGCTAGAACAGGTGTTAGCTAAAGAAGCATTTATTAATCCCTATGGTGGTGCTTCTTCCCCCGATTGGCAAGAGGTGATCCTGGGATTAGGTCACATTGCTCAAACCCAGGGAGAACTAGACAAAGCTAAAAGTCTCTATGATCAGCTTGCTAATACCAGTCACTGCTATATCAGTGTTGGTGAAGATTTAAGGGATAGATATGAACGCGATGCACCTGAACTGGTGCGCCCAACTAAACAAGCCTGTCTGATCGGCATCAAAGCGATCTTAGAACAAGCAACGATCGCCACTCAGATTGGTACTGATGTAGAAGCGATCGCCTGGTTGAATAAAATCTACAATCCAGTTCAGGCTCTCCCAGCTACGAGAACGGCAATTTTCACTAAAGTGCGTTGGAGCAGTCAAACGATCGCCCTGCTCAAGCAGAACTCAACCATCATTAAGCCCGAACTCTTAACCAAAACAAATAACCTGCTCGCTCAAACATTAACCCAAGCCCAGCAACTTAATGACCCCAAAGCGATCGCCTATGTGTTGGGAACCCAAGCCCACCTCGATGAGATTCAGGGGAACTATGCCAGGGCGATCGCCACTACTCAAACCGCGCTTAATCTAGCCCAAGCCAGTCAAGCCAATGAGATCGTCTATCAATGGGAATGGCAATTGGGGCGGCTCTATCATCAAACGAGGAACAATGACAGGGCGATCGCTGCCTATCGGGATGCCGTGAACACGTTGCAAAAACTGCGGCATGACCTGGTGGCGATCAGTGATAATACCAAGTTCTCCTTCCGTGACCAGGTAGAGCCAGTCTACCGAGAGCTGGTGGATTTATTGATTCCGCATGATCCAGATAATCTGGCCGCTAACCATTCTCCTCATAAACCCAAACTGCAGATAGATAAAACTGCCCAGACCCAGGCAAACCTGCGTCAAGCCCGCCAGGTAATCGAACAATTGCAAATTGCCGAACTGGATAACTTCTTTCGCCAAGCCTGCTTAGATGCGGAATTCTCTTCCGTGGAAATGATTGATCCGCAAGCGGCGATCGTCTACCCAATTATTACCCCGTCGCGGCTGGAAGTGATTGTATCCATTCCCGATCGACCACTGTTTCACTATGGCACAAAGGCTACACCAATGGAGGTAAAACAATCGATCGACCAGATCCTAGATTCCCTGCGCCAGAACTCCTTTGCTAGCGAACGCTTACCGATCGCCCAGCAATTCTATGACTGGTTGATTCGCCCCGCCCAGGCGGAACTAGCTGCGGCCAAGATGCAAACCCTGGTGATGGTGCTAGATGGTGAATTACGAAATGTGCCAATGGCGGCGCTTTACGATCGGGATACAAAGCAATATTTAATTGAAAAATATAATCTGGTTCTGAATCAAGGTTTGAAGCTGCTCAAGGGGCGATCGGCGCTGGCTGGTGAAAACCTACGGGTCGTAACGGCGGGAATTAGCGAAGCCCAGGCCGGGTTCATTGGCTTACCAGCGGTGGATTATGAATTAGCACAAATTGCGATGCAGTTTAGGAGCAGAAGTCTGCTCAACCAGGGGTTTACGGCGAATAGTTTGGAAATGGCGATCGCCAATAGCGACTATCCGATTATTCATTTGGCTACCCACGGGCAGTTTAGCTCCAATCTCAAAGATACGTTTATTCTGGCCTGGGACGATAAGATCAATATCGATCGCCTCGAAAAACTACTCAGTCCGCGTCAAAATAGCGATCGTACGCCAATTGAACTGCTGGTGCTGAGTGCCTGTGAAACCGCTACGGGCGATCGGCGGGCAGCACTAGGGCTCGCGGGGGTGGCATTGCGATCGGGGGCGCGGAGTACCCTGGCCAGCCTGTGGACAGTGGCCGATCGGTCTACGGCCGAGCTAATGGTGCGGTTTTATGAGGGACTGGGGCAACCAGATACCACCAAGGCAACAGCCCTGCGCCAGGCTCAGCTTAGTTTGCTCCGTGGCGAACAGGGCAATACATATCGACATCCCTATTACTGGGCGGCGTTTGTGCTGGCGGGGAACTGGCTCTAGGCGATGCTTATTTAGTAGTTAATATTTCTAATTAGCTTTTCTCGCTTGCCTATATTTCTAAGGTGAAAACAGCACCCTGGGGCTTATTTCGATCCACCTGGATCTTACCGCCGTGGGCTTCCACTACCATCTTACAAAAGGCCAAACCCAGCCCAAACTGGCTCATCTTATTATCATCTTCACCCACTTCGTACTTCTCAAAGATTTTTTCTATACTTCGCAGATCTACCCCCATACCATTATCCGCCACACATACCCTGGTCTTTAGTTCAGGAGTATCTTGCCCTTCCACTTGCACTAAAATCTGACTGTCGTTAAATGAGAACTTGATCGCATTGGCCAGCAAATTATCGATCGTGCGGCGAATTAGTTTAATATCCAGCAAACTATTAACTTTTTGTTCAGGGAACTTCGTTGTAATTGTTAAATTCTTAGACCTGGCGATCTCTTCAAAGTCAGTTAACGCCTGCATCACCATGTCCGACAGGTTCACTTCTTCCTTTTGCAATACCAGCTTATTTGCTTCCTGCTTGGCAATGAACAAAATATCATCAACGAGCGAATTGAGCCGCTCCGCCGCGCTTAGAATGCGATCGATTTTATTCTTTTGATTTTCACTCAAATCAGTTCTATTTAAAATATCAATCGCCAGAAAAATATTACTCAAGGGGTTGCGCAGATCATGCACCACCATATTAGTGACATCTTCCTTTTGCCGCATCGTTGATTCTAGGGCATCATATTGCTGCTTAATCCGCAACATCGATCGCGCCCTGGATCGTAGTTCAATACTGCTAATTGGTTTACCAATAAAGTCATCCGCCCCCGCTTCAATGCAATGGGCCAAATCCTCTTTGGAATTCAGCGCCGTGAGCATAATAATCGGAATATGTCGCCATGCTGCGTTGGCCTTAACCCGCTTGCAGGTTTCCAAGCCATTCATTTTCGGCATCATCACATCCATTAGAATCAAGTCCGGTGGTTGCTTTCCCGGATTTTCTAAATAAGAAATTGCCTCGTAGCCATTATTCACATAAACCAGCTCATATCCTTCGCGGGCAAGCATACCTTCGATCACATCAAATATGGCGGGCTCATCGTCTACAACGAGTATCAAATCCTAGTCCCCCATGGTCTTTTTCAGGTCTTAATCACACTAATTTAACATATTCAATCGGGTTATTCTCTATCTATAATTGGTTGAAACAATGGCTCCTGGTACATTTTACTATGATCTAATCGAAACTGGTTAACAAATTTGTAAAACAAAGAGTGACGATAATTGCCGATCTAATCTAAACTATCAAGAGCGGCATCCTAATTGGGCGATCACCAGCGGTTTAAACATCTTTATATATTGCATTGCCATAAACTAATACATTATAAAAGACGGATTCTACATTATAAAAGACGGATTTGAGGAGCTTTAAATTAATTATGAGAGCTCATTCTTTGGATTTACGCTATCGCATTGTGGTTGCCTATGAAAATGGAGAAGGTTCAATTCGGGAATTGGCGCAGCGGTTTAGTGTCAGCAAAAATAGTGTCCATAAGCTACTGCAGCTATATCGAGACAAAGGCACAATCAGACCCACACCCTATCGGGCTGGGGTTAAGCCCAAATTCAGCCCCCCACATCTGGTCATGTTGGCGGAGTTGGTCGCAGATCATCCAGAGGCTACTTTAGTTGATTTATGTCAACAGATGCATCAACGTACTGGGATTGAAGTCTCGGTTTCGACTATGTGCCGGATTTTGCAAAAACAAAAACTAGATCGTAAAAAACATTGTGTTTCTTAGCGCTTTTCTTAGCGATCGCTAACGCTAATTTGGTTGGCAAAGCTGATTGACTAAGCTAATTGTCGTATTAGTTTGATTTGCAAAACTATAATTGAATTGATCCTTAATCTAAATGGGGCATAGCTACATGGCTGCCCTATTTTTTTATGGCTGGGAGGCGATAGGAGATATTTAATTGCCAGCCAGAATGAATGAATGAATGATTAATTATTGCTCCACCAGGACTATGATCGCTTCACACACTGGCTCTATTTGCGCTTCTAGGCTCTCGACGAGATCAACTAAGCCATCATTTTGTTTGGCTTTGGCTTTGGTTTCTAGTTGGCTACAAATTTGTGATAGACCCTTGGCACCCAGGGCATTACTGCTACCTTTGAGGGTGTGGGCAGCATAATAGATCTGCTCATATTCTTGCTCGGCGATCGCTTGTTTTAATTTGGGCAGCAGGTTGGGTAGTTCTTGATCCTTAAATAAAGTAACCATGCGTGGTAGCAGCGTAGGGCTGACCTGTTTGATGTTTTCGATTGCTTGATGATCCAGCAGGTTCATGGCGGTGGGTTCTTCTACTACTGGGTTGGTAGGTAATGGTGATGAGCGATCGCCCCATTTCTGCAACATTTGCTGCAATTCTGCGAGCAAAACAGGCTTGCTCACATAGTCGTCCATCCCCGCCTTTAAACACATTTGGCGATCGCCTTCCATCGCGTTGGCGGTCATGGCAATAATCGCTGGGCGGGTATAATTCACCGCCAGGGTGTCCCATTTTTGCACCAGATATCTAGCGGTTTCCAGGCCATCCATTTCCGGCATATGCACATCCAAAAACAAAATATCATAGGCACTTTCGAGCAGGGCGGCGATCGCGGCCACGCCATTATCCACCACATCCGCCTCATAGCCCATTTTTACCAGCATGGCCAGGGTTAGTTCCTGATTGATTAAATTATCTTCGGCAATCAAGATTTTGAGTGGCAGCTGTGCGGCTAGATTTTGATTTAACTGAAAGGGCTTTAGTTTGGCAGCATTGTCGATCGCGGTGGGGATCGGGACATCAAGCTTAGTGGTAGCGATCGTGAAGCAGAAGGTGGAGCCCTGGCCTGATTTACTCTCGACCCAAATTTTACCGCCCATTAATTCCACTAAGCGTCGGCAAATTGCCAACCCCAAGCCAGTACCGCCATACTTGCGCGAGATGGAAGCATCGGCCTGGAAAAATGGTTGAAAGAGACCTTTTACCTCCGCTTCACTCATGCCAATGCCGGTGTCGGTAATTGCAAATAATAATTCAATTTCCTGCTCTGGTTGCTCTGGTTGGTTTGGCTGGTCTGATTTGGGTTGAGCGTCACCCTTGATATCTGGGATCGGTGACGACGACAGACTTACCGCCACATCGATCTGGCCATTTTCAGTAAACTTAATTGCATTGTTAATCAAATTCAGCAGGATTTGGCGCAGCCGATTCACATCCCCACCAATACTAATTGGCACATTAGCGGCGATCTGATGGTTGAGTTTAAGCCCCTTGGCGATCGCCTTAGGAGTCAAGAGCTTACAAACTTCATCAATGCAACCGGGTAATTGGAGGGGCAGCCGTTCTAATTCCAGATTGCCGGCCTCAATTTTAGAGAAGTCGAGAATATCATTGATCACCGTTAACAGCGTTTCACCACTGACCTGAGCGGTTTGAATCAATTTTTGTTGCTCTGCGGTGAGGTTGGTGGTGGCCAATAGCTGCGTTACCCCCAAAATGCCATTGATCGGCGTGCGGATTTCGTGGCTCATCACCGCCAAAAAATCTGACTTGGCTCTGGCGGCAGCCTCCGCTGATTCCTTGGCCTGGCGCAACTCCGCCATTAGCTGTTTCTGAGCAGCTTCCGCTTTTTTACGCTCCGTAATATCCCGAAAATACCACACCAAACCATAGAACTTTTGTTCGGGCGAAGTGACTGGGCTGGAGTAGCAATCGTAGATCTTGCCTTTGAAGCTAATTTCGGCTTGGTTGGTCTGATCGGGGTGATCGTAGGCGCTTTCGAGCAAATCAACCAGGGGCTCAGGTAAATCAGCTTTAATCAAGAGCGGGCTGAGCAGTTGATTGAGCGATCGATCGATCAGTTCGGGGGACACATCCCACATCTCGCAAAATCGCCGACTGAAGTTGACGATCTGCCCCTGTTCATCCACCGCCAGAATGCCATCGATCACCGCCTCTTTTTGCGCCTGGAGCAACGAATTAGTGCGTTTGAGGGTTTCATTTTGATGCTTGAGGTTATTTTGTAAATTCTTGATTAGCAGTTGGTTTTGAATTCGCGCATAGATTTCGGCGGGTTTAAATGGTTTGGTAATATAATCTGCGCCTTCAACGGCAAAGGCTTTGAGCTTATATTTAGAAGAATCAAGGGCGCTGATAAAAATGACCGGAATATCTTTGGTATGTTCTTTCTCTTTGAGATTTTGGCAGACTTCATAACCATTTATACCGGGCAGCATAATATCAAGCAAAATCAGATCGGGGGTTTTGGTGGCCACCTGGGCTAGAGCCTGATTACCATCGGCAGCGGTGCTTACCTCATAGCCATAGCTGGTGATCACATCCGCCAACAGTTCCAGGCTATCTGGATTATCTTCCACAATCAGGATCTGGGCTTGTAATTCGGCATTCAATGTATCCGATGCATCCAACATGACGCTCCCCCTTTAAGCATATTAAGCATATTGAACAGTAGAACTAAACCAAATTTAAACTTGAGAATTAGAATTCAGCAGTTGTTTAACCAGGCCGCTGAGCTGTTTTAAATTGAGCGGTTTACTAATGTATTCATTCGCGCCCACTTCTAGACATTTTGGGCCATCTCCGGTCATGGCTAGGGCAGTGAGCGCCACGATCGGAATGTTGGCGGTGGGTGACTCGGCTCTAAGTTGTGTGATCGCCGCAAAACCATCTAGCTGAGGCATTTGAATATCCATCAAAATCAATTGGGGTAAATTAGCCTTAGCCTGATCGATCGCCTCAATCCCATTGTTGGCTGTAATTACTTGATAGCCCTGATACATCAGTATTTCTGATAGCATACTGCGATTTGCTTCATTATCATCTGCCAATAGGATTAATGGCGCATTTTCGCCCGGTGGTGGGAGCAGATCTGAGCTAATTAGGGGGGCGGGTTCTGGTGATGGTGCGAGGGTAGGTGGTTGATCACCAGTAGCGATCGTGGGATTGGCATAGGGCAAAACCACTGAAAAACAACTCCCTTCGCCCACTGTGCTGGTTACCTGTACTTCGCCGTGATAGAGGGTAGCGATCTGCTTGACCAAAGCTAGTCCCAGGCCAGTCCCTTCATATTGCCGTGCCAGACTGCTATCAATTTGCACAAAGGACTGAAATAGTTTATCTAAATCCGCTTTGGCGATGCCAATGCCTGTATCAATCACACTAAAACAAATGGCTTCCTGGGCGGCTAGCATTTTGGCTTCTATTTTCACTTTGCCATCATTGGGCGTAAACTTAACCGCGTTGCTGAGTAAATTGAGCAGGATTTGCAACATCCGCTTTTCATCAATCTCGATCGTGGCTTGCTTTAGCTCAGGGGCGATCGCCACTTCCAGGCTAATATTTTTATTGTGTGCCTGTTGCTTCACAAAAACCATTGCCGATTCACACAGGTGACGCACACCAACTGGGGCATTTTGCAATTCTAGTTTGCCCGCTTCAATTTTGGCCAGGTTCAAAATGTCGTTGATTAAAGCTAACAGGTGTTTACCGCTGCGATCGATGGTTGCGATATATTTAGCCTGCTTTTCGGTCAGATCGCCAAATACCCGATCGAGCAGAATTTCAGACATCCCCAGGATCGAAGTAAGTGGCGTGCGCAGTTCATGGCTCATGTTGGCCAAAAATTCATCCTTTTGCTTGGTGGCTCTGGCTAGTTCTGCGTTGGTGATAATTAATTGTTCATTGATTTGCTGCAATCGCGCCGCATCGGCCTTGCGATCGGTGATATCATTGGCCACCACCAGCAATTGCTTGCCCTGACTATTGCCGGAGGTCAAAGCGGTTTTGATGGTTTGGAAATAGCGATTCTTGCCATTTACATCAATTACCTCTTCATCTTCGGTTACCAACAGAAAAGTGCTATTCATGATTTTCCGTTCGGCGGCGAGTTTGGCAGCGGCCACGGTGCGATCGCCCTCTAGATCAAAATCAGTCTTGCCCACCAGCGCCGATGGGGCGGTGTTATATAACTGCGCTACTGCTTGATTGGCCAGAACATATTGCCCCTCATAATTTTTGACATAGATTAAGCTGGGGTTGGCATCGATCAGGCGACGCAGAAATTTTTCTTGTTTACTAATCAAGAACTCAGCTTGCTTGCGATCGGTGATGTCTTTCTGGGTGCCCGACATACGGCAGGGGTTGCCATGCTCGTCAAAGGCAGTCACCCGGCCATAATCCCCCATCCATTGCCATTTACCATCTTTGGTCAACATTCGATGTTCACTGATGTAGCGAACGGTGGGATTCTGGAGATGGGCATTTAGCTTGTCCATCACTGCCGACTTGTCCTTAGGATGGATCAGGGCTTCCCACGCTTTAATATCCGAGTCGATGTCGGTTTCAGAATAACCCAATAATTTAAACCATTCTGGGCTAAAGTAAATTTCACCGGTGGCAATGTTCCAGTCCCACAAACCATCACCGGTGGCTTCCAGTGCTAGTTGCAGCCGTTCTTCGCTGAGTGTTAAAGCAGCGGTGCGCTCGGCTACTCTGGCTTCGAGGGTTTGGTTAAACTGCTGGAGTACACTTTCTGATTCTTTGCGATCGCTAATGTCAGTCAATGTGCCCACATAGCCAATGATCTTGCCATGATCATCAATCTCAGTAGCGGCTTGGCCATAGACCCAGGTGATTGTGCCATCGAGGCGCTGAAACCGATATTCATCTTTAAACGGCTTATTTTGCTTGGCGGCGCTGTCCCAGACCGCAAACACCTGGGCGCGATCGTCCGGATGGATCGCACTGACCCAGCCTTGGCCGAGAGCTTGATCCATGTCAAATCCAGCCAATTCACACCAGAATTCATTTACATAGAGGCAATTACCCTGGGCATCGGTGCGAAAAATGGCCACGGGGGCAGCCTGAGCCAGAGCTGCATAACGGCGCTCACTGGCGCGTAGCTCTTCTTCGGCTTTTTTGCGATCGGTAATATCCATGAAAATGCCGAGCCATTCCTGAATTTCGCCATTGGGCTTGAGTACCGGAATGCCCCGCACCCAGGAATAGCCATAGTCGCCGGTTTTGGTTTTGATCCGATATTCAATTTCATAGATGGTTTTAGTAGCCATAGACTGCTGCCAAGCGGCGGCAACGCGATCGCGGTCATCCGGGTGGATCGCCGCCAGCCAACCCAAGCCCCGATATTCCTCAAAGCTTTTCCCTGTATAGGCTTCCCAGCCTGGAATTGGTTCAATTACCTCACCTGTGGCACTGGTAGACCACACAATCTGGTCAGTTGCTGCCGCCAGGGTGCGAAAGCGGGCTTCGCTGATTAGTTTGGCTTCTGCACTAAGCAGCTTGTCTTCGGCAATCCTGACTTCCTGCTGAGCCTGTTTGCGATCGTTAATGTCTTCGACGATCGAAATAAAATATTTAGGCGTGCCGTCAGCATCACGCACCAGCGAGGCCGATAAATTAATCCAGATCACATCACCATTTTTATGGATATAGCGCTTTTCGATCGAATAAGTCTGGAGCTCATCGGCCAACACCTGATGTACATAACTCAAGTCTTTATCGAGATCCTCTGGATGGGTAATGTCCTGGAAAGTTAAGGCCATTAGTTCGGCTTTGGTATAACCGACTATTTCGCAAAGTTTGGGGTTAACCCGCAGCCACGAGCCATCGGCAGCCACATGGGCGATCCCCACCGAGGAATATTCAAACGCCTGGCGATAGGTTTCTTCGCTTTCCCGCAATGCTGCTTCACTAGCTTCGCCGCGTTCAATTTGGTCTGCCAACTCCTGATTGACTGCTTCTAGGCCTGGTAGTGACAGGGCTTTAGGCAGGATCGGGATTAAATACAGCGCTGTAAACAACGAGACGATCGCCGTAATTGCCTTAACTATGCCGGCGCTCCAGTAGAAGGGATACCAGATTGTGATCGCGCTTAGAATATGAGTGGCACCACAGGCCACAATAAAAGCGCCAAATAACACAAATGTACCACCCATGGGCACATCCCGACGTTGGCGCACAAAATAGACCAACAGGATCGGGATTAAAAAATAGGCAAAGGCCGTGACCAGATCGGAGCCGACATGTAACCCCACCAACTGCGGTTGCCATAGATAGCAGTGGCCGTGAGGCACGAAGGGATTTGTTTCCAAAAGGCCGACAGTAGGGTTAGTCACAAATTCCATAAAATTTCGCGTCCTTTAATTCCTTGATCGCAGGTATGGCAAGGTTAATTATTTATTGCTTTTTGGTCACTGATGGTTCTATGGCAGCTTTTACCAAGCCTTTACTAGGGCTTTATTAGGGTTTTGCAAAGGCTTCTTACTAATATATCCGCTATATCCGCTATATCTATTCTGTCTCTTATGTATATGATATATGCGATTATATGCGATCAAAAACTAGCTCTAGCCAGAGCTAATCAGATTGTCAGATTGCCAGATTGTAGGTAATTAATCTAGTCGATTGCAATTCAAACTACGACAAAAAAGTTAGCTGTTGGAGATCAAATACTTATCTCAATCAATATCTAAATATATAGCCTTAAATAGTCATAAGTGGTTTTTTGATTTGCAAGTTGCGATAAGTTTTCAAATCTACCATAGCTTAAATGCTTCTGCCACGATCGGTGGGGGCTTTTTTTATTGGTTTTTGCTGGCATGAATTTTGATTTGGCAATTTATGAATCCTGATTGAGAGTAGGAACTGGGTCCCTGAGCGATCGCGGCCAGGAGTGCCGAAGTGAATGGCACCGATATTGTGGAAGCGGCCGTTGCTACTAATCGCTTGCCCACCGAGTTCCTTAATGCTGCTGGGTTCATTTCTGCTGTGGATTCCCAATTGGCTTCGCTGAAGGTGGGCGGTGAATAGTGCGCCACATCACTAATAAGCCTGCCAACAATCACAGGAGCGAACTGATATAAATCACCACCTGAATCGATCGAGTCGCCTAAGATCATAACTGTAGGGAGTTGAGCAAGCGTCTTACAACCACCTACAAACCATCTCTAATTAAGTCGATCCTCAAATCGATTCACACCTAATTCACACCTACATAGATTCTCGTCAGTCTTCTATCTACGATAATTCCCATCACCCCTGCCTTTGCTGGTGGGGGTTTTTGTTTAGTTATGCTTTGATGGATATCTTGATATTTCTTTTTAGGTTCGTTTTTGGGCTTGTTTTTTTTGCTTGTTTTTTTTGCTTAGGCGAAGCCAACCAAAACTTTGCTAGGTTTGCCTGTTTAAGCGTCACCAAACATGATTGGTTAATTATTTTGGACATGCTTGATCTACTTGATCGATTAGGATTAGATTTAAATCCGCTCCAGCATACTGCTTAGAGGGCACCCACTGGGCATTTGCGGCCAGCTTGCGAACTCATTACCAACGCTCCTTCCACAAACACATTAACAACCACCTCGCCATCGATCGCGGCGGGTTCATTGAGATGCACATGAATCTTCAGGGCTTTGACTTCTTCGGTGGCTCCTAGGGCATATGCGCCTTGGCAGCAGCTAGAAGATACGCAAGCTGGATATGCGCCGCCCAAATCAAACTCGCCGATCGAAAGGATCGGTGGGCCAGACAGATTGCCAGCATGGGCATAGAACTTGGCGCAGCTATATTTTTCGCCTGCTTTGAATGGCACTACACAACGATGAATACGCATATCTCCCTCCTATTTGCTTGCCGCTTGGGTTTGTTACTTTGACTTAGTTTGATTAGTTCGTTTAGGGCTTGGCATAGATCGATCGAAGCTGATGTAGCTGCATTGAAATATGCCCAGAAACACACCCGATCGAGTGATTTTGCAGTCTACTAGTTTAATTCTAAGAACAATTCCAGGGGGAGTAAACGAAGTTTTGTAAAGATGATGCACCATATAGACGCAAGTGGATCAAGTGGATCAGAACTAAGCCAATTGTAAAATTGTGTAAATTGCGATTGAAAGGAACGGTTGGGTAGGTTAATCTATAGTTAAGACACGAGATGAACCAAACAAAACGGCTCAAACCAAAGCAAACACATGCTTCTGACTTATCTGGGTTCGTGTCTCCTCCCACAGTCAGGCATAGCTAAGAGCTCATATCTTAATTCCTACCGCTATTTAGGCTCCCTAAGTTAAGAACGGCTTTGGATTTGCTCAAAGGCAACCCAATAAAGTAGTTCCAGGAGTTTAGTAGTTTCTGGTTGGAGCGAATGATTAATTATCTTCGCTGGCTTCTCTTTTTACATTCATACCATCTCTAAGAAAGGGAATGGAAAAGGAAACCAACGGGGCGATCGCAAACGATTTAGTAACGCAGCGATGGTTCTGGTGAGATAAATTAAATCACACTCAGCCAGGAATTACAGGTTGTTGGCTAATTGTTAGCTGAGTGAATTGATTAAGTTCGCTCTTACTTGAGAGAAACCGATCAGGTTATGAATGGTTGGGAATAAGAATCGATCGAGAATTAGCTAAGTAAGTGTTGTAAACCTCTAGTAAGCACAATTTTTATTATTTATTGTCTTAGTGACTGATTTACTTAATTTGCACATTATTGCTCATAGTTCGTTTAATAGATGAGTCCGGCCACCGTGGTTGGGCTCTTCTAGTTTTAAGGGGGATTGAATTAGTTGGGTTAGTGGGTTAGTCGGAGGGCACGATCGACCTACAATCTGCGATCGTTGGCGCAACTAATACTAATTAGGCATAATCAAAACTAACTTAGAACTAACCAAAAACCAGACCAGGCTAGCGCGGCTAATGGCTACCTAAACTGATGGGGCTCAGGGAAATTTGGTCAAACAAATATCTCAACATTCAACCTGAACAAATGTCGGTTAGATATCGCCGTTTTGTTTAGCTGCTTCGATCTTGTCTATGATCCAGGCATAAAGCAGATTGGACACACTGCGCTTTTCTTGATCGGCTAGCTTTTCTAGCTCTTCTTTGATGTCTTCATTAACATAGACCGAAACGCGTGGTTTCTTGGATGGCACTTTCTTTGATGGGTTTCCCCCATCGGGCTTAACCATTATATTTTATCCTATAAAGCGTCTAGAGTGGTGTTAGGTAGGAGGTATAAAAGCCTGTTTACTCTTTTATTATTTTTTATTATTCAAAGAAGTGTTAAGTAGGCTTCCTAATCTTTATATTATGCCTCACCTGCGTTAATGTTAAGCAATTGCTGCTTAATTGTTGAGTGAGTAATTAATTGTTGGTATTTCTAAACCTTTGCCGACCTTAAAATATCAGCAAAAAGCGGCTATTTGTCAGTTCCTAGTGGTGGAGAGGGCGAGCTTGATTGCCGGAATTAAGCTGTCTATTTTTTTTAGATTTAGCTTGCTGACTTGCAAGTGAATTAAAACATTTTGTAACGAATGGGTGGGATTTGGGGCTGTTCTTTTACTGACTGAATCAAACCACCATGAATCTTTGATCTGAGCCGATTACTCTTTTTGTTTTGCTGCCTTTTTATACCCAGTTTATACCCAGTTTATACCCAGTCTCGATCGCAGACCACTAGGAAGGGAATGAACTGTTACTCTTGTTTGATTATATCTAAGTGAGCTTGCACTCAGCATAGCTTGAAAAAGGAAAAAACTATACATCGATTTATCACAGCCCAAAACTAAGCAGAACTAATTAAAAAACATAAATCTGATCTAGCGATCGCTGCGTAATATCAACACAGATAACCCAGAATCTGACAACAGTCCCTGCCCAGTTTTTTAGCTGGGCTTTTTCTTAGGTTAACTACTGCGTTTAGCGATCGCCCTTGGCTTTTAGACAATCCTGGCTTGGTAATTACATCTATTCATGATCGACCATGCTGTTGACCAAGCAGTTGCAGCATCGCTGATCGATCGCATTTTGAGCATGTTGCAATTGCTCCCCATAAATAAATAAATAATATACAGAGAACCATAGCCCTGATCGCCATAGCGCAACATATATTGTAATTAAGCAAGAGGATCGCCAGAACTTAATTAGAAAACTAAAAAATCAAAAATATAACCGCGATTGAGCCAGATTTTAATTTAAGTTAAGCAGTGATTGGTTAGTGTGTAACAATAATGTTTTGGCTGAGTTGACCACTCCAGCCTTCGATTTTACGAACAATTGAGAAACTAGATGTTTGTGAGGGAACTACCAAAAGCCAGTAAGGTCTGAGGTAGTTATAAAATCATTGGTGCACTATTGATATGTCATTAATACATCACAGATGTATCTAAGCTGAATATATTGGTTTGTGTGCTGATCCAGCGTAACTATAACTGTGTGATCGTAGCGCTTAGCCAGATGGTTGAATTGATCGCTGGCTTGACAGAACCTAGTGGGTCTCTGTCTATCAAAGCGAAGCCATATGCATGAAACATATTTAATTAATATTAATGCCTCAACATTAATACATCAACATCAATGCATTAGTTGAATAACAGGCAGCTACTTAGCCTTGCAATGCCGATCGCGTAGCCATAGTGACTATTGGCAGCAAAGTAAGGATTTTTAGCAAAGGACTTTTGAGCCAGTCTCAATCCTCTGGCTGAATATGATTACATTTGCAGGGTCAACCTCTGTGGGATTGAGTTGTTGGGATTGTTGAGATTGCTTAATTGGTTCAAGTCAGGGTTAGCTATAGCTGAGATCTAACTCTGTGGCGATCGCGCATGAATACGATTGGGAATGGCTATGATCAGATATATCTAATCTATCTAAATTGACAATTGACATCTGGTTAAAGTTATTAAAAATGCGCTCAAAACACACAAGTAACTTGCTTGTAACTTGCTTGTAACTGACTGAAGGCTTATCAAAGCTGGATTGAAAGTAAGCATTGATTAAAGCCATATGACAGCAGAAATTAGGGTTTGATGCGGCAACTCGGAAATAGGAGTAAGCTCTTTTGGTTGGCATTACTAACGGCACTATTAGCAGTGGTGCTGGTGGTTGTGGTGCGATCGATCGGCTTGCTCCAGTTGTGGGAATGGTCGATGTATGACCAGTTTTTTCGCTGGAAGTCAGATGAGCCAATCGAGGAGCGGATTGTCATAGTTGGCATTACCGAAGCAGATATTGCCTGGGTCGATCAATATCCAATTCCCGATCGCCTTTTGGCGGAGGCTCTGCTTAAACTAGAAGCCCTCGAACCCAATGTGATTGGGCTGAACCTGACTCGCAATGTGAAAGTTCCCCCAGGCCACGAGGAGCTTGAGGCTGTGTTTGCGCAAATTGATAATTTGATTGGTGTGGAACGAGTTATTGTCCAAACGGATTTGGATTTGGCTCCGCCCATTCTGCGCGATCGTGGCCAGATTGGCTTTAGTGATGTGGTGTTGGATGGGGATGGCAAAATCCGGCGCGGCTTGCTGGCCATTACCCCGGCTAATCAAGAAACACAGCTAAGCCTGGGCGCATATTTGGCGATCGCCTATTTAGATTCACAGGGGATTGAGCCCCAGAATCTGGCCAATGGCTCGATTCAATTTGGCAATATTGTCACCACTCCTTTTGCCGCTGCCGATGGTGGTTATGTTCGTGCTGATGCCGGGGGCTATCAATTGTTGGTAAATTGGCGCAAACCATTGCCGGGAATCCCCAAAATTAGCCTCCAGGATGTGATCGAGGGGCAGGTTGAACGATCCCAAATTCAAGATCGGATTGTGTTAATTGGCATGAATGCTGCCAGGGCGGGCGAAAATTATTTTACCCCCTTTAGTCCGGTGTCATTTAATTCCCAAGCGCCACTCGATTATGTCTATGGGGTGGATTATCATGCTCAGTTTGCCAGCCAATTGATCAATGCGGCGTTGAGCGATCGACCGATTATTCGTGGTTGTGCGGCGCATTGGGAGTATTTGCAAATGTATGCCTGGGCGACGGCGGCAGCGCTGGCTAGTCTCTGGTTGCGATCGCCCCTCAAAATTATACTGATTGGTCTGGTGTTGACCACGATTGTAACTGTCTATAACTATGTCGTCTTTTGGCAGGGGTTGTGGTTGCCCTTGGTGCCTACGATCCTGTCGATCTTAGTGGCAGAGTTGTTGGTGATGATCTATAACTATCAGCGTTTATGGCGACTAGAGTCTTTGCACCGCACCTTGCAACAGCAGGTATCGATCGATTATTTAACCCAGATTGCCAATCGTCGTCAGTTTGATCGGTATTTGGACTATTGCTGGCAACAACTGCGATCGCAGCAAAAGCCGCTGTCGTTAATTATGTGTGACATTGATTTTTTTAAGAACTATAACGATTTCTATGGCCATGTGAAGGGGGATGTTTGCTTGCAGCAGGTGGCCAAGGTGCTCTATGAAACGGTGAAAATGCATAACATCGCTGATTTTATCTATCAAGATAGTGATGGCACCAGGAAATTAGCGAATAATTTAACCGGCTATCGGCAAATGTCCCAAAATGCGCTGGTGGCAAGGTATGGCGGTGAAGAGTTTGCGATCGTGCTGCCGGGGGTGGAAATCGACATGGCGCGTAAGATTGCCTTGCAGGTGCGAAAGCAGTTATATAAACAACGCTTGTCCCATGAAGGTTCAATGATTAGTGATTTTGTGACGATGAGTTATGGGGCTGCTTGTATGGTGCCATCGCGGAGTATCAGACCCCATATCATTGTTGACTTGGCTGATAATGCGCTGTATCGAGCTAAACAGAGCGGGCGCGATCGGGTGTTTGTGTTGTAGCTACTGTAGATCTAGCAATAGATTTGGCGATCGCAAAATAGCTTGATTTAGCATAAATATTTAGCATCAATATTTGGCATCAAGACTTAGCATAAATACTTAGATTTTGTTAATAATTGCTACAACTAGGCACCCTAGTTACCACTATTAGGCAAAAATCAAAAGATATATCAATTTTTTATCCTGCCTCACTTAGACTTACTGGCAGGATTTGTTTACTTCGCTAAACGTTTAGTAAGTAAGTTTCTGGATATTAAATTCCAGGTTTTCTGCTGTTTTTGAGTTTATCAATTTCTAAACTTATTAATTTATTAAATCCCTCTAAAAGGAGTAAATATGCTGTTTAATTTGCATTCCCTGATCGCTGCTGTGCCCTCCACCAGTGATTGGAATATTGGTATTGGCATTGTGATGATTATTTGTAATGTGTTGGCGATCGCCTTTGGCAAATATACGATCGATAAGCAGAATGAAGGCGGTAGCTTGCCTTCTTCCGAATTGTTTGGTGGCATGGGCTTGGGTGCATTGCTGGGCACCACCAGTTTTGGTCATATTCTGGGTGCTGGTGTGATTTTGGGCTTGCAGAATACTGGCGTGCTGTAGATATCATGCTGTAGGCACTGAATCATGCTGTAGGCACTAAGGCATCGCGGCAAGGTGATTGATTCGGAACCGAAGTTGAAATATAACCCCCATTATTCGTAACTCTTGATTGAAGCGGCGATCGATGGGGGCTATTTATTGGTTATTGGTTCTATTCTTGCTATCTTCACCTTTGAACTGGTGTATTAGGCGATCGACTCCACTCATTCCAGGAGCCATCATAATTACGCACCTTGGCATAGCCCAGTAAATATTTCAGTACAAACCAAACATGAGCCGATCGGCCACCAAAGGCACAGTAGGTGAATATTTCTTGATCCGCGCTCATTCCTTTTTGCTCAAATAGCGCTTGCAATTGGTTAAAGGATTTGAAAGTGCCATCTGGATTCAGGGTGAGTAGATTTTCCAGGTGAATTGCCCCTGGGATGTGACCAGCTCGTTCGGTTCCGGTGGGGGGCTGATCCAGAAACAACTTACCACTATATTCTGCGTCGGAACGGACATCCAACAAAACCCGATCGGGGCGATCGATTCCGGCTAGCACCTCTTGGGTCAGGACACGCAAATTGGAGTCGATCGATGGAGTTGGATAATCAGTCGGCGTGAGAGTTGGCACTTCCTGGCTAACTGGTTGATTTTCGGCCAGCCATTTTTGTCGGCCGCCATTTAAGACCCGCACATTTTGATGACCAAACAGACGCAGGAACCAGAACAGCAGTGCACCAATGCCAGGGTATTTACCATAGGTAATCACGGTTGTTTGTGGGGCAATGCCGGAGCGGGAAAGAAGGGCAGCGATCGCATCCGGTTCAAGCTTGAGGCGGAAACCTGGATTAAATAGATCAGTGAAATGCCAGAAAACAGCACCAGGAATATGAGCTTCATAGTATGGCTCAGGGCTCATCCCTGCTTCAATGACACGAATATTAGAATCATGGAGATGCTCTAGTAGCCACTGATTCTCGACCAGAACTTCAGGGTGCGTATAAGTGTTTGGTTTTTGGGTTGGAGTCAAATTAATATTCATTTTGATCCTAATTGTTGATGATTGTTTACGACAGCGAGAGAGTGTGTTTGCGATACTGGGCAGTGCGATGTACCAGCGTGGCAGAGCAAAAAAACAGGGTAAAGCCAAGCAGCGGGTGTAAAATTGCCAGGGGTACTGGTAGCGGTGTTTGCAGGTGGATGGTGAGGAATTGGAGGCCAAGTAAAATCGGCAAGCTGAGGCTTAGCAATTGCAGTCGCTTGGGCAATCGCACCAGGTATGCCCAGACCACCAGAATTAAGGCTAGGCAGCCATATCCCCGCACCAATAGCACATGAATTTGCCACCAGCTAGGGTTGTAGAAATAGGCTAATCCCACTGTGAGCAGTTGCAAGCCTAGACAGAGGTTGAAGCCAATGGCGATCCCATAGAAGCCAATCACTGCCGATGGTGATGGTGGTTGATCATCAGTAGTGGGAGCCGGTGTATCAGCAATCGCGTCGGCTAAATTAACAGGCGGTTGGATCGTAAGTAAGAACATAAAAAGACATCGATTCAATTGGGTGAATTGGCTGGTCTTGCCACAATGCTAAAGTCAGATTAGGGTGATTCTGGCCACCAGCATAGACCTCGATCGGGTACACTTAGCCATGCATAGGGCGATGAGCAACAGGAGCTAAATGGAATGGAGCAATTAACCCAAACTTCGTTACAGGGATTGTTTCAGGCGATCGCTGCGGCTCAAGATGAAGCAGCCCTAAACCAAACAGTGATGGCTGATTTAGGGGCATATTTTGGCGCTACGCGCTGGAAGTTGATGTTTCTGAGCCAATTGCCCAAGATCAATAAAAACAGTCCCCTGGCAATGCGGTTGGCCTTGTCGATCGACCATAATCCGGTATTGCGCTACTTGGTACAGCGTCATGCGGCGGTGCATGATGAAGTGATTCTGCCGCCTGGAGTTTGGCGGAGTATTTGCCCAAGGGCTGATCATAGCCATGTGATGGTAGGCCCGATCGTGAGTGATAGTCAGCTTTTAGGTGGGGTAGCTTTTACCCGGCATCGCCGTGATCCAGCCTTTGATGCCGATGATCTGGCGGATTTAAACGCGATTTGCCTACATATTTCGGCGCGATTGACTAAGCTCCGCACTGCTCAAAACAGCAGCAGTCTTTTAGCTGGCGATCGACAGGATCTAAGCCTGATCAAGGATCAGCGGATTACGCCCAGGGAAACAGAAATTGCCACATTAGTAGCTCAAGGCAGGACTAATCGTGAGATTGGTAAGTCGCTCTGGATTACCGAAAATTCAGTTAAACAGGCGTTGAAGCGGATGTTTAGAAAACTGGAGGTATCATCGCGGGCAGAGATGGTGGCACTGCTGCTGAGGAATAAAGGAATGGCGGAATAGCCCAGGGCGATCGCTACCAATTTACTGATTCTCAAAACTTCTTTTTTATCAATCTGAATTCATCTAAATCCATTTGAGATGGAATGACGTATTACAGATATAACAGATCAAGGAGCAAGATCATGAATCCTCTTTTTCGTACTTTAGCAACTGGCTTAACTACTGCTACGGCAGCAATTTTATTATCGATCGCTCTTCCCACCGCTGCCCGCGCCGAGAAAGTTAAACAAGTAGCCTATAACCCCTTTCAATTAGTTTCCCTGGCCGAACAGGGCACCTTCGCTGAACAGGATATCCCCAGCTACCAAGCCTTGACCCCAGCCTATGAAACTGGCGAATTAACTGGCCTGGAACTAGTTCAGGCTGCTGTCGCCACCAATCGCCTGCCCCAATCATCCTTGAGCGATCAGGCCTATATTAATGCGGTGGATAATCAATTAGCCCATTGGGAAATTGACGACTAGTAATAACCTATTCTTATTCTCATGGCAAGGTAATTTCTAATTCAAGTTAGTTGTGGCTGATTGCATCGCCGCGATCAATCCGTTGCTAATTTAAAAAACAATTCAGAAACCAATTCAGAAACTAGTAAAAAGGAAGTAAGATCACCGAATTATCGGCATTACGTCTAATTGATCAGTAGCTCAGAGTAGAGTATGAATTGGATTAATGCATAGGGGCTAGGAACTAATCAGGGTTAGTAAGTCTATCTTAGTTCTAGCCTCTAGCTTTTAAATATATTAGATATTAGATATTAGATATTAGATATTAGATATATTAGTGTCATCCCCATAGGCGATCGCCCAGGTCAACAGCTTGCCAGAGTTGAATTGATTAGCGAAGTTTTGGTATAACGCTTGCCACCTGTTCCTACATGTTCCTACATGTTCCAGGATGCTAATCATCGCAACTTGACTAATAACCCTATTCTTCGGAAACCAGATCAGGGTAGACCAGCTCGATCGTATATTCCATCAAATCTGCCTCTAGGAAGTCGAGAGGCCGGTTGTTTTTGCTCTTTTCTAGAATTCGTTCAATTTCCTCCGCCAATAAATTACTCAACTTCAAAGCTCTAACTTTTTCTAGAAATACAGGTTCCGGATCAGGAATCGCTTTCATGACTGCCTCTGCTTCAAATTCATGTCTATGCAGTCCAATTTATCTGCCTAACCATAAATCTGACATAATCCAATGTGATGAGATATTCTACTCCAATAGGATATGATAAATTCTCCAATCAGTTAATCCAATTGGAGGATAGATATATATTGAAATATCAAATGGGATTCCAGCCCTTACTAGGGTAAGTTTTTAAAAACCTTTTTCGATCTAAAATGTTGGCTAAAACTACTACAATTTACTAACAAGTTTTATACATCGCTTGCACAGTAATTACTCAGTGATCCAGAAAGAATTTGAGCATTCCTGATAGATGAGTTCGTTCTTTAGTTTTATATCATCTACTTATCGTTTCGATCGTCATGACTCAATCATCCCCTCGTAGTTAATTGACAGCCTTCCAGCGCGATCGCCATATCTAGCCATATCTAACTTAGTTCCTGACCTGGTGATACTTGTCACATGACGCAAGTGATTCATATCAATCCGTTCACCTGCTCAAACTACCATAACGATCTGGTTGAAGTTATCGCCTCGTTGGTTGATCCAGATGGGTGATTTAGCAATCGTGGTTTGGTTCCCATACACAGCGAAGAAGTGGCAACGAAGAATTGAGCCAAAATAGAGCTAAACCTGTCTGGCTAATGCTATTGGCATAAGTAATTCATCCGATCGCCGCGATCAAATCATCCATTGGCAGCAAGCTAAAAGTTTCTCATCAGCTTAAGTTATGCATATAGGAATATAGCAGTTTCTAGGTAATGAATATGTGGAACTAAAACATATATAGACTTAGATAGATTGAGAGTAGACATGAATATGGAAAAAGATATAGGCATACTTCTGGAGAATGAGCATGAGTTTATTGGCATAGCTAATGAGCTAAATCTGGATAATTTTTTGATTGAAGGCATTAAGTTCACTTTTGAAAAGCTAAGGTACGGAGAAACGCTTAGCCATGCTGAATATAGGCTACTTGAAGTTTTCTTAGAACTACTAGAGACAGGGTAAATCAACCTAATCGATTAAATTAAGTTGATTGAATTGACTAGCTAAATATAATTAAGCTCCGATCGCCATGGTTAATGTTTCCGCCATGGCTTACTCTGCGTCAAACGGAAGTTGGTTGAAGCTCATTTTGGGTTGGTCAGTAAACTAACTGCAACCTAGTTGTTAGCTAACTTTTGGGCATTGCCAAGAGGTCAATCCAGCGATCGCTTCATTTGCTGTGTTTTGGTCATCACAAAGCTGCTTAAATCATACTTATTTAGAATCATACTTATTTAGAATCTACTTGCTTAATAGATATGCGAATGGATTTGAGCTTCCCTGCGCAATTGCATTCTAAAAGATTCTAAAAACCGACAAGGTATTACCAAATATAGCTTGTGGCGATCGTTTAACTTTCTTTGCGGTGCTAGAATGAGGGCAAATTAACCTTCTTGTTCTAGGAGAGAAAAGAATAATGACCATTGCCGATGGACTCTTCGACCGCAAGGATGCACTGCTGAGTAAAATTGATGGCAGTAGCGATCCTGCTTTTGTTAACAACCTGGCTCAGATCGCTACGGTTTTTAATGCGCCCCTACCCGCTCAAATGATTGATATTATTGGGGCTGAGAATTCTGCTGCCTTTACCTTGCCCGCTCGCCTCAACTTTGCCCATATCGGCACTACTACCATCGCATCGCGTACCTTGAAACTGCAATATACCTCAGACAATGGCAGCAATTGGTATGACACAGGGATTGAGGTAACCGCCAATACCAATAATCCTACCCGCCTCACCGCCGATGATCTGGCGCGATTGGCTCCTTTGTGTGGGCGCAAAGACTTCTTTCGGCTTAATTTGGATATGAACGATTCGATTACTACGATTTGGTATAGCAGCAATTAGGGCTGCCGTCAGATCGCTTGAATTTGGCATAACTTTTTAGTTGTTCCTGTTTGTTCAATTTTTTATTCAATTCTGCTTACCTAGTTTCAGGAGTATTAATCATGGCTTTATCCAGTCAGCAAATTCTTAGTTTGATTGAAAATGCCGATTTTGTGCGCAAGTTGGCGGTGAATGGGTTTGCGATCGCGGGGCTAATTATTGGCGAGGCGGCCAGCACGATCGGCCGCGATGAACGACATAACTACGCGATTCAGTTAATCAATCAAGACCCCTTGGATCATAAAAATCGCTTTTGGCGTGCCTATGCGGCCACGGTTTTGAGCATTGATACCAGCCTCAGTGAGAGTAGTGATGATGCAGCTTTGCAAACCGCGATCACCAATAGTTGGAACGATCTGGCCGGAGTTAAGAACTAGTGGATTGTCAGCTTTCAATTTGTGGGTAAAGTCGCTTAAGGCGAATACGAGCATCTGCAGTTGTGAATTGCCAATCTACCGACTTCTGCAAATGATTACGCTCAATGAACCAAGCTGATGTTTCTTGTTCAAGAGTTTCTCGATCTGGGATCCGTCGATCCAGACATTGTCGGGTTAGTGCAGACAGCTCGATTTCGGCAATATTTAGCCAACTTCCATGTTTGGGCGTATGGTGAATTTCTAGCCGTTCGACCAACCGACGCGCAGTGGACGGAGCAAAGGCCTGATAGAGCGAGGCAAGTTTGTGAATGTTCAAATTGTCACATACCAAAATGACAGTCTCGCAATCGGCGTAGTCTTGTTCAAGTAAGCGTTGAATTTCGATCGCCCAATCAACTGAGGTTCTGCGTTCACTCACAACTGCTTTACGCCAACCGGCCAAAGGTTCTGTAAACAAGAAAATATTAGCGGTGCCATTGCGCTCATATTCATAATCTACCAACTCTGGTTGTCCTGATTTAGCCGGCAATGGAATGCGTGTTTGTTTAACCAATTGCACCGGTTTTTCATCCATGCAAATTACCGGATGCTTAGAATCATAGGGTTGGTGATAAATCTCTAGTACATCTTCCATATGAGCAACAAAATCGGCATTTTGCTCAGGTGGAATCACATACTGTTGACGTAGATGTGGTTTCAGTTCGTTTTTTTCAGCACTTGTCGCACGGTCTCGTGACAAATAGCTGGTACAATTTCTAACTCCACCGCTTTATCAGCAAGCAATCGCAATGTCCAGCGAGCATGACCAGCAGGTGGTTCGCTACAACGTAAGGCTATTAGCTTTGCCTCCGACTCTCCATCACATACGTGTGGTCGTGGCGCACTTTGGCGAGGTTTGCGTGCCAAGGCCGACTCTAAACCTCCTTCAATCAATCGTTGACGCAGGTTGGCTACTGTATTGCGATGGCAACTAAAGGTGGCGGCGGCTTCCGCATCTGTCCAGTTCTGGCCATTTATATCGATATTTAACAGAATGTTGGCATGTTTGATTTTATAGGCGGCGGCCTTACCAGTAGACACAAGATTTTGCAGCTCTTCGCGCTCTTCCTTGCTCAAACGGACGATATAGCGTTTAGGCATAATATACTGCTCGGATAACATAGGTATAGTTTATCCATCTTTCCCTTAACTCACAAACCCAAGATTGACAGAACACTAGGTAGGGATATAAAAAGATCTAAAGGTGATCTGGGGCGCTGGAAATGACCTGCATTCAGCGATCTGGATTGGGAGCTTTGATATTAGGGCGAGTTTGGCGTTGCTAAACAAATTGCTCATACCATCAGGGATATGGGTGATGAGGTCAATCGGTTGGTTAGGCAAGCTGTACCTCTGATCCTAAGAGTATTTGGAATAGATCACTTTGTAGCGCGGTTTAAAGCGGATCGTCAGGGTCATTTCATGATCATCAGCGGTTTTAATATAGACATTGAGGCCGGATTTATCCCGGTGCTGATAGACAGAGCCAATTTCATGCCAGGTGTCTTTGCCTTCTGATGCTGCCACATCATAGACCGAGCCGATCGGACGGCGAAATGTACGTTTTTCATTCATCCTTTAGCCATGTCGCATTTATCAACAAAATGCAAGCTTGGGCTTTATCTAAATGCTGGCGCTGGTGAACTGAGCCCAAATCCTAAAAAAAACAAAATCAAATATTTTTAAACTTTGTGGTGGTTGTCCACGCTCCGGCGTGGATCACTACAGGTATATAGATTTATAGGTTCTATATATAGGGGCTGATTGGAAAACCCCAGTGAGTAACGAATTGAGGTAAGAGGGCGTAAGTGTTTCACCGTAACGAGCGTAAGTCTTTCACCCTGGATAATTCGGTAAGTGCTTCTTTTTCTTGCTCTCTTATGGTGTAAGCGTTTCACCGTGGATAACTCGTTTTACACACATGGATATGTGGATAAATACAGGTGTAAGTATTTCACCATGGAGGGTTGAAGCAATGAAAAGTTCATTCCGGCTAGCGTTTGGCTGGATTTGGTCTAACTGAGGGGGTGCTGGGCACGATCACCAGACCTTTGCTGGTATTGTTCTCGATCACTTCATTGAATTGCAGCGCTGGATAGACGGTTTGTACTTTGTGCAGGCTGTTTTTGATTTCGACTTTGAATTGACGTGAGTTACCAAAGTCGCCACCTAGCTGCATTTGTAGGGCGGGCCAGGGGATATATTGCTCTTTCTTTTTCTGGCTGGCAATATAGGTTTTGTAGGTGGCCCAGGCATATAAATCCAAGGCTAATGGCGATCGCTTAATTGCCTTCAAGATACGCAGATCTAGTGGAATGGGTGCAGCGAGGATTGCTTCATAGAATTTTTCGCCCAGTTCAATCTTGCTATCGAATAGGGTTTGCTGGTCGGGTTGTTTGGGGTTCCACCAGATGTCGCCGCTATCGGCGATGTCCATGTTCACCCAGCTTTTGCCTTCAGCTAGCGGATTACTGTGGCGATAGTCAAAGCTGATTTTGGCTCGAAACAATCGCTCCATTTGATTGATCAGGCGTTTGCGATCGCTGCGTTTGCCGCCGCCGGTGTTGGGGCTAAGGCCTACTTTGCGTAGGAAATCATTGCAGCTGTCACCGAGCTTGAGGGTGCGTTGTTTGGTGCGTAATACTTCGGTGTTGATCCAGAACAGCAATAGGCGCGGGATGCTGCCATAGGGATAGCCGATCAGGGTGTTGGTGGTAAAGTCCCAGCCAGGGCGGATGCCCAGGGTGAGATCGCCATTGCTGCGGCTCCACGCTGGTACATCGCCCGGATCTCGATATGGCAGGGTCACTTGCACCAGTTGACGGGTCAGGAATGCTTTTTCATTCTCTGGCACTTCTGGGGTGGATTGGACCGCAGCCGCTGCGTCGAGCAAGCGCAGATGCGATGGTTTAATGGACATGTTTCAATCCTTTTCCAGCTCAGCCTATGGTGACTTAATGGGCTGAGCAAGGAAATCTTAGTCATACAGCAGACTTGGGCACATGTGTTATTGCTCTCATAACAAAATTGTTATACTTTAATCCAGAAATGGTATGCGTGATGTAATTTGGATGGGTGTTAGGCGACAATTACCTTGGCGTCTGGATGACGATTACTTGGCATAAAAAGATGATCGCCAGCAAGGATATGAGATCGCAAGTGGAGGTAGGCGTCAACTAGAAAAAAAGAGATCAAAACGGGAAAAAAGAAAGACACTAAAGACGTTCAAACAGGAAAGTGGAACGTCAGCAGTGTCAGGTCAATATATAAAACAATATCAAGTGCAAGTGTACAAGAAAGCACGAGAGGTCGGCTGCAATCAAAATGAGTCAGCCGAGATTGCCGGCATATCAGTCCGTAGCGGCAGCCGTATTGAGCAAGGCAAACACCAGCCCAAGAGTAAAGGTGAGCGAGATTGGCGCACCCGCCGAGATCCGCTATCAGGAGTGTGGGAGGAAGAGCTAGAGCCAATGCTTCGACGTGAGCCTCGTCTAGAGGCGATGACATTGTATGAATATCTAGCCGAGCATTATCCAGGCCAATATGAGCAACAATTGCGTACCTTACAAAGGCGAGTGCAGGTATGGAAAAGTATCCATGGCAAACCGCAGGAGGTAATGTTTGAGATCCGCCATCAGCCCGGCGAAATGGGTCTATCAGATTTTACCGAGCTCAAACAGGTGGAAGTTACCATCAAAGGGAAACAATATGAGCACCTGCTGTACCACTACCGTCTGGCCTACAGTGGCTGGCAATATGTGCAGGTAATCGAGGGTGGCGAGAGCTTTATCGGCTTGTCTGAAGGATTACAGAATGCGCTGCATGCCTGTGGTGGTGTACCAAAGCAGCATCGCACCGATAATTTGAGTGCTGCCTATCGGAATATGGCGGGCAAACGGCATAAACCACTAACCCAATTCTATGCCGAGCTATGTGAACACTATGGCATGAGTCCAAGTCGCAATAACCCAGGCGTGGCTCATGAAAATGGCTCCATCGAATCTCCCCATGGACATTTCAAGCGCCGGTTGCGCCAAGCTCTGTATTTGCGTGGCAGCTTTGAGTTTGAGTCAGTGAGTGCATATCAAGAATTTATCGAGCAGGTGGTTGCCAAGCTCAATTGTAAATGCAGCGCCAAGTTTGCCGAGGAAAAAGTAACCCTACAACCACTACCGAGATATCGCTGTGCCGATTACGAAGAATTGACGGTGCGGGTGACCTGCCACAGCACCATTTCGGTGCGCTGCATTCTTTACACGGTGCCATCAAGACTGATTGGCAGGCAGCTGAATATTCATATCTATCACAACCGCCTGGTCGGTTATTTGGGGCAGCAACAAGTGGTGGAACTACCCCGTTTGCGAGTACATGGGTCAGCCAAAATCCGCCGTGCTCGCTGTATTAACTACCGCCATGTAATTGATAGCCTCAGGCGTAAACCCCGTGCCTTTATTTACTGCACCTGGCAGCAAGACCTATTGCCTAATCAACAATGGCGGCAGCTGTGGCAGAGGTTACAGGCTGATTTTGAAATCGATAATGCAGCGCGCATCATGGTTGAAGCCCTCTATATTGCTGCCAAGCACGATAGAGAAACTACAGTGGCCGACTATCTTGAAACCCAACTGCAGCAGGGCACTCTCAGCCTGAAGGCTCTACAGCAACAGTTCCTACTACCCCAGCAGCAATTGAGCGTACCTCAACTAAACGTACAACAACATTCGCTTTCAGCCTATGACCAACTCCTCGAAACCAAACCCGAACAATACTCTGAGCCTGATACTCAAACAGCTACGACTCTCGCACATGCTCCAACATTGGCAGACTATCGAGCAGAAGGCCACCCAACAGCATTGGGCTTACGACCGGTTCTTGCTCGCTCTGTGCGAATTGGAACTGGATTATCGCCAACAGAATCGGATCAAACGAGCTCTCGCTGAGGCTAAATTACCTACTGGTAAAAGCTTTACCTCTTTCGATTTTGAACATTGCCCTAGTTTCAAATCAGCGCCACTGATCCAACTGGCACAAGATACGGCCTGGTTGGATAGGGCCGAAAACTGCTTGCTATTTGGACCTTCCGGGGTCGGTAAAACTCATCTTGCTGCTGCGCTCGGGCGCTCGATGATTGAAATGGGCAAACGGGTTAAGTTCTTCTCGGCCTATGCTTTGCTACAACATCTACAGCAAGCCAAACTACAACTTCAGCTTGCCTCTATCCTTGCCAAACTTGACCGCTTTGATTTACTCATTATTGATGATCTTGGCTATGTCAAAAAATCTGAGGCTGAAACTTCCGTCCTGTTTGAGCTGATTGCTCATCGTTATGAACGCAAAAGCCTCATCATTACTGCTAATCAGCCTTTCTCGCAATGGGATCACATCTTTGCCGATGACATGATGACTGTTGCTGCCGTTGACCGCCTCATTCATCATGCTCTCATTGTTGAAATTCATGCTGATAGTTTCCGTAAACGCAACGCTGTTGAGCGCTCGCAAAAATAATAATCGCTATCAATCCGAATCTTACTGCTCCTTGAGGTTCAACATATGCAGTTCCTTTCAGCTTAGTTTTAGTTGTCATTTGCACACGTCATTTACATCCGCTATTTGCCAAGTAATTGACGCCGTCGAAATTGGTAATTGACATTTAACAGATGGGGGACTCCAGAAAAAGGCTCAAAGAGTTTCCTAAGGATGTTCAGGTCACCATGGGCGGTGCATTGATGATTGCCCAGTATGGGGGCATGGCTGATAATGTTAAGCCACTCAAAGGTTTTGGCAGTGGTGTATTTGAGATTGTCGATCGCTATGACAAAAATGCTTATCGGTTGGTCTATGCCGTCCAAATTGGTGAGCAGATATATGTTTTACATGCTTTTCAGAAAAAGTCAAAGCAAGGCATATCAACGCCAAAAGCAGATTTGGATCTGATTAAACGCCGTTACAAGGATGCACAGGAGGCCGCAAAACATGACCGTTGATTATGAAACCAGCAGTGGCAATGTTTTTGCCGATCTTGGCCTCGATAATGCCGATGAGTTGTTCATCCGTGCTCAGCTTGGAATTCAGGTGTTTAAAATTATCCGCGAGCGTAATCTCACCCAGAAAGATGCTGCAGAGCTCCTGGGCATTAAACAGCCTGAGGTTTCAGCAATTATGTGTGGCAAATTCGATCGCTTTAGCCAGGAAAGACTTATTGGCTTTCTAAACCGGTTAGAGCAGAAAGTAGTAATCCAAGTCAGCCCGCATCTAGAGGGGGAACCTTATCAACATGTTGCCATCTCGTAAGTGCATGAAATGAAAAGTCTACTTAGCTTTGGAAAGAAAAGCAAGCAGGTTTATCCTTAATCATATTTGCAGCAAGTATGGCAGCAAAGAATGATTGCACCAATATAGCTTGCCTTACAACTACAATCACATAAATGAGGTATGCTTCCATATAACTATGCCACCATTTATATATACCTCTATTAAGGCATACTTTAATAGAAAGATAGATATATTTTTCTATTGAGGTATATGTCTATTATGCAATTCATCTAATCCCCGATTTTGCTATTGCAAAGTGGTTTGATAGATATATAAATCACTAGATCCATTACGGCTTTAATGTGGTAGATTTTTCCGATATTTCTAAAGGCAGCCAACTATGAAAATAATTACCTCTACCAGTTTGAGCGGTGGTCAGGGCAAAACAACTACAGTTTTCTTTCTGGGCAAAATGTTAGCTCATAAGGGATACAAAGTTTTGTTTGTAGACTCAGATCCCCAAGCTAACTTGACATTTTTTCTGGGTCATGAAATCGGCCCAACTGATGCAACTATTCTTGAAGTGATTATAGAAAATGTCCCTGTTGGAATAAGAGAAACAATTACAGTAACGCCAGAGGATGGAATTCGAGAGTTAACAACCGTAGAAGGAGGATGGATTATTCCTGCCAGCAACGCATTAGAAAGGGCTCAAACCTACTTATCGCAATCTGGAGTAGATCCATCAAGTCAACTGAAAGAAAGACTCAACAAGGTATCTGACATATTTGATTTCTGCTTGATCGACTCTCCACCTCAAAGAAGCCATCTCTCGGTGGCCTGCATAGGAGCAGCAGATTCAATCATCATTCCTGCAGAAGCTCAGGTTAAGGGAGTCGGTAGTGTCGATCGGACTGTTTCTTTAATCCGGGAAATGAAAAGGAAAAATGCTTGCAGCGCCAATATCTTGTGCATACTGCCATTTCGCGATCGCTGGGTAGGTTATAACCGGACTGGTGAAAGTGAAGAGAGTATTAATGTGATGAAGGAATTTGGCGAAGAAGTCCTTTCAGCAACAATTCGCGAGTCAGAGCAATATAAGAAAGCCCTGAATCAAGGTATGTTATTGGATGAAATTGGTTATCCACAATTGGCATATCCGTTTGAACTTATCATTGAAAAATTGCAAGTAAAAGTAGCCGCATGAAAGCTATAGACAGACTAAAAAATAGAAAACCGCAAGAGGTACCTGAGCAAAGCGACATAGTTTTAGACGCTGTCTTCGACAGCAACTCTCAAACTACCAAAGTCAGCAATCTCCCATCTCAGCCTCCCGTGCGTGGGCTAATTGAAACTACTAAAACCAGCATTAGGCTTGAGAAAGAGCTATATCACGAAATTGAAATGTTTTGCACAGACAAAAATATTACAAAAGAAACTTTATTTGAAGCTCTATTCATTCAGGCAAGAAATAATCGGCAACTAGAAGCAGCTGTTGATGATGCGACACAAAGACGTGCGGATCGTAAGGCTGCTGGTAAAACCAGAACACAAATGACTCATGCCGCAAACCTAAACAATCAAAATGCTGACAGCAGGGTGTAAGCGAGAAAAATATATAGAAGGAATTAATTTAATTGTCTGGTTTCTTAGAATTGGAGATTTATCAGTTAGCTGAGAGGCTTGCCAATGCCGTGTGTAATGCTGTTAGTAGCTGGGAAAACTTCCACAAATATAGTCTTGGTCAGCAAATGGTGCGATCGGCTGATAGCATTGGCGCGAATATTGCTGAAGGCTATGGACGTCATTCATTGGCAGATCAAGCGCGGTTTGTAGTGATCGCCCGTGGCTCTTTGTATGAAACGATGCATTGGTATCGGTTGGGATGTGATCGCCAGCTATGGGAAGGGGAGGAGCAGAGAGCATTGCAAGAGATGTTGGATGAATTAGCACCACGATTGAACGCATATCTGCGATCGTTTCATCGGCGGATGGCTCAAGCTAAGCAGGTGCGGTGATTTAAGCCATGAGATAAGCCACCAGGGCAACCAGACTGGCTAAGCGTAAACGGGCTTTTTAGACACATAGCCCATGACGGCAACACCTGCAAGGATGAGACCAAGTGGAGTAGGGGCAAAGGTCATCACGGGGCTAGTCACTACGGATAAAAGTGTTTCGATAATCATTGAATAAACCTCCTGAGTTGACGTTGTTGATAAACAAGGCTCTGCAGTCCGAATTGGTGTAAAAAGTCTTGTCAAACCCCTACACGGTTATGCGGGCGGGGGCTTGCACAAGGCTGGCCAATCGGCCAGATTGATGCCTTTGTTGACAACGGGCAATGGAGGTTGGTGGTCAGTGGTTAGATCGAATGGGTTTATCTAAATATTGGTCGAGACTATGTTTAGCTGCCTAGACTTGTTTGCTGGTTGTGGTGGTATGGCATTGGGTTTAAAGCGTTCTGGCTTTGACCATGCTTGCTTAGTTGAGATTGATCGCCAAGCTGCCCAAACCCTCAGAGCCAATTTCGACCCAGCCACGATCGTTGAAGCCGATATCATCAAACTGAATAGGGAAGGGTACTTTGCTCAATTCAGGGGGCAGATCGATCTACTCTCTGCTGGCCCACCATGTCAATCTTTCAGCTATGCTGGCAATCAAAGGGGGCTTGATGATAGTCGGGGGCAACTTGTCTATGAAACTCTCAAGACTATCGAGCAAGTGCAACCCAAGATGGTCTTAATCGAAAATGTGAAGCACTTATCTACGATCAACAGTGGCAAGGTGTTGAAGGCTATTTTAGGCAGGCTCCATTCACTCCGATATAGAACCCAATGGCAGATCTTGAATGCTAATGATTATGGTGTGGCTCAAAACCGGCAACGTTTAATCATTCTGGCTACTAGAAAGGGTTGGCGGATCAAGCTTAGGTATCCTGCCAAATATGCATATAAACCGGTATTGAGGGATGCTTTGCACGGCTGTCCAGCCAGTGATGGTGCTCAATATTCGACTGAGAAAGCAAAAGTGCTTGATTTAGTGCCACCGGGTGGCTGCTGGCAAGCTCTACCTGGTGATATCCAGAAGCAATATATGGGTAAGAGCTTTGATGCTGAGGGTGGCAAGAGAGGTATGGCCAGGCGCTTAGCTTGGCATGAACCATCTCTGACGCTGCTTTGCTCGCCTGCGCAAAAGCAAACGGAGCGATGCCATCCTGATTACACCAGACCTTTGACGGTCAGGGAGTATGCCAGAATCCAGGGGTTTCCTGATAGTTTTGTGTTTACTGGATCTGTGTGTTCTAGGTACAGGCAGATTGGTAATGCGGTACCGGTTGATTTAGCAGAAGCGATCGGTAAGAGCATTATCAGTGCAATCACAGGCATAGAATGCAAATACTGCCATTCAAAGCATGTGCTCCATAATGGTCGTCGCCGTGGCAAGCAAAATTATCATTGCCAGGATTGCGATCGCCAATTCATCGATTCTTATTCACCCAATGGTTATACCGATGAAGTGAAGCAGCAATGTCTGCATCTTTATGCTAAGGGTATGGGTTTTCGGGCGATCGAACGGCTTACTGGCGTGGGTCACAATAGCATCATCAACTGGGTTAAAAAGCTGGGGTAGGGAGTGTTATTTTTCCGCTTTCCATCCCGCATTTGTGCAGTGTCAATAGAGGCAATCTTCAAATCAGATTGCTGGCATGTTAGCTGGGTAGCTCATGAGGTCGTTAAACTCAGCAGGGCAGTCACCCACCCTGCTGGTCTGCAAAACCGCGCATGAAAGTTTGCCCTTCACGCGGCTCCTCAACAGCCTGGTGCTTGTCATACACATCTCGCATGAATCTGGTGGTGGCAATGTCGATGTATTAGAGCCAGATTATCTTGCCTGTAATTGTTTTGGTTTTTATCCATATGGTGGACTTCCATAAGATCATCTGGTAGGAAGTACAGTCCGCAATGTTTGCATCGTCCCACCTGGCTTTTCAACAATCTTGCAACAGTTGGTTTTACCATTGGGTAATGCCCTACTCTTTGGCTCCAGTAGCTCCAATCACCGTCAAAAGGACTTCGACTTCCTTTTACCTTAACGTGACGTTTAATCGACGTTTGTGTATGTTTGAATAACCGGATTGAATCCGGTTCATTCCGGGAAGCAAAGACCCAACCTTCTCTGGTGCCAATAAGCCAATACTTATGAGCAATCCATTGCCGGCTTTTATGAGAGTGACGGCGACGTGCCCAAGCCCAAAGTTTGAGGTAAACCAATCTATCCATCGAAGTGTAAGTTGTCGTGCTACAGACATTTGAGTAATAGTTAGCCCAGCCCCGAATAATCGGGTTTAAGTGGTCGATTAGGTCAGCTTGAGATACTGCCCTATGGCTTTTGACTAATGCTCGGATACGACGATAGTGCCTGGCTTGAGCCTCCCGGCTTGGTTTAATGATGGTTTTGAAACCTTGCTTAGAGTGAGTTTTACCCACCAGGTATTGGCGTACCTCATACCCTAGAAAATCAAACCCTACCCGTCCCTCGTAAAGAACTAAGGTGTGAGTGATTCTGGTTTTGCTAGGTTTCAACTCCAAACCCATACCACTTAGCCATTCTGAGAGAAACTGTTGACTGGTTTGCACCACAGCAAGGTCTTTGTGTATAACCACCAGATCATCAGCATAACGAACAAGCTTGGGGCATTGATCGCTTGGGAATGCTTTCTGGATAGCTACTTCCATGCCGTGGAGTGCTACATTTGCCAACAATGGTGAGAGCACCGATCCTTGAGCAGCTCCAGTAGGAGTTGCCTGGAATTGGCCTCCATCCATCACACCAGCCTTTAACCAGGCTCGAATTTGTCGAGTTAGACTGGGACTGGTGTTGAGTTTCTCACACAGAGCTTGATGATTAATTCTGTCAAAGCATTTGGCCACGTCTGTTTCCAGTACATATTTAGGCTGTTGCTTAATTGACAGAAAAATCGCCCCGATCGCATCGCGGCATGAGCGTCCTGGCCTAAATCCATATGAGTTAGGCTCAAACTTTGCCTCCCATTCTGGTTCAAGTGCCTGTTTGACTAGCGCTTGTAGGGCGCGGTCGTACATGGTGGGTATAGATAGCGGCCTTTGTTCAGCGCTACCAGGTTTGGGTATCCAAACCCGTCGGCTGGGAGCCGCCTTGTCTCCAAGTTGGAGGCAACCCACCAAAGCCAATCTAGCTGATGGTGAGAGAGATGCCAGACCATCAATGCCTGCCGTCTTCTTACCCCAGTTATCTTGAGTGACTCGTCGTACCGCCAAACATTTGGCATACCAGGACTTCATCATTAATCGCTGGAGTTTACGAACTGCCTTAACATCGCCACGCAGCGAGGCTTGGTAGATGCGCCTTTGCAACTTGAAAACCTTCCGGGTTAGCTTGCGCCAAGGGATTGTTTTCCATTCATACGTAGTCGTTAACTCGCTCATGACTTGTTAATTGCTACTAGTGCCTTTACCTGCCAGACTGTCGTGCCTCTGTCAGCCTATCCTCTAGCTTTCCTAGAGGCATTTGCTTTTGAGGCAATCCTACCCACCTGTTGCTTGCGGTTGACTCCCTACTCAAGCGATCGACCGGCGCTTGAGAGCAAACAGGTAGGTTACTTCGTTCCTAGTTTCCGTTTGACGCTGAACTTAGGTTCCCACTCTCCGCCGGGTTTATGGAGGATACTTTCAGGTCAGTACCGTAGCTGCCTGACTCAATTGCCTTTCCCATTTTGGGCAAGCCATACCTCTGGATAGAGGATTAGACCCGCGTTGGCTTGTTTCCACTAACGACGGTTCAAGCGTAGATTCACAAATGTTAACCATATTCAGCTATGCTCGACGGGGTTCCCAGTCGGGCTCTGAGTTACCGCCTTCTCTCCCATGCTTACTATAATTGGTTGTCACCCCAATCATAGTGGGAGATGCTTCACTCCTGTATCAAGGAGGAATGGAATCTCACCATCACAGAAACTAAGTTGTCAAGGTTCGGTTGAGATCTCTCTCGTCTTTTTAACCTTGCCAGCCGTCCCCAGGTAAACTTACCTGTTTAGGCTGAACGAGTCGCACACGGAAATGTGGATTTGAATCCCCTCGCTCTGGAAATCGCTAAACAAGTATACAAAAGTTAAGTGTTAATGAGTAATAGCTCAATAAAGCTAGATCATGTAAATACACAGAAATTAAACAGGGTAAGCCTGCTATTTCAATTAGCTTAGGGTTGTTTATACACCAAAATATTGAATGAAGCTGACTATATTATCAGTACGATACTTGTTAGATTGATTTATATAATCTGCATATATTAGGCTAAGGCTATGTCATTCTCTACTCTTCATTGATTCAGCGTGAGACCACTTCAATTAAATAGAACTGATAAGAATAAATTTGTAGATAAATAATAAAGTCGCAAAAGTTAAACACAAAAGTACATAAATACCCAAGTTAAGCTTTGATTAAAATCCATCTAATTATTACAAAATATTATAAATGGCAGTGATTTAGCAGATGATTGTCCTGCAGGTGATATTTTTCCTAAAGAGGAGTTAGGATTCTGGTCTCTTTGGAGAGACTGAATGCTACCTGCCTTATGAAGGACTGGCCGAGCTATTTTTACTCTTGATCGAGAGTTAAAAGACTGCGCTCAAGCTATTTCAAATCTGGGTTTCATAAGAGTAGGAATGTAATGAATATCAATGCCGAAGGGTTGCAGGCCAGCACGTCTTCATTGCTTGGCTATGGAGAAGCTTTAGATCCAATCTTTGATCATCCTCTGGATTCATCAGCGATCGCCAGTCGTAGTATCACCGATCCACCATCTATATCACTTCAATCAGATGGCAGTGGTGCTGAAACAGTAATTGGCATATTCAGTGAAGGGGAATGGACTCTCTCTACTCAGGTTTTAAATCCATCATCAACGGTCTTTAACTCTGGTAGCGATTCGGTTGCTATTAGTTCAGATAGTGACCCACTCATTGGTGCAGTACCTTCGCCAACGGCAGCGATCGCTGGTACTCAGTTCTCAATCCTGGCAGAAGGGATTGTCACGATCAACGGAGGTGGCGACTTTGATGGTGTTCCTACTGACCCTGGTGATGATGCCCTAATCTATGCGGGGGATGGGTTTAATTTCAATAATGTACCGATCCTGCCTGTAGAAAGGGATGCCCAGGGTAATCCTATCCTGGATGGCCAGGGGAATGAAGTTCTTGTACCCAATGCAGTGGTGGTGGCTCCTGGATTTACCACTGCTAATGCGCCTAATAATCCCTACAGTGGTTTGATTCCACCAACTGTGGTGAGTGAGCAGATCTTGGATATTCCTGCTTTTGCTGAGATCCGAGCTCAAGAATTAGACGATCGGATTGCACCAGGTACGACCCCGATCGCATTCAATCCGAATCAAAACCCGATCAACAATGCCAACAATTGGAATAATAACTTTCCCTCTGGGGGAACAGCCGCTAATCCTATCGTCGTAGAAGTAACCAGTGGGATTAATATCCCTAATGGCGTGACGATCGAGAATACGGTAATCATTGTCAATAATGGCTCGGTTAACTTCAATGGCAATGGTCATACGCTCAACAATGTGGCGATCGTTGTTAATAATGGCGGGATTAATCTGGGCAATGTGCAGGCAAACGATAGCGCAATTCTGGCTTCCCAATCGATCAACATGAATAATGGAACTAGGTTTGGTGGTCAGAGTCTAGTAGCGACGGGTAGTCAAAATAGCATTAACTTCAATGGCGCTACTACTACCACTGGTGACAATGACTTTTTAAAGGTAATTGCCCAAGGTGATATTACCTTCAATGGTGCTGCGAATACCCGAGGTGAATTCCTCAGTGGTGGCAACTTCACTTTCAATGGTAATTCGGAGTTAATTGGTGGCATCGGTGCAAAGCAGAATATCACCTTCAATGGTGGTGCCACTGTGACAGCGGCAGATACCAATGCTCCTGACATTACTAGCGATCTGGCTAATGACACGGCGATTGGTGGTACAAATGGTGATGGGATTACTTCTGATCCAGCGATTACTGGCACAGTCACTGATGCCAATAATATAACTGGGTTCGTAGCTGGATTGAATGATACGCCGATTGCTAGCTATGTTGATATTCTCGCTGAGTTGCAAGTTGATGGCAGTTTTAACCTTTCACAAACTGTCCTAGAGCAGATTAATGGTGGGCCTTTGGCGGATGGTGTGTATGTATTGCATCTGCAGGCAACCGATGAGTTTGGGAATGTCTCGGATAGCTTTGATATTAACTTTACCCTTGATACTACGGCTCCAGCAGCACCAACGATTGGTTTAGATCCAGCCTTTGATACGGAGCCAGTGGGAGATGGGCAGACTACGTTAGACTTGGTGACGCTTACTGGCCAGAGTGAGCCGAATAGTCAGATTGAGATTGTGCAAACTGGGCAAACGGCGATCGCTGATGCCAGTGGTCTCTTCTCGATCTCCAATGTTGCTCTGGCATTAGGTGCTAATCAGTTTGATATTAAGGCGATCGATGTGGCGGGTAATGAGGTCACAATCACTGAGTCTTTCACTCGTCTGGATAATACTCCATCAGTGTCGTTTGATACGGCTTCCTTTAGTGCCACAGAAGAGGCAACGGCTACGGATGTGGTAATTCCAATTACGCTCAGTGATACACCGACGGCTGATATTACGGTGCCGATTACGGTTGATGGCACGGCGATCGCTGGTGCTAATGATGACTTTACGATTTCAGATAGTTCAATCACTTTCACCGCTGGTGCCACTGGTACGGATTTAACTCAGAATGTCACGGTCACGATTAACCCGGATGATATTCCTGAGCCCGATGAAACGGTCATTCTTGGTTTTGGTACTTTGCCTGCTGGGGTGGAGTTGGGCAGTATTGATGCCAGCACGGTGACGATCGCGGCGAATGATGCGATTCAGGGTGATACGTTGACGGTGCTGCCGGGGGCTAGCGTAGAGGTGGAGCTGAGCGATATTCTCACTACTGCGGTTAGCTTCAGCTTGCAGGATGCGGATGGTTTACCTACCGGTGAGTTGGAAGGGGATGGCACGCTAATCTTCAATCCCACTCCAGATCAGATTGGGACTTATCAATTCACAGCGGTAGGGATTGACCAGAATGGACAGGAATTTACCCAGAACTATACGCTCAATGTAGTTGCAGATCCTATAACTACTACTCGTATTTCTGGCACGATCCTCAATACCGATGAAGATGCTTTAGCCGGTTTACCAATTGAGCTTGGTGGTATTCAAACAATTACTGACAGCAATGGTGAATTTACGATCGAAGTGAGTGGACCATTACCCAGTGATACATTACGGGTATTGGGGCAGGATTTTGATGATGGAAGTGGCGATGAATATCCCTTCATTGCAGAGAAACTAGAGCTTGTTTTAGAGCATGATCCCTACATTGGCTTTAATAATATAATCGATCGGCCGATCTACCTACCGGTATTGGATACCTCCAATGCAGTTCCTATTATCCCTGGTTCTGGTACCGATGTGACTACAGACAATATACCTGGAGCATCAGTATTTGTCGCTGCAGATTCAATTGTAGATCAAGAGGGAAATCCCTTTAATGGGTCACTAAGTATTACAGAAGTACCACGGGATCTAACTCCTGCCGCACTGCCTGAGGATCTTATCCCGGATGTGGTAGTCACTATCCAACCAGGGGAGATGAATTTCACTACTCCTGCCCCCCTAACCTTGCCTAACCGAGCTGGTTATGAGGAGGGCACGGAAATGACACTATGGTCGATCAATCCAATTACTGGCGAGTTCGATGATGTGGGGGTTGGGATTGTTCAACCTGGTGATGAAGGCTCTGGTAGCGTTATTACTACTGTAAGCGGAGGTATTCGCAACAGTAGCTGGCACTTCTTGGTTCCAAGACCACCACTACCAGCTCCACCAGCTCCACCACAAGGACCAGGAGGGGTTGGTACACCAGGTAATCCGGCACTTGCTCAAGATGATGAGGCAAACTGTGGTGATGCCCAAGATTGCTCTAGAGCTAGCCAGCCTTTTACTCCGGAGGTACAGTTGTATTCTGGGGCAACAATTGAAAGACACAATCTGCCAACCTATCAATCCCTAGGCCAGGCAAGAGGTGTATCGCTAGTTTATGACTCAGTTCGGGCTGACCCACGTCCAATCGTCAACTTTGGTTATGAAGATGTCATTCGTGGCAGTAGTCAGTACCAAAGATTAGTTGCTGATCTAACAATCAAGCAAGGAGATTTTGAGTATCAAGTCCCTGGCATAGCTGATGGAGATTTTGGTCTGGATGGTGGACAGCATTTTTGGGATTTTCAAACTGGTGACGCTGTGAGTGCTGGTTTACAGGCAGATTTGAGTTCTTTATCCTCTGGCCGCTACGAATTTGAAATGAGCACTGGACTCCTATGGTCAGATGATCCTGTTAATAATGGTTTTAGTGGTTCCACATCCACCCAAACTGGCAGTTTAATCAACGTTAATCTTATAGATAGTCCATTTGGTAGTGGATGGGGAATGGCAGGCCTACAAGAGCTAGTTATCAACCCAGATGAATCTGTCCTACTAATAGATGGTGGTAGCGGTGAGCTATTATTTGAAGGGCCTGATATCTTCGGCGAGTCATATGTATCACCTCCAGGAGATTTTTCTACTCTGGTGCAGCTACCTGATGGAACCTTCCAGCGCACCATGAAAGACCAAACCGTTTATACATTTAATCCAGATAATAAGCTGGCAAGCATGGTGGATCGCAATGGAAATGCGACTAACTATACATACAACGGTTTGGGCTTATTGGATAAGATGATAGATCCAGTTGGTCTTGAAACTACTTTTACCTATGATGCTAATAACAAAGTTTCCACCATTGAAGATCCATCTGGGCGTTCTACAACACTGGAATACGATGCTGATGGCAATCTAACCAAAATCATCGATCCCGATAGTACCGAACGGTCATGGGATTATGACGATAGACATCATATAATCGCTGAGACTGATAAGCGCAATAATCGAGAGGAGACCTACTATAACTTTGCCGGTCGTGCTGATTATGCGATTACCAAAGACAATGAAAGGATAGAAGTTGAGCCTTTTCAATCCCGTGTACTAGCAGATCCCACCCAAACTGTAGATGCGCTGAATGCTCCTATAGCATCTTCTCTTGGAACAATTGAAGCTACTTATACGGATGCTAACGGCAACACTATGACAGCTTTTCTTGATCGCAGGGGGCAAATTGTGTCTGGTTTTGATCAGGAAGGTAATTTGCCATCCATTATCAGAGATGAAGATACTAATCTGGTCTCAATGGAGATCGATGCTAGAGGAAATATCAATGAGTATGAATACGATGCTAATGGCAATCCAATTACGATCGTAGATAGTTCTACTGGCTATATAGGCGAAGATTATTTCCCAAGTTCTAAGCGTTTTGAGACTGAGAAAGTATCAGATATAGCCACTGGTGATTTCAACAAGGATAGTGTACTCGATATTGTTACGACAAATACTGACGGTACAAGCCCAGGCTCTGTATCTGTATTCATCAGTAATGGGAATGGAGGATTTGAAAGTAAAACTGATTTTGGCGCAGGTGGTTCTAATCCATTTCTAGCAGAATCTGCAGTTGTTGATCTAAACGGAGATGGGAATCTCGATCTTGTTACTCCCTCCTCTGGGGGTATAAAGCTACTCTTAGGAGACGGTACCGGTAGCCTTGGCACTCCTACAAATATTCCTGTAGCAGGGACAACAAGCTACTTCCCTACTCTCACTGGCGACTTTGATAATGATAATGATGTAGATATTTTTACGTTTTATGCAGGTACAGGTGCTTTAGGAGCAATTTTACTTAATGATGGCAGTGGTAATTTCACTACTCAAGAAATTGCGAAATCTACACCAGCTAACTTCTCAATCGTTACTAAGGCCGCATTAGGTGACATCAATAATGATGGTAATTTAGATCTGGTTTTCACCCCAAACACGAGTGATGGCAATAAGCTCTATGTACGTTTAGGTAACGGAAGCGGTGGATTTAACGGCGCAAGTACGTTTAATTTCGGGGAGATTCGCCCTGGTAGAAGTCTCAAGTTTGGCGATTTCAATAATGATGGCGCTTTAGACGTTATTACAAATAGTGGCCCAACTTTTAGTACCGCTAGTGAGTTAACGGTTATCTTAGGAAATGGTAATGGTGGTTTTACCAATGCCATATCATACACACCTCAAGACTTTAACCTTAACTCATCTGGTAATTTCGATATTGGTGACATAAATTATGATGGTAACTTGGATGTAGTTACTCCAACATCAAATTTGGATGATTTGGCATTGGTGTTAGGAAATGGAGATGGAAGCTTTTCAGATTCTCTTATTCGTCCAACCAGTTTGACCAGAATCAATAACAATGGGACTGTTATACTATCCGATTTAAATGGTGATTCTGTACTTGATATAGTTGCTGTTGAAGGAGCACCTGATCAGAATGGTGCTGTTTTGCTAGGCGCTGGCTTAGATGGGCTTCGTGCTCTAGGTGGAGAAAGTGGAATTACATATGATTCCACTTTCAGTAGGCAAACTAGCTACACTGATGAACTGGGGCGACAAACCCTATACGATATTGATCCTAATAATGGAAATATGCGTTCCATGACGCGTGTGGTTAGTGGTGGTGATGACGTAGTAACTACCTACACATATACTAGCCAAGGTCAGACCGATACCATGACTGACTCATTGGGAAGAGTTACTGACTATGACTATGATAATTTTGGGAATCTAATTAAAATCACCTATGCCCAGGGTACTCCCGATGAAGCATTCGAAATGTTTGAATATGACGCTGCGGGTAATCAGACTGCCATGATCGATGAGAATGGCAATCGTACTGAGTACGAGTATGATTCGCTGAATCGTTTAATCGAAATTACTTCAGCAGATCCCGATGGCACAGGGCCCCTATCTTCTCCTGTAACCACATTTACCTATGATGCGAATGGGAATCAGCGAACCATAACCGATCCCTTAGGTCGCTTAACCACTAGTGATTACGATGATATGGATCGCCTAATTAGATTGAATGATCCTGATCCCGATGGTGCAGGGCCATTACCTTCTCCTGAAACTATATATGGTTATGATAGCCATGGAAATCAGACTTCTCTTATCGATCCACTTAACCGGGAGACCAGATTCGTTTATGACGATCGTAACAGAGTGATCGAGACGATTCTTCCTGATGGTGTGATTGAAAGGCAAGAATATGACGCAGATAATAATGTCATAGCTAGAATTGATGGTAATGATCATAGAACCGAAATGGTCTATGATCTCGAAGATCGGCCCATTTTAGAACGCGATCCCCTTGGCAATGAAACCAGATATGTATATGACGAAACAAGCCAATTGATAGCGCAAATTGACGCTAATGGCAATCGTACTGAGTTCAGCTATGACGATCGAGGAAGGCAAGTTTCTACTAAAGATGCCGAAGGGAATATCTTCTTCACTGACTATAATGATGTGGGCAATGTAATTTCTGAAAGAGATCCACTAGGCCAAATAACTACCTATGAATATGACAACCGCAATCGCACTGTTAGGGTAATTGACCCAATCAACGGCATTACTATTACAACCTATGATGATGCTAGCAACGTCACATCAATTACTGACCCTGAAGGCAATACAACCTCATATGATTATGATGGCCTTAATCGATTGGTAACGGAAACTAATCAGTTAGGCAATAGCAAGACGCATGAGTACGATCCTGTTGGTAATAGAATACGCTCTACTGATCGCAACGATAGAGTGCGTGAGTTTACCTTTGATGATTTAAACCGCATGACTGCAGAAGTTTGGCTGGATAGTGCAGCTACGCCAATTCGAACCGCAGTATTTGCTTATGACGCAGCCGATCAATTAACCAGCACTAGCGATCCAGATTCCACCTATACCTACACCTATGATCTAAGAGGTCGTCTTGATACCTCTAGTAATGCTGGTACTTCTGGTTCCCCAACAGTCATTATGAATTATGACTATGATAATGCTAGCAATCTTATTCGGGTGGAAGACTCTATTAACGGGGTACAAGCAGGGGTTACTAACTACTCTTATGATGCTGCAAATCGTCTCCTCAATATTCGACAAAGCGGTAATGGTGTAGAAAATAAGCGGGTCGAATACACTTACGATGCGGTCGGCCAGGCAGAGAGTATTAAGCGTTATTCAGATATTATTGGATCTCAACTGGTTGCTGAAACAGCCCATACCTATGATGAGCTTAATCGGCTTGAGAACATTTCTCATTCTGGCGCTGCAATGGCTTTGACCTATGACTTTACATACGATGACAATGGGCGTTTGACGAGGATTGATAACAGCATTGATGGCAGCAGCGATTTTAATTACGATGATGATGATCAGCTAACTGCTGCGGATTATTCATTCCAAGCCGATGAAAATTATTCCTATGACCAGAATGGCAATCGCACTAATGCAGGCTACCAAACTGGAGATAATAATCGATTAGAAAGTGATGGTACCTATGATTATGCATATGACAATGAAGGTAATCTGATTAGCAAAACTGATCAGATCTCTGGAGAGGTAACCGAGTACACCTGGGATTATCGCAATCGCTTAACTGGAGTGGTTGTGAAAGACAGCAGTAACAATATTATTCAGCAAAGTGACTACACTTATGATGTGTACGACCTGCGCATTGGCAAATCTGTGGACTCTGATGGAGCAGGTGCAGCACCTGCCGCTGTTACGCGCTTTATCTATGGGATGAATGACAATATTGCCCTGGAGTTTGATGGTGGTGGCACTCAAACTAATCGTTATCTTTACAGTCTGGGTGTCGATCAATTCCTAGCGGATGAGCAGCAGGCTGAAGGACGGGTGCTTTGGGCGCTGACTGATCATGTTGGTACTGTAAGAGATTTGATCGATTCTACTGGAACACAGCAAAATCATATTACCTATGATAGTTTTGGTGGATTAACCAGCCAGACTGATGCATCTGTTACCACGCGTTTTGGCTTCACTGGTCGTGAATTAGATTCTGAAACTGGTTTACACTATTATCGTGCTAGATATTTTGATTCTAATAATGGGCGCTTCATTAGTGAAGATCCGCTTGGCTACACAGCTGGTGATGCGAATCTATATCGTTACGTATTTAACAATCCCGCCATTTCAGTAGATCCGTCAGGTTTAGAAGCACTTATATATATACATAAAAATGGTAATTTTGTGGGACATGTCTCATTAGATGTAAATGGGACTGTATACACTTATGGCAGATTCGGTGAACAACCCAAAGCAGCTAGCGCTGGTATCGGAGGTGATGGTTATCTTTATAAAGTGCCTCGAGAAGAATACTTTAGACGTATTGGTAGTGGAGGGAATTTCGTGGGATCACACGATACTGTAGAGCAATGGGAACTACCTCTAACTGCATCCCAAGAGCAAGATGCCCAAAGCTACCTTGACGATCTCTACGACCAAGGCACAAATGAACGTCAGGTAGAAGATAAGCCACACATAAAGGGTAGAAGAGTAAGAGATTATAGTATCTTTACTGAAAGTTGTGTAACTATAACTATGGAAGCATTACCAGATGGCCCCCTTAAAGATGCTCTAAGGGGTCGAAATCGTACTTATGGAGGAATTGTTTTTCACCCTAATGATGTATCAGATGCTTTACGTGTTGTCCCAGGAATTAAGAGATTACCAGACAATCGTCCAGAACCTTCATCTATCGGATTAACAGAAAATGATCCAAGAAGACGTTTAAGGATCAATGCAGCTGATAGGCAGAGAGAACAGATATTACAAAATGGCGCAATTCGTCCTACACCATAAAACTAAATTTGCTTAAATTAATAATAGTTAACTCAGTCCATAATTGCTAATCATGAATTATGTTCAAGAATCACAAGACAAATCTAAAACGTCGAGATTTAATTTTTGGAGCACTTTTAGGTTGTGGACTAACATCAATATTAGCCATTAAAAGAAACAAAATATCTGCAACTAATACGTTAGCGGCAAGATTGGAGCTTAAAAGTTTCAATTTTGAAACTGTAAAGGTAAATGAGTTTGGTGAAATCATAGATACTAAGACAAGACAGGCTAAAGAATTTATCGAGGATTTAGATAAAAGTATTCAGATGGAAATGGTGGCTATAGCAGGAGGTAGCTTCACTATGGGAACATCTGAGAATGAGGAGGGCATCTGGTCAGGAGACTCATCTGAACCGCAACATGAGGTTCACATCAAACCTTTCTATATGAGTAGGTATTTGATTACCCAGGAACAGTGGCTTACAGTAATGGGTAAATTCACTGTAGATCCAAAATATAAAAATGGAAGGCTTCCAATTGCTTGGGTGGACTGGATTGATGCACAAGATTTTTGCCAAGCACTAAGCAAAATAACTGGTAAAAAGTATCGATTACCTAGTGAGGCAGAATGGGAGTATGTCTGTAGGGCAGGAACCACTACTCCATTTCATTATGGCGAAACTATCACCACCAATCTAGCAAATTATAATGGAAATTATGATGCATATGGGCAAGGCCCAAAGGGAGAGAATAGAGGAAAAGCAACTGAAGTAGGCCAATTCCCTGCTAATCCATGGGGATTGCATGATATGCATGGCAATCTTTTAGAATGGTGTGAAGATGTATGGTTCAATAGCTATTATGGAGCACCTAGCGATGGAAGTGCACGCTCTCTTATTGGCTGGAAACTAGGGAGAAATCCATATAAAGTAGTAAGAGGAGGTTCATGGATAACCGGGCCTCATAGTGCACGTTCAGCATATCGTAGTGAATATCGCTTTTATCGCAGATTGAGTCGTATTGGATTTCGTGTGGCTTGTTCTCTTTCTTGACATCAGCTATTCTCTATTCAAAGCTTTGAGAACATTTGCTTTTAGCGATCCAACTTTTACACGACCAGTGCATCACTTTCACATAAGGTTCTTAGGCGAGCGGCTAAACCTGGTCGATCATAATTCTAACTACTGACTCATCATAAATGCGATCGTCACTCATTAACTTTTGCCTAAAAGTTAATAAGTCTGTTTTTGGGGTCTAAGCAAGGGTGAGTAAGGGCTTGGCTGGGGTTTTTATGCTTAATTCAAAAGGGCTTGATTTTACGCCTCATTAAGTTTTAGTAGTATGGTGCTAAAACTTAATGAGTAACGCGAGGCCAATATGGCGATCCCAAAAGGGCAAAATCCGCACCACCCGAAACGGGGTGCATCGACAAAAGTGGAACCGATTCGCAGCAAAAAGGCGATCGATCATATTAAGAAGATTTTGAAGCCACGCGATCGGTGTCTGTTCATTCTGGGTATTAACACGGCGTACCGGGCCAATGAATTGTTATCGCTGCGGATGAGGCATGTGCGTTGGGTCGAGGTGGGGGATGTGTTGGATATTAAGCAATCGAAAACCGATCAGTATCGAATGGCGTCCCTGAATCGATCTGCCGTTGCGGCGTTGCATGAATACGTTGAATCGGCGGAATGTCAGCGGCGAGACGATGACGAGTACCTATTTCAATCGCAGCGCAGCCATGTGTTACGGGTGCCGTCGGTGGTGAATATGGTCAAGCGATGGTGCCAGGATGTGGGTCTGAAAGGTAACTATGGCAGTCATACGCTGCGCAAGACCTGGGGGTATTGGCAATATAAAAGCGGTAATGCCGAAACGTTGCCGCGATTGATGGTGGCGTTTGGTCATGCCTCACAAAAGCAAACGCTGGACTATCTGTGCATCCAAGCCGAGGATGTGAAGGCGTTGTTTGCAATGGAGTTGTAGAAATATTGGCCTTCTTTTGCCACTCTGATGGGCTGTCCATTTTTTCGAGGCAGGTCACTTGTGATATCAAATCCTGATAAACACCTATAGTAAGATGGTGGTGATGTTAGGCGACAATTACCTTGGCGTCTGGATGACGATTACTTGGCATAAAAAGATGATCGCCAGCAAGGATATGAGATCGCAAGTGGAGGTAGGCGTCAACTAGAAAAAAAGAGATCAAAACGGGAAAAAAGAAAGACACTAAAGACGTTCAAACAGGAAAGTGGAACGTCAGCAGTGTCAGGTCAATATATAAAACAATATCAAGTGCAAGTGTACAAGAAAGCACGAGAGGTCGGCTGCAATCAAAATGAGTCAGCCGAGATTGCCGGCATATCAGTCCGTAGCGGCAGCCGTATTGAGCAAGGCAAACACCAGCCCAAGAGTAAAGGTGAGCGAGATTGGCGCACCCGCCGAGATCCGCTATCAGGAGTGTGGGAGGAAGAGCTAGAGCCAATGCTTCGACGTGAGCCTCGTCTAGAGGCGATGACATTGTATGAATATCTAGCCGAGCATTATCCAGGCCAATATGAGCAACAATTGCGTACCTTACAAAGGCGAGTGCAGGTATGGAAAAGTATCCATGGCAAACCGCAGGAGGTAATGTTTGAGATCCGCCATCAGCCCGGCGAAATGGGTCTATCAGATTTTACCGAGCTCAAACAGGTGGAAGTTACCATCAAAGGGAAACAATATGAGCACCTGCTGTACCACTACCGTCTGGCCTACAGTGGCTGGCAATATGTGCAGGTAATCGAGGGTGGCGAGAGCTTTATCGGCTTGTCTGAAGGATTACAGAATGCGCTGCATGCCTGTGGTGGTGTACCAAAGCAGCATCGCACCGATAATTTGAGTGCTGCCTATCGGAATATGGCGGGCAAACGGCATAAACCACTAACCCAATTCTATGCCGAGCTATGTGAACACTATGGCATGAGTCCAAGTCGCAATAACCCAGGCGTGGCTCATGAAAATGGCTCCATCGAATCTCCCCATGGACATTTCAAGCGCCGGTTGCGCCAAGCTCTGTATTTGCGTGGCAGCTTTGAGTTTGAGTCAGTGAGTGCATATCAAGAATTTATCGAGCAGGTGGTTGCCAAGCTCAATTGTAAATGCAGCGCCAAGTTTGCCGAGGAAAAAGTAACCCTACAACCACTACCGAGATATCGCTGTGCCGATTACGAAGAATTGACGGTGCGGGTGACCTGCCACAGCACCATTTCGGTGCGCTGCATTCTTTACACGGTGCCATCAAGACTGATTGGCAGGCAGCTGAATATTCATATCTATCACAACCGCCTGGTCGGTTATTTGGGGCAGCAACAAGTGGTGGAACTACCCCGTTTGCGAGTACATGGGTCAGCCAAAATCCGCCGTGCTCGCTGTATTAACTACCGCCATGTAATTGATAGCCTCAGGCGTAAACCCCGTGCCTTTATTTACTGCACCTGGCAGCAAGACCTATTGCCTAATCAACAATGGCGGCAGCTGTGGCAGAGGTTACAGGCTGATTTTGAAATCGATAATGCAGCGCGCATCATGGTTGAAGCCCTCTATATTGCTGCCAAGCACGATAGAGAAACTACAGTGGCCGACTATCTTGAAACCCAACTGCAGCAGGGCACTCTCAGCCTGAAGGCTCTACAGCAACAGTTCCTACTACCCCAGCAGCAATTGAGCGTACCTCAACTAAACGTACAACAACATTCGCTTTCAGCCTATGACCAACTCCTCGAAACCAAACCCGAACAATACTCTGAGCCTGATACTCAAACAGCTACGACTCTCGCACATGCTCCAACATTGGCAGACTATCGAGCAGAAGGCCACCCAACAGCATTGGGCTTACGACCGGTTCTTGCTCGCTCTGTGCGAATTGGAACTGGATTATCGCCAACAGAATCGGATCAAACGAGCTCTCGCTGAGGCTAAATTACCTACTGGTAAAAGCTTTACCTCTTTCGATTTTGAACATTGCCCTAGTTTCAAATCAGCGCCACTGATCCAACTGGCACAAGATACGGCCTGGTTGGATAGGGCCGAAAACTGCTTGCTATTTGGACCTTCCGGGGTCGGTAAAACTCATCTTGCTGCTGCGCTCGGGCGCTCGATGATTGAAATGGGCAAACGGGTTAAGTTCTTCTCGGCCTATGCTTTGCTACAACATCTACAGCAAGCCAAACTACAACTTCAGCTTGCCTCTATCCTTGCCAAACTTGACCGCTTTGATTTACTCATTATTGATGATCTTGGCTATGTCAAAAAATCTGAGGCTGAAACTTCCGTCCTGTTTGAGCTGATTGCTCATCGTTATGAACGCAAAAGCCTCATCATTACTGCTAATCAGCCTTTCTCGCAATGGGATCACATCTTTGCCGATGACATGATGACTGTTGCTGCCGTTGACCGCCTCATTCATCATGCTCTCATTGTTGAAATTCATGCTGATAGTTTCCGTAAACGCAACGCTGTTGAGCGCTCGCAAAAATAATAATCGCTATCAATCCGAATCTTACTGCTCCTTGAGGTTCAACATATGCAGTTCCTTTCAGCTTAGTTTTAGTTGTCATTTGCACACGTCATTTACATCCGCTATTTGCCAAGTAATTGACGCCGTCGAAATTGGTAATTGACATTTAACAATCTCCATAACGGAGCTGAAATCACAACTAACGAGCCCCAATCCGCACTACATCACCATCAAATGTTGGCAGACTAAGCACAAAAGGATCGGTTGGATAGCATAGAGCCTGCTCTTCCAAAATACCAATGGCGATTTGCTCACCCATACGCAGACTGTCGTAGTAATCAGAATAGTAATGAACACCTGCCATATTGCGACCAATCGAAATGTTCGCCGCAAGCTTGTTTAACTCACCTTCTAGCGTAAGAAAGTCACCACCAGTAGATGGAACGAGATTCGCACCTGTGGCATCGGGAGTGTATTGAACCGCAACATCACCAGTTTGATAGAGGTCAAATACATCATTACCATTACGGCGAACAAACACAGCATCAGTATCAAAGAATGCCTTGAGAATAGTTACACACGCTCCAGCCACAGTTGCGTGACCAGCTCCATAAGAAGGGTGCATAGGCGAGCCTTCTTGAAACGCCATGGGAAGTAGAGCAGTGCCTGATGAATTGACAGCCCGAATTGCATTAATAGTAGGCGAAATGCCAGCGACAAGAGCGGAGAATACTGCCCCAATCTGTGGATAAGCAGTCTCGATCGCTGTTGCCTTCTCTAATCTCCCGGCCAGGGCTTCAGGACGTAGTCTAATATGATTATTAAACTTTTGATAACGCACTGCTTTCAGGGCACGAGTGGCAACTTCAGTCACAAGGGTTAAGATATGAGGCCCACCATATAGGGCAAAACCACCTGCCTGCCGAGGATGGGATTCAAGACCAGCAAAAAAGTTCCCCTGTATATCTAGACTGTTCAAAAAGAAGTTACCCTGACCAGAAAGGTTGGCAAAACCTTGATCGAATGGTGTCCGCATCGACAGCAAGATTAGGCAAGCATTTAGATATGCTTCGTACAGTGCATCATCATGCACATAGGTTGCCAGATCACGGGGAAATGTGATGAAACGACGGGGAGCACCATTAAATAGAACCGCATTATCACGCAGATTTTCGCCATTTTGAACCCGCAACCATTCATTCCACTCCGTCATATATAGCAATTCCAGATGATTATAGAGAATAATAGAGGGTAGTATATGTTGAGAAGATATGCCCCTAGAAGAATTTATCGCCAGTAACCCAGACCCGCGCGAGATGAAACGCGCATTAGCAGTACAAATGCGTCTTAAGGAGATGAAACACCATGAAATTCAACCAATCCTAGGCGTGAGTTCAAACTATATCAGCCGCTGGGAGAGAAAGTATAGAGAGCAAGGCATAGCAGGTTTGAGGCTAGGCCATAAAGGCAGTGCGGGCTTTTTGAGTAAGGTAGAGCGTCAGGCGGTAGTTGAATGGATCGCTCAAGAAAGGCAACGTACAGTATCTGAAGTAGTTGAACATATAGCCCAGAACTATGGAGTGATATACCGTTCGGTGCAAAGCTATTACGATTTGCTCAAAAGTGCTGGCATGAGTTGGCATAAGGGGAGAAAAAAAGCCCCAGGTATGATGCATCTGTGGTGCACGAGCATAACCAAATGATTAACAATTGGCTTAAGTCTCATCAACCAGAGATTCAAAACGGACAGATAAGGGTATTTGCACTAGATGAGTGCCATACTCGAGCAGGTGATATTTGTGGGTATGGCTGGGGAGACCGTCAACAGCGGCTGGAGGTCAAAGTTGATAACTACCGAGATAGCCAGACTTATTTTGGCGCCTTAGATTGTCTGAATGGAGATTTAATCTTACAGTCCTATCAAAGTGCTAATAGCTCCTCGACAATTGAATTTGTAAAGCATTTGCACGATATCAGTGCTGGTGCCAAGATATTGCTAGTGTGGGATGGCGCTAGTTATCACCGCTCCCAAGCGTTTCGTGATTTCCTGACCCAAATCAATCAAGGACAGGACTGGCAAATACATTGTCTGCGCTTTGCTCCTTATGCACCGGCAGAGAACCCGATTGAAAATATCTGGGGACAAGCCAAACAGGTGTTACGCCAGATGCATCAATTTTGTCGTTCCTTCAAGCTAACCAAGAAACTATTTGAGCTATTTTTGAGGTACAGATTATTTACATTGCCTGATTTAAGTACCTATAGCGCTTTCTCTAATATCATTTAAGATTGCTATAGTCCTGGTCAGTGGCAACGGGTACGCGCTGATTAATTTGTAAAACACCATACTGAATATAGCCATGGGCAACACCCGAATTACCCGGCTGATCATTACCAATCAACATAAACTGTGATAGGTAGGGGCCAACCTCTACCTTCGGCGAAGAACCTCTGAACAGAGTTTGCGGACTCAAGACCCCGTTTGGCGTGGTACGAGGTCGGCCAGGAAGACCAGCGACGGTATATGGCAGAGCATTTAAGCGATCGATCGACTCGTTAATAGTAGTATTAGATTTATTAGCTGCAAAATCCGTGAGAGGTTGGTCGCGCAACAAAGCTAATTCATATACTTCAGCCATCTCATAGGCTAACTCATCAGAACCAAGCGGTGGTGCTGGAGCCATAGTGACGGCTTGTGGGTCTGGGCCTTCTAACTCAAACACAATCCCTGCAGTGGGTGCCTCCCATGCCCTATCTTTAGCCGATGCAACCCTTACCTGAGCCGTGAAAGCATTAATAAACCCTTCATCGATTGCTCGGCGAAAGCTCTCAAAGTCTTCTTTATCGACAATAAGACCAGTATTGGAATCATGCCGTAAGCCTTTAGTAAAGCTCATCGCATAGTTAGCGCTCGCATAGCGTTGCTCGTCACCATTACTCTTATGCTCAGGATGTAAACGTTCTCTAGCCTTGATCGCGGCTGTCATCCGCACCTTATAGGCTTCTTCTCGACGATAATCACTCATCGGACCAAATATCTCCTATATAAAGACTCAAACAATAATTCAATGCGTTAGTTATCGCTGATAAATAATCAATTAGAGATCATTTCCAAATAGTAAGTAAATACGGACTGATCAAAAAAACGATGTATCAAAAACAAAATTTATGACAAACTATTATAAGTTTATTAAATAGGGAAAAGATGTTTTCTTACTAAAAATACATAGATAAGTCTTATCCTTTGGTTAATACTAAACTAAGTGAACTGTAATGACGTTTGCACTGCCCATACCCCCTACTTTGTCAAACAAGGTGCATTCCTTTGATCGATGGTGCGGCAAATCTATTGCGGCCGATCTTGCTAAATCTACTAAGCATCAATGGTTGTTGCGATCTGCTCGATCCCAATATGACAGGCTAGGAATATGAATGCTTTCCTTATCCTCTGGAAATATGATTAGAATCTTCACACCATCTGACATGGCCTTTTCTTATCCAAAAATGACATTTACACTCGTTGAGCTGCCGAACCGATGGATATAGAGATGGGCGTTGCAGCCAATCGCTACGAACTCTCCAGAATGGGTGCTTTGGAGCTCTAAGAGATAGAAGAATTATTTCTTCACATCCACCAGGACAGCGAAAGCAAGCCCATTTTTGGTAATCATCCGATCCCACAACTATAATTTCCCCCAGAACTATTTCTTCAGGACTTGGATGGGAATGTACAGTCCTGCATACAAACTCAGGCCTTGGTATCAGGCGAAATGAAATTAATATATTTCTAACTAACACTCGTAGAGACATTACACTTATACCTGATCAAGAAATGGTTCAATATCGCCTCTACCCCAATACTGCTCAGAGTTACATATAAGGCAGTTTTCTTTGGACTTAGCTCCCTGTTTGCGATCCTCGGCAAGGTAAAACTTCCTAACCCTATTTGCAATTGCCCCCACTTCACCACGAAATCCTTGTAGGCGGTGGATTAGTTCTTCAACAGCCATATTCGCAACACCAGTTGTAAAAGTCACTACTGCTGGACTAGGGTTGCCTTCCCCGATAACATAAGCTTCGGCTTTTCTACCCTCATACTCAGCGGGTTGCTCACGTTTAAGTGCCTCATCACGAGCCACGACTAGGTCAATCACTTCGCGGCATAAAAGACAGGTGCCCCCAGGGATAAGGGTTGTTACTCGACCGTCTAATGATTGTGTCCAAGGTGGAATAGAATTTGAGATCTCAATGGCAAGACCAAGATCAAAAACTGGTGTGAGATAAAAATAAGCAAATCGGTTTAAAAATAAGCGGCCAGCATGATCGTCAGTACAACTAAAAATAACATCGCAGGACTTTAACGCATCTCTACATGACGTATTACTAATCCACGATTGATAGGTTTTTACCTGTACCCCAATTCCTAGCGATTCGATTTCTCGCCTGATCACTTCTACTTTAGGACGCTGATTCTGGGCATCCATCAAAGTTGCACCATGTAGTCTGTTCAAATTTGTTGCTTCAACCACATCCCGATCAAAAAGCACAATTTGCTTAACTCCCAATCTCGGAAGAAGCATAGCCACAGCGCTTCCTGTGCCACCACAGCCAACTATACCGACTCGAAGCATCGACATATCATGATTAAAGGCCTCACCAAAAGCCAGAGACTGACGTTGAAAAACTTGGGATGGAATAGCTTTTCCTCGATCTGGATAATGCAGTTGGATTCGATCACCAACAGTACATATCAAGGATATGGGCTCGTAAGTTTCAGGATCAGTCCAGCAACGGCCTATCAAGCCCCCATCAGGAGTCAAAATCAAACTAATCAGCCTCGCATGAGCTCCATTTCGATTCTGGGCTAATTGCACTAAATCTGGCTCATTGATATCGTCTTGCTGTGAGAACGCAGCAAAGCCGCCAGGATGACTATGAACAATGGCAACTATCATGTCCTTGTCCTGAGCAAGTTTTAACGCTTTAACAAAGGAGTCTGTTGCCCAAGCAACGTGCTGGGGTGAATGTGAGATAATCTCTGAATCAGGAATTGACACAATCTCACGGGACAAGTATTTGACAGAAGGATTCTCATCCCATGGATCAGATTGAATAGCTGCCTGCCCGCATAGAAGGTATGCAGCCATTTCTTTACCATCCTGCCGGAGTAACATACACTGCAGCTCAACCAAGTGTTGCTCACGCAATGTGAGTTTTATTAATTTGGTCATGCGGCAACCTCCAAGGCATGTTCAACCCTCTTTAGCATTGTCCAGATGCCGTCAACACCAGGTCGCCACTCTCTGTTATGACGTGACCAGCGTTGCCACGATCGTCCATCAAAAGCATATGGTTGATTTGCCGCTTTTGGGAAACAATTGCCCTGTCTTAGTTTGATCCACGGATCTAGAAAAAACATATCTGGTGGGGCATCAGGGTAACCGGATGGCAGAATAAGAAGCAAATCTGTCTGATTGGCATCAAATTGAGTGGGAAGTGGAAATCCAGGGAAAACAACCCCACACTTAGATCCGTCCACAATTTCCTCGAAATCCAGACTCCTGCTTTTCAGATATTCACGATCTTGTGATGGCAATAGAATCGCATTCTGGCCTTCTGTAGTAGTCTTTTTACCGGTGAAGAAACGCTCTACCCCTTCGGCATCAAGATTAACCTCTTCTGCATTTTCGATCGGCCGATCTTCACCGCCACGAACTTCCAACCAAATGCCGTAAGCCTTAGGATCAACCCCAGCAAGCTTTTTGAGCTGAATACCAGTGATGATAGGGATGCCCCATTCAAATCGACGACCATCGATTACAAGTCGAAAAGAGCGATCGCTACGCCAGGTAATAAAACGTTCGATCCCCATCTGTCTTAGATCAACTGTTTCATCAAGTCTAATTTCTTCCAACTGACCGCCTGGCAAAAGATAAAAGATAAGATATTCATCTGATGGCCGCTTTTCTGCTTTTTCAAGCAGTTGAAGGCCCGTGATCACGGGATCTTCAACAAAATAGGTTTTCTCATCAATCTGAACTTGAATTTTTTTAGTAGAAATCATTGACAACCCTCCTGGTTGCGATATTGACTAGCAATTGCAAGAATGCAATCACACTGGCAATAATTGCACATATGATTTAAAATTGCAAGTAAGCAACTGGAGGTAAGATGGGAAATGTAGATTTCGACGTAGAAGGATTCTATGCAGCCTTAGATAGTCAACGTCAGTCTCAAAAATTGACTTGGAAGCAAGTAGCTAAACAATCTGGTGTTAGTGCATCCACTTTGACACGAATAGCACAGGGTAGAAGGCCTGATGTAGATAGCCTTGCTGCACTGCTAGCATGGTCGGGACTAAAAGCTGAATCCTTTATCCAAAATAATAAAAGCAGTACTAATAAGAAAGCTGACCCACTTGCACAAATATCAACATATTTAAGAGCAGACTCTAATTTAACTGCCGAAGGAGTTGAGGCAATTGAAGCGATTGTAAAAGCAGCATACGAAAAACTTCGTAAGGATGGGCAATAATGGCTCTACGCCGTGGTTTTAAGACAGAAGCAAATGAATATGCTAGAGAATACCGTGAGGAGTTGGGTCTTCCAGCACATTCCCACCTATGCCCATGGGAGCTAGCAGAGCTATTAGATATTCCTATTATTTCAATTTCAGAATTAGATAGTGAACATAATAACTATGATTTAGAAAAGCATGTTAACTACCTGACTAATATTGATTACAAGTGCTTTTCTGCTGTAACAGTTTTCGATGGTTACCGTCGCATAATTGTTCATAACGATTCGCATAGTCCTAAAAGACAGTCATCTAATGTTGCACATGAGTTAGCTCATGGAATTCTACAACATCCACCAACAGTGCCATTTAGTGAGTGTGGCTGTCGCAACTTAAATAAAGAGATCGAGGATGAGGCAAATTGGTTGGGTCCGGCCCTCCTAATTTCGGAAGAAGCTGCACTTCATACAGCAGATTCCGCAATAGAATATGACATGATAGGAGTAAAGTAAGAATCAAAAAGTATGAGAGCCCATTCTCTAGATTTGCGTCAGCGCATAGTCACAGCGTACGAAAATAAAGAAGGTTCAATCCGTGAGTTGGCAACCCGATTCAGCGTTAGTAAAGACAGTGTCCATCAGCTGCTCCAACTTTATCGCACTACTGGTTCAGTTGAGCCAATTCCATACAAGGCAGGAGCAAAAGCCAAGTTTAATGAAGCTGCTCTGGCTGAGTTAGCAAAGTTAGTAGCCGCTAAAAATGATGCCACACTGTCGGAGTTATGTGAGCAAATGTATGAACGTACTGGCATCAGGGTATCAGAACCAACCATGTGCCGTACGTTGCAAAGGCAGGAGTTAACTCGAAAAAAAAACTTTTCACGCCGATGAAAGGGATACAGAACGAGTGCAACAGCTGAGAGCAGATTATCAACGCTGGCTTTGGCCACAGGCAATGGAAAACCTGGTATTCATTGATGAGACAGGCGTTAACCTGGCAATGACCAGGTTGTATGCAAGGGCTACTCTAGGTGAGAGAGCCTATGCTAGTAAACCACTTGCTCGAGGCAAAAACGTTACTATAATTGGGGCTATGGCATTACGCGGTGTGCTGACTAATTTTACTTTTACTGGTAGCAATAATACTGATACTTTCGTGTCCTATCTCAAAGATAAATTGCTGCCTAACCTATGGTCTGGTGCAATTGTGATTATGGATAACCTCAGTGTACATAAGGTTGATCCTGTGCGAGAGTTAATTGAGTCCGTCGGTGCTCACTTGGTTTACTTACCGCCTTATTCACCAGAGCTAAATCCGATTGAGATGCTGTGGTCAAAGGTGAAACAGTTTCTACGCTCTTGGGCGGCCAGGGACTATGATGACTTGCATAAAGCTATTTCTAACGCTCTTGCCAAGGTTTCTCTAGACGATATTATGGGCTGGTTCCTTGAGGCCGATCTCTGTGCGTCTCTAATCTGAAATGCGCTGTATAGCCAGGAAAAAGATTGATGTCGAACAAGCATCTGATCTCTACAGCGTTACAACAGACGTTATCAGAATGCGCTTAAATGTAACTGGAGCAAAAAAACGAATGAATCGCCGAGCAACTATTAGGGGATGATAATGGCGTTTTCCTTCGCATAGGCGATCGCCAAAGTTAGTCACCAAAATCAATCCGCCAGATACCAGCTGCTACATTAGCCAGTTGCTTCTGACGCGACTCGATTTTTTGCTCATCCCAGGTTTCATAATGCTCAGCAATTGCCCTGGTAATCCGAAAGTCACTCTGTGCATAGACATCTCGCTTAGCAGCATATTCTTGATTACCAACTTCACGATTGCGAGCCGTTTCCAGAGGGGTCATATTGCCCAAGCGATAGATTAAGCGGTCTTGTTTTAGCTCTTCAATATATGCCCATGCTTCAGACGGACTTTCAGGCAAGATATGCTCCAAGTTGTAGGTCGCACTTTCAAATTCAAATGCTTGCCCTGATCGCTGTTTCTCAATTTCAAACAGGATGTAACGCGCCACTGTCTTGTTACGGCTGTAGGTAGTGCGGAGCTCCTTCTCAGCAAACGCTCCTTTAAATTGAGTATCGTCTGGATATACATCCCGTAATGCAGCCATGACCTGTTGATAGCTGCTGTAGATACCATCAGATAACTTCCAGGCAATATCGTTATAGAGGCGCTCTTGCTCATGGGTTTGCAAGCTACAGATCACGTTATACCGAAATGAAATAACGGCCACAGCTTTCAAAATGCGGGTAAATATCTGGCGATCACGGTCGAAAAATTGTTGATGGCAGGCCAAAAGCATGGCTAGGGGCTGACGTACGCTAAACATTCGCAGTTGCTTTAAGGCTTGTTTCTCGTCTGTTTGCCAACTGGCATCCTGGGGGTCACGCAGGGCAGCATAGACAGCAGCACAATGATCCAGGTTACGCACCAGGACAAAAGCATGTTCACGGGTAGTTATACGCCGCCGAATCGTTTTGAACAGCTCAGACTTACGCACCAGCTTATTGCAGCTATTCCAAAAGATGCGCAGGAATTCAGGGAAGCTCTCACTCCCTAGTAGACCGACAATCCGCTCCCACTGCTCTTCCAGAGCCTTCATTTCGGTTTCGTGGGTGTTTGCAGTGCCAATTAGCGAGAACAGATAGTTTTTAAGCAAATCGGTGGCAGAAAGGCGTACACCTCTGGCATTGAGGGTTTCAAACACTTTGAAGGCGTTTAATTCGTCTGTTACCGTGATGACGGTAAAAAATAGTTTATCTACCAGGGAATCAATAAATGCCGCAAAATTCTGCCCACTATTAGAATACTTACCAAGTCTTGACTTCAGACGCTCTTTAAACCAGATAAAGGCTTTGCGGAGTTGGTGTTCAGATGCGTTAAGCCCCCGGCCAGGTATTTGCGCCAAAGGGACAAGGTAGGTTTGATAAAAGCGATTATTATGCCGGTTTAGCTCTAACTTGGAACGTGGCACCAGGCTGACTGGATCAACATAGCCAATGTAGCTATTTTGCAATTGCTCTTTACGCAGAATATTCCTGTCAGCATCCAAATCAGCAGCAACTAAATCCTGCAAGTAGGACAGACCAGCCAAGATCATGATACTGATCGTGGTCATTCGTTGCTGACCATCGATGATATCAAAGCGTTTGTTATCGGATGATTGCAGCACAAGATATCCCATATAATGGGCGGGCTCGCCATCATCTGCAAAAAGACCAATGATATCTTGCCAGAGGTCATCCCATTCATCCTCACCCCATGAGTAGTCTCGCTGAAAGGGAGGTACATGGTAAGTTAATCCATTACCGAGCAGCTGACGAAAGGTAGAATTGTAGGTGTTAAAGTTCATGGTTGCCCTGATGCAGTGCCCTCTCCTAGCTTAAAGATTGCTCTATGCGAAAGCAAATCGCTTCTAAGGGACTGGGTAAGTCGATCGGGAATTGCTTCTCTTCATAGATATCAACCAAAGTAGCAAGCGTTTCTTGGGAATTTTCATCATAAATCTCCGCTAACTGCTAACTTAGCGATCAGCTTGTGACAGTTTCTCCACAAAGGCTTGATGTTCAGGAATAGCTAGCCCCTGCTGCAATACCTCCAGCACCCTGGCAAAATCCTCATTCAACAGGGCAGTTTTATCTAGCCATAACCCTGGGAATCCCCCTGAGCATATAATTCCATCTGAGTTGGCTGGCATCTGCTTATATTGACCATCTTGCAGTCTGAACCAATCAAAAGCTTTGTTGTATACTCGCCAGACTAAGTATTCCTGTACCCGATTACGGCGATAGGCTTCTAGCTTGTCATGCATATCGATTGAGGTACTGCTGGCTGCAACCTCTAAAATTAACTCTGGCGCTCCTTCCACATAACCATCGGTACTGATACGGGCCTGTCCCCCTGGCATAATCATCAACAATCCATCGGGTTGCACTTCATTGTCCATGTCCAATCGCACTGTGGCATTGTCACCAAACATTAACCCAGGCGTGGCAGTTTCATATACTCCTAGCCAAGTCATCATTTTTCCATGCGGATAGCCATGACTATCAATTCTTAGCGGTGATGCCATGTAGACAGTTCCTTCAATTAACTCTGCTTTTTTAACATGCGGCATTGCCATATATCGGCGTTCAAACTCTTCACGCGAGAGCTTGTCGCCACTTTCAAGGGGCAGAGTTTGAGTTGGTAGCTTGATCAGGTTTGGAGCAGCCATAATTCACCTCAGGGAAATTGCATCGCTTAGGTTCAGCTATATCTATCTTACAGGGGATATAGCCTTACCACGGCGTGTTAAGACATTGCTTCTGTTAAGAGCCTGAATTGTCAAAACATGGACTCAGAGTATGTCCTAAACCAAAAGCGTAGCGCTATAACTGAACTAGAGCATCACTAACTTACACAGGAAAAGCTGACGCAATGAGCCTAAACACAAATCACCTAATTGTCGCAAATCGAAAACTGCATTTTACATTTACAACCATGAGCACTGTTGGAGATCGATGAGTCAGAATCATCGGGTGATGGCCATCATATAATTATTGCTTGATATTTTGTTACATTTTTGCCAATAAGCAGTATTTTCTTAAAGCTATAGCAATTGGGGATTTTTGTGACTATTGAGCATCAGAACAGCATTACATCAATGGTGAGACATTACGAAGAGCTAGAAGGAGCGGCAGGTAAATCCGCCCGCTATCGAGCCCGCCGCTTTACAGCTGATAGTCTCTTCCCTGCTGCCAAGCCATCCCTCTACATTCGCCAGACACGTTATCCCCTAATTGATCTGAGTGCCTCAGGTCTAGCCTTTAGCAAACGAGCTGACTTACCACGCTTCGATGTCAACAGCGATATTGATCTGGCGATCGCCTACAAGGACATCACCCTATTTGAGAGCAAGGCAATTGTAGTGCGTGAAGAACAATCTGCCCACAGTGCCAAGATTGCTGTGCATCTCGATGGTAGCCATCTTGATATTGATAAACTGCAACAGCTCTATCAACAGGCCATCTTGGTAGATCGTCTGAAAGGGATTGAAAATACCCAGCAATATATTGCCTCTATTCCCAGTGACTATCGTGCCTTATGTGATGAGGTCATTTATCTGATGCATGAATACCGCGAGGCATTAGAAGATTGCCCAGCCTCTACTTCTATAGCAATGTTACGGGTCTTGAAGTCCAATGGAACGAAAACGTACGCTAAGAGAATAGAAGTAAGTCTACGGGCAGGTTCAGGGGTCTCAGCTCTCCATTAACAACTTGCTGCGCCAAAGTGAAAGAGTAATGGCCCAACATATTAATATGTCTATACAGCAGAGGTGATAACCTTGCTATATCTGCATCTTTCACATCTACAGCCTGTTTTCGTAGATGCTCTAAGGCCGCCTGAATATAAATAGTGTTCCACAGGACAACAGCATTAGTAACCAAGCCCAAAGCCCCTAATTGATCTTCCTGTCCTTGTCGATAGCGCTTACGAATTTCGCCCCGTTGGCCATGGCAAATAGTGCGAGCAACACGGTGCCTGCTCTCGCCCCGATTCAGTTGCGTTAAGATGCGGCGACGATAGTCCTCATCATCAATATAATTGAGCAGGTACAGTGTTTTATTGATGCGGCCAACCTCAATGATGGCTTGGGCAAGGCTTGATGGCCTTTCACTTTTCAGTAATGAGCGGATCAATTCTGAAGCCTGAACAGTACCCAACTTCAGAGAGCCAGCAATCCTTAACATGTCATCCCAGTGTTGCTCAATTCGATGGGTATTTACTCGACCACGGGCTAAATCATTGAGTACACCATAATCTGCATCTTTATCGACACGCCAGAAAATTGCTTCTCCTGCATCTGCCAAGCGTGGGGAAAACTGATAACCCAGTAACCAAAATAGACCAAACACCATATCACTGGTACCAGCGGTATCCGTCATTATTTCAGTAGGACGTAAGCCTGTTTGTTGCTCCAATAGTCCTTCCAAGACAAAGATTGAATCTCGCAGAGTACCGGGAATAACAATGCCATGAAAGCCAGAATACTGATCCGAAACAAAGTTATACCAAGTGATACCTCTGTGAAAACCAAAGTATCTTCGATTAGGGCCTGCATTTATGGTCCGAATTGGAGTTACAAAACGGATGCCATCAGCAGAAGCAACCTCACCGCCGCCCCAATGATTAGCTAAAGTAAGGGTGGCTTGATGATCGACAAGTCTGGCATTGGCTTGCACTAACGTTTCCGCTCGCAGATAATTTTGCTTGACCCAAGTCAACCGATGACGCGTCAATGCAGGTATATGGTTCTTGATTAAGGGTTCTAATCCAATATTGCAGGCTTCGGCTAGCAGTACTGCACAAATACTAACGTCTAGATCATTAACACGAGCATTAGCTTCACTCACATGCGTAAATTCATCGGTAAATCCAGTGTGAGTATTGATTTCCAACAATAACTCGGTGAGATCTACGGCTGGTAACAATTCTGTAATCTCTTGATTGAGTTGAGTTAGGCTGGGTGGCTCAGCCAGTTTATCCAGGTTTGTAATCGTTAGCGAAGGATGTTGACCGGAATGATCGATTCTGACTGATTGGTTATGCTCAAAGTTACAAGCGACTTCTTTGTAGGTGGCATCCATTTGGCTCACTAAGTTTGCGATCGCTTTTTGGGGATTGATCGGATGACCAAGCGAGCGAGCAATCTGGATGCGATTTGCTTGCCATTCTTTGCCCCGTAGCAACTTTGCTCTGGGGTCACCCCAGTGATCGCTATTGTCGACATAAATATCCCGACGACGGAGTGAATCTTGTAGCTTATCGAGGAAACACAGTATGTATCCTCGTTTGGTTACGCGTCCTTCTGGATCAAAGACCAGGCGCTTCCACGGATTAGTAATAATTTCTAGTGGTGGGTCTTCCAGAATTTGCTTACGTGAGATACCCATAGACACCAGGTATTTAAAGGCTGACAGGGTAACTTCGCCCGCAGGTGCAGCCTTGAATACAATATTGTGAAGTAGGCTTGGTAAAAAACGCCGCACACGACCATATTGTTCGACAATCTCATCATGAAAATTGTCGTCTGCTGGGCGAGCTAGCTCATTAATGAGCGCCACCGATTCAGCTAGCTTGTCTCGGGAAATTCGTGCAAAAATAGCTTCTCTCAACTGGCTGTCTTGGTTTTCCTCATTCAGGATCAAGATACCAACTTGTGCAAGTGCCAGCGCGGCTTTATCTAAATCTTTGAGTGTTCGTAACCGCTTTTTTTGACCAATCCTTTTTGCTTCTCCAGCAATACCGGTAATGAGTAAGTCAAGGACATCCAGAGCTTCATCAAGTGCTATCGTCTCAAACGCTTTCACAAAGGCTACTAAGATCGCAATACGTCTGTGATCGGGCATCCTGGCAATTTTATGCATGGAGGTCATACCTGCATGACGAGCCAGATTCTTCAATCGCACTGGTGGAATATAGGAAAAGTCTAGTTCCTGCATTCCAAATGCTTTAAAATATCTATAGCGCTCAATTGCTGTATTAAAGGCTGCGCTACTGATTCTGACTGGCCCTTTACGATAGCGATCAAAATTGGAAGTACGTTCTCCTTCTGGCACTTGTAGTAGAGTTTGTAACTTTGCTTTTTGTTCATTTGTGGGTAATGATGATAATCGTTGCCATAATTGATTTGTGGTTCTTTCTCGAATCTCTGCAATTAAGCGGGTCAGAGTTGTAGCACCTGGCAACAGCACTTTATGTTGGATTAGCCAGGCGGTAGCAAAGTCAAATAGCAAACTTGGTCTTTCATTACTGATCCAGGCACGCGTGTAGAGCAATCGGCTTAACCGAAATGACCACGGTGGAGCACTAAAATCATGGTAGCCATAGTAGTCACGGATCAATGCTGTGTGCTCGCGTTTAGTAGTTTCTCTCTGGGCATAACCTGCCACAATAGAAATATGGCGAATTGATAGTTGTTGGGCCACAAATGTTTGCACGTTGCGGGGGATCAGCGCCAGATCTGAAAGGAATGTGCCTAAAAAACGTACTGATGTTAGTTGCAAAGCAAAGCCGAGCCGATTTTGGTCACCGCGTCGATTAGATATAAATGCCAAATCACTTTGATCGAGATGAAAGTAACGTGCTAGCTGCACTTCATTGGGTTCACCTGTAAACTGTCCATATCGTGCCTTTTGCTCTGCGGTTAAAAAATCAACTGGCATCCAGGCTCCTACACTCAACGCTGTATAAGAATATTGTCTATTAATTCGCAAGTTAGTAGACAGGCAAAATTATCTTAAATATACTGTCTAATAAGTCGTTTTTAGCTATACTAATAGACAATATGTCTATGAATCGATTTAGGAGACAGGTTTGAGGCTTTTTGGCTATGCGCGAGTCTCCACTAGTCAGCAATCTCTTGATATTCAGTTGAAGGCTCTCAAGAATGCTGGGGTGAAACCAAGTCGCATTTTCTCTGATCAGGCATCTGGTCGCAATGCCGATCGTGAGGGGCTGAATTTGTTACGCCTTAAGGTCGAACATGGTGATCTGATTTTGGTAAAGAAGCTCGATCGCTTGGGCCGTGATACTGCTGATATGGTTCAACTTATCAAGGAGTTTGACCAGATGGGTGTAGCAGTCAAGTTTCTCGATGATTGCATCAGCACTGAGGGAACTATGGGGGAAATGGTAGTTACAATTCTCTCCGCCGTTGCTCAAGCTGAACGTCGGCGCATTCTTGAGCGTACTAACGAAGGCAGGCTTGAAGCCAAAGCCAAGGGTGTACAGTTTGGCCGTAAACGTAGTGTTGATCGTAACAAGGTTTTTGCTCTTAAATCTCAAGGACTGGGTGCAACTGCGATCGCTAAACAACTTGGCATCGGGCGCTCTACTGTCTATCACGTCCTCAATAATCCTTAGCGTACGTTTTCGTTCCATTGGACTTCAAGGCCCATAAAAACGCCCCTGAGAAATGACCTTGGCCTTATAATTTTACTTCTGTCTCTCAAGATTTAGGTAGTAGGCTCTTCACTCATATCTAGCCTTTGCACTGTAATGCCATAGCCCATGGATTTAACGATCGTGTTGATCGTATCGAATCCCGGCTTTGCCTGCTCTGATAGAGCTTTTTGAATCCCATTGCGGGTAAGACCACTTTGGGTGGCTAGGGCTGAAACGCCTTTAACTCGTGCGATCATTCTTAAGGATGAAAGCAGAGCGGGGGTGCAACCATCTTTTGCATATTCTTCAAAAGCCGTTGCCAAATAGCTGTCTATTTCATCAGGGTGATTACGATAATATTCTTCATCAACCTGATCTATAGTTCTGTACTGTCTTTTTTCAGCCATTGTCTTTATACTCCTGCCAATAGGCTTTAGCGTTTTTAATGTCCTGCTTTTGGCTACTCTTATCACCACCACAAAGCAAAATTATAATATTTTCCTTATCCTCCCCGAAATACACGCGGTAGCCAGGGCCAAAAAACATCCTCAACTCTGAAACGCCTTTCCCCACTGCCTCACAATCGCCATATAGCCCACTTGCAAGCCGCCTAATCCTGACTCGAATGCGCTCTATAATCTTTTGGTCTTTTAAATCTGTAAGCCAGTCAGTGTAAGGCTCGTTACCGTTTTTGTCGGTGTAAACCAGAATTGTTTTTGGCTGTATCTCTCGAGCCATATTGCAACTTTCTTATGAATATATCATGTGCATACAACTGTATGCAATAAAAGGATGAGTGACTTGCTATGTTTTTTCCCTTGCCGTTAAAACCTTTGCGATCGGTTCCAGTTTAATCCCCCAGCGCTGAGTTTCGGTTAGCAGGTCTTCCCAATCCGTCAAGGGACGCTGCGCTCTGAAGCCCTGGACAGCTCGGAGCCCATAACCTGCTGCCCTACCCTTGGCTTTGGGGTTACACTAAACAGGAATCTTTGAAGGGGTTCCCTAAACAGGATGTGTTTTACCAAGAAGGCTTGTCAATCAATCGTCACTTTTACGATCACTTTCTTCCAGCTCGGCGATCGCGGTTTCCATCTCCATTTCTAGCTGCTCCACAGTCGGCAAGCTTTCTTCAAGATGTTTGGGTAACTGATGGGTAGAAACAGCGATCGGCGTATTGATGTTGCGTAATGCATATTCAGCCGTTGTGCGATCCTTTGACTTGCACAATACAATGCCGATTGTCGGCTGGTCATCAGGATGACGTAGCAAATCATCAACTACTGCCACATAGAAATTCATTTTGCCCGTATATTCCGGCCGGAACTCTGTCACCTTCAGATCAATGATGATGTAACAGCGCAGTTTGAGGTGATAGAACAGCAAATCCATGAAATATTCATTACCTGAAACCTCAAGTCGATACTGGCTGCCAACAAAGGCAAAGCCCACCCCCAATTCCAAGAGAAAGTCTCGGATGTGTTTGACCAGAGCAGATTCCAGCTCTCGCTCTTGAACTGTCCCTGTGAGTGCAAGAAAATCTAGATTATAGGGATCTTTGAGTAGCTGATTTGCTAGATCTGATTGTGGCTGTGGCAAGGCTCGCTCAAAATTGTTAACCGCACTGCCCTGGCGTTGGTAGAGCTTGCTTTCAATCTGCAGCTCGAGGATGTTACGACTCCAGCCATTTTCGATTGTTTCCTGGGCATACCAGATGCGCTCTTGCGGATCTTTAACATGATCCAAAATACGGACATTATGGCCCCACGGAATTTGTCCAACAAGCTGTTGGACAATTTGTTCATCGGGATATGCCTCAGCAAAAGATCGCATATACATCAGGTTTGTACGTGAAAATCCCTTCATATCAGGAAACTCTCGTTTCAAGTCTTTGGCTAAGCGCGTGATCACTTTACTGCCCCAGCCTTCTTCTTGTTGCCGTTGTAGGATATCCCGACCAATTTGCCAGTAAAGCAGCACCAGCTCCTTATTGACAGCTAATGCCGCTTTGACCTGGGCCTGGCGGATACGGGTCTTGAGATCGCTCAAAAAAGCGATGTAGCTTTCTTCTTCAGGAAATAGGGTAGGTGATTTGGGCATCGTTTAGCTATAGTCCAACATAGAAGCGATCGCAACAAGCGTATCTCATGTTGTCACTTTGCAGCTGTTGGTTTGTAAAATTGTGCAACAAGCTGCTGCACAATTGGCTAACCTGAATACTTATGACTTAAGGCCATGGTTTCTAAAGTATCCAAGTGTGAGCACATTAGATAATACAGAGAGCCGCTAGATGTTGAGATTATTGATTTCCACCAGAGGGGGTTTATTATGAAAATTCCCAATAAACGCCCTCCTTCACACCCTGGAGAAATATTGCTTGAGGATTTTCTTAAGCCAATGCAGGTTTCACGGCGTGTGCTTGCTGAAGCAATTCATGTCCCAGATCAACATGTTAGCGAGCTGATCAATAGCAAGCGCAGTATTACGCCAAGCACTGCCCGACTGTTGTCAATCTTCTTTGGCAATAGCCCAGGTTTTTGGCTAAACTTGCAGCAAGTATGGGAGCTTTATCATGCCATGGAATATGATGAACAATAGTTGTTAGGCGACAATTACCTTGGCGTCTGGATGACGATTACTTGGCATAAAAAGATGATCGCCAGCAAGGATATGAGATCGCAAGTGGAGGTAGGCGTCAACTAGAAAAAAAGAGATCAAAACGGGAAAAAAGAAAGACACTAAAGACGTTCAAACAGGAAAGTGGAACGTCAGCAGTGTCAGGTCAATATATAAAACAATATCAAGTGCAAGTGTACAAGAAAGCACGAGAGGTCGGCTGCAATCAAAATGAGTCAGCCGAGATTGCCGGCATATCAGTCCGTAGCGGCAGCCGTATTGAGCAAGGCAAACACCAGCCCAAGAGTAAAGGTGAGCGAGATTGGCGCACCCGCCGAGATCCGCTATCAGGAGTGTGGGAGGAAGAGCTAGAGCCAATGCTTCGACGTGAGCCTCGTCTAGAGGCGATGACATTGTATGAATATCTAGCCGAGCATTATCCAGGCCAATATGAGCAACAATTGCGTACCTTACAAAGGCGAGTGCAGGTATGGAAAAGTATCCATGGCAAACCGCAGGAGGTAATGTTTGAGATCCGCCATCAGCCCGGCGAAATGGGTCTATCAGATTTTACCGAGCTCAAACAGGTGGAAGTTACCATCAAAGGGAAACAATATGAGCACCTGCTGTACCACTACCGTCTGGCCTACAGTGGCTGGCAATATGTGCAGGTAATCGAGGGTGGCGAGAGCTTTATCGGCTTGTCTGAAGGATTACAGAATGCGCTGCATGCCTGTGGTGGTGTACCAAAGCAGCATCGCACCGATAATTTGAGTGCTGCCTATCGGAATATGGCGGGCAAACGGCATAAACCACTAACCCAATTCTATGCCGAGCTATGTGAACACTATGGCATGAGTCCAAGTCGCAATAACCCAGGCGTGGCTCATGAAAATGGCTCCATCGAATCTCCCCATGGACATTTCAAGCGCCGGTTGCGCCAAGCTCTGTATTTGCGTGGCAGCTTTGAGTTTGAGTCAGTGAGTGCATATCAAGAATTTATCGAGCAGGTGGTTGCCAAGCTCAATTGTAAATGCAGCGCCAAGTTTGCCGAGGAAAAAGTAACCCTACAACCACTACCGAGATATCGCTGTGCCGATTACGAAGAATTGACGGTGCGGGTGACCTGCCACAGCACCATTTCGGTGCGCTGCATTCTTTACACGGTGCCATCAAGACTGATTGGCAGGCAGCTGAATATTCATATCTATCACAACCGCCTGGTCGGTTATTTGGGGCAGCAACAAGTGGTGGAACTACCCCGTTTGCGAGTACATGGGTCAGCCAAAATCCGCCGTGCTCGCTGTATTAACTACCGCCATGTAATTGATAGCCTCAGGCGTAAACCCCGTGCCTTTATTTACTGCACCTGGCAGCAAGACCTATTGCCTAATCAACAATGGCGGCAGCTGTGGCAGAGGTTACAGGCTGATTTTGAAATCGATAATGCAGCGCGCATCATGGTTGAAGCCCTCTATATTGCTGCCAAGCACGATAGAGAAACTACAGTGGCCGACTATCTTGAAACCCAACTGCAGCAGGGCACTCTCAGCCTGAAGGCTCTACAGCAACAGTTCCTACTACCCCAGCAGCAATTGAGCGTACCTCAACTAAACGTACAACAACATTCGCTTTCAGCCTATGACCAACTCCTCGAAACCAAACCCGAACAATACTCTGAGCCTGATACTCAAACAGCTACGACTCTCGCACATGCTCCAACATTGGCAGACTATCGAGCAGAAGGCCACCCAACAGCATTGGGCTTACGACCGGTTCTTGCTCGCTCTGTGCGAATTGGAACTGGATTATCGCCAACAGAATCGGATCAAACGAGCTCTCGCTGAGGCTAAATTACCTACTGGTAAAAGCTTTACCTCTTTCGATTTTGAACATTGCCCTAGTTTCAAATCAGCGCCACTGATCCAACTGGCACAAGATACGGCCTGGTTGGATAGGGCCGAAAACTGCTTGCTATTTGGACCTTCCGGGGTCGGTAAAACTCATCTTGCTGCTGCGCTCGGGCGCTCGATGATTGAAATGGGCAAACGGGTTAAGTTCTTCTCGGCCTATGCTTTGCTACAACATCTACAGCAAGCCAAACTACAACTTCAGCTTGCCTCTATCCTTGCCAAACTTGACCGCTTTGATTTACTCATTATTGATGATCTTGGCTATGTCAAAAAATCTGAGGCTGAAACTTCCGTCCTGTTTGAGCTGATTGCTCATCGTTATGAACGCAAAAGCCTCATCATTACTGCTAATCAGCCTTTCTCGCAATGGGATCACATCTTTGCCGATGACATGATGACTGTTGCTGCCGTTGACCGCCTCATTCATCATGCTCTCATTGTTGAAATTCATGCTGATAGTTTCCGTAAACGCAACGCTGTTGAGCGCTCGCAAAAATAATAATCGCTATCAATCCGAATCTTACTGCTCCTTGAGGTTCAACATATGCAGTTCCTTTCAGCTTAGTTTTAGTTGTCATTTGCACACGTCATTTACATCCGCTATTTGCCAAGTAATTGACGCCGTCGAAATTGGTAATTGACATTTAACAACTCCTGAAGCAGATGAATTAGAAGTGCTTGCTACCCTGGTTGATATTTATGAGGAGAAGCAATTTCCAATCGGCTTACCCAGGCCTGCTGAAGCTATTCAATTTCGGATGGAGCAATTGGATTTAACGACCAGCGATCTCATTCCCTTGATCGGTAGCTGTGCTGAAGTCTCAGAAATTCTGTCGGGTAAGTGTGATCTGACCTTGGAGATGATCCGTGCGCTCCATGAACACTTGGGTATTCCAGCTGAGGTTCTATTGCAGCAGACTGGTATCTTGCGAGCATAGGAGTCGAATTTGAATTGCTGGTTAATCTCAGTCCCAGCTAGGGTAACGTATCGATGGTTATAAGAGGCTGGATTGCTTTAGGGCGATCGCCCATGCAAAGGAAAACGTCATTATCATCCCCTTCGCTGTCAGTGTTGAAGCTAAATTGACAATAATGGGCTTGGTTGGCCATGATAAGACGCAAAAACTTGTTTCTTTGCTCTAGTAGCTGCAACATGAAGTAGACTACGCTCTCCACTTATAAAGTGCTGTCTTGCGGTTTCATCAGCGCAGTGGTTCAGACCATTCTGAAGAGGCAATACTTCAAAATTTAGATTTGGTAGAAAAACGTAATTGAATTGTAGCCCCTTGACACGATGCATGGTACCGAGTCTAACTCCATATTCAAAGGGATTGTCAGGTTGATCACGGTGAATACGTTTAGTAGGTATCTCTTTTTCATTGAGGAATGCTTCAAATTTTTCCATTAAAGTGTTGGTTCGAAAGGCCAGGCAGACACCAGCAAGGCTATTATCTTCAGTTTTGAGTTCATGTAAAGTTTGTTGTATAAATTTTATTTCATCATCAAGTTTTTCAAATCCTCGGATTACAGGAAGTTCACCGTGCATGAGTGAGCGATAATCATTAAGTGAATCGGTTCCACCGTCAAGATCGTCAAAGGTAACGCCCGCCAAAATAGCGGTGGCCCAGCGACGCGTTTCGTCAGTTGTTCGGTAATTGAGGCGAAGTTTTTTCGAGCGTCCGCGAATATCTATCCCACATTGACTGAGAGTTACAAGCTTACCGTAGATCCTCTGGTGGGCATCACCTACTATAAACATATCGTTTGGTTTAGGTTTACCAGCAATTGCTCGAAGTAAGGTGAATGCTGCAGGCCCCATATCCTGTGCTTCATCTACTATGACTGCTTTATAAGGTAGAGTTTCATCCCCTTTAGCTTCAATAATTTTGGCAGCATCGCGGAATGCTTCATCCGGCTCGCGTAGGTTTTGTTCTCTGAGGAGATTACGGTATTCTTCTAATACTGGCCAAATCTCCTGGCGTTTCTGTCGGCTTAGGCGAGTTCCCCTGCCAACTCTGCGAGCCTTAAGATAGTCTCTCAAAGTTTGACAATCCTGCGCTAAAACTACATCTTGCCATTCTTCTTGATAAAAATTTAAAGAGAGACCTAAATCCACTGGAGCAAGAGTATACGCATCCTCCCATATCTCATGAGTTTTTTGATCATAAGCTATTTCTATCTCAATACCTTCTTGTCGAAAGAATTCTGATACCCAAGCATCCAAATTTACTACTCTGATACGTTGCATAAGTTTGGGGGGGCAAATAGTTTTTAGGTTTGCTTCAATATCAACAGCTAGATTACGGGTAAAAGTAGTAAATAGAATGCGATCATTTGGATCAACAAAGCTTTTCTGAACAAGCCACTTAGCCCGATGCATTGCGACAACTGTTTTGCCAGTACCAGCTCCACCTAGAACTCTGATGGCTCCACTCCAATTACGTTCAACTAGTTTTCGTTGAGATGGGTGGAGAAAAACCCGCCATTTTTCTAGAGGAGCTGCCAACATTTCCTCTAACTCATTATCATCAGTGATGACCATGAATCGACTGAGACTGTCAGCATTTTCCAGAGCTTTTTCAAAGTCATCGGGATTCACTTGCTGTACATCCCTAGTTTTTTCAAGCTCGCGAAAGACAGCATCTAATTCATATCCAGCAGCTAAGAGGATTAGGGCATCGCTGGCTTCGCTAGGAAGGTGAGGGAGCAATTTATCAACGTCATCATCTGTAATTACTTGTCGTACTGCTGGAAGTAAAATTTCAGGTACCCCTAACTGCATTAAATGCTTGTCTTTAATTTTTTGAAAACGACTATTTTTCTTATTATGGTTTGCCTGGATTAATTGCTCTGTAGTTGATTTTGCTTGTTCAACATCAATGATTTGTAGCGCACCAGATACTTCATTAACCATGCAGGTTTTACGCTGTGCCCAGTCATATGCTTTATCATGATGATCAACCCACAAAAGAATATATACATTTCCCTTCTCAGGCTTAAGGACAATTGCACGGTAAGTTTGATCAATACGTGCAGATTTCATTCGCTTATCTTTGCCATTCCGGATTGACTCATAGTTGATGCCAGGACTAGTAGGAGATTGGCGAAACCGATTAATGAACTCAGACACTTTACTTTGAATAGACCTGGGCAAGCGGCTGTAAGCATCAAAGAAATCATCGGATATGGCGAGGCGGAAAGTATTTTGTAGAGACATGATTCCTTCTCCTTACAGCTTTTCCCTGATTGCATTCATTGATTGCAAAAAATCATCAACGGTTACTGTGAACCATCCTGCCTGCCTAAAGATATCTTGATCATTAGAGTTAGCAAAAATAGCAACTTTAGCACTTCGCCAAGCAATTTCTGCTTCAGCAATCACTTTCCCACACTTGTCTTCTAACTCGTAACCAGCTTCGGGTAAGGGCCAGTCTTCTTCAGCCATACGTTTTACAAGTGGTAGTAATTTATCTTCTAGAACCAGAGCTTTTACGTTAGCCCATTGCTCACTTTTTAATGTCTGATCAGTCTGAGCAAGCGGTGGTTCAGCTGGGGGTAGCTGTTCTCCTTTGCTTATTGCTGCTGTGGTTATTGCGTAGACATGGGGTAAGAATTGATAAAGATTTAATAGTCGTAAGACCTCATTCCAGCTTTGTTTAAGTTGAGAAGATTCTGTTTGTGTAATGTCATCAAGTTCCAGTAAGACTAGGCTACCTGAGGGGTCATGTGTTTTATGACGTGTTAAATCAGCTGCGCTCAATATTTTCAGGTTATCAGAGATTTTGACCTCTCCATGCAGCATTCTTTCTGGTGGTTCCCAAGTATTGAGGGCAGTTTTACCAAGAATCGTCTCAATCTGTGCGATCCATGTTTGCCATAGGCTTTGATCCTGAAATGAGTGATCATCTGCCTGAGCGGTCGTTCTTAGTAAACCCCAATTTTGCCATATTATCTCATCTGGTTCGGCCAGATAATGCATTAGCCATTGAAAACTACTTTTGGTTTCAAGATCAGTAAGGCTATCACACTGATATCGCTTGTAAATTTGGGGTCGATGATTTTGAAACTGTTTATTGAGATGAAAGTTAAGCCCATCTAGCTTATTGTTACTTTGATGATGAGTTTGGTCTGATTCGATTTCTTGACTAATATCTTCCCAGGTTAGAGACCAACACCAAAATTGATTGCTGCGTAGAATGGAGATACGCTGTTTAAAATCCTGCCAGATCCTATCTTTATGGTATTCCCAGCCATCAGTAAAAATAGCTATCGGACGACTTTTGGTGCTATTTTTTGCAGGTTTTATCAAGAAATCTGCTCGAGAGGGTTCATGTACATTATCCGCTTGACCAATTGAGACCTGGGTTTCAATTGTCCATGCTTGATCTCCCAGTTTGAGATAATAGCCAGCTCTACCATTGAATATTTCTTTACGTAAGATAGCCACATGGCCAGAAGCAGATCTGTAACGTCGAACAACTTCAATGAATTTGCGCTCTAGTTCACTTTCAAAGTTGCTGTTGAGTTTTATTGAAGAAAGACCCTGAGAAGTTTCCTTTAATTGGGACCAGTTTTTCATGATTGAGTTCAATAGGCTTTGCGCTTTGCTGCGACTGGTTTTATCATGATCAAAGCTATTTCGATATGCATAGAGACAACGGTAGCAACCATCTTTACCCTGTTCTTTACAACTACATGCGCGTACTACCTTAAGCGCACCTTCAAAGATATCTCGCATTTGTTCAGGTTCACTGATCAGCTGACGCAGATAGCCAGTTCCTCCTGGCACAGTATCGTAAAGGTATAAAAATGATTTTCGCAATTTAGAGTTTGGTTGAGGTTCTCCACTTATAGTGGTGTGAAGGTGTCCTACCTGGCCACCAAACTTTCTCTTTAGCCCCAATTGCAGAGCAGCGATAAAGGAATGTAATCCCTCAGGCGTCATGAAGTCATCATCAGGCATTAGAAATCGAATAGACTCAGACTCAAATTCACGGTAAAGATACAGTACCTCTAGTGCTTTAGCCTGGTCAGGTTTATCTCGCCACTGGCAATTAATTGTGTGATTGTTGTGCTTATCACTGCGATGATTTAACATCACCTTGCCACAGCTACCACAGACTTGGAATCCCTGGGATTTATATTTATGTCCAGCGATGGCAACAGTATCTCCTGTAGACTGCGATTCGCCCAGGTTTATCTCACGAAAACTAGTACGACTAATGTACTCAAATCCAAATGGGAAATCTCTATCCTTTATAAGAAAGGTTTTTTCTCGGTAGTCGGGTGAGAAATCAACTAGTAAATGGCGTTGAAAAAAAGCTGTGCTGCGATCCTCGCTGTCATCGCCAAATCGACTATCTTTATCTGATGTAGTAGCCATCACCTGCCTCAATCGCAGCATTCGTTTTACTTGTCCTTGGTCACTCCACATTGGATCGCCACAACGTGGGCAAGATTTATGCTGTGCAATAGTTTCAATTGTTCGAATTGAATAATTACAGCTACGACAAATGCGCCAATCTTCAGGTTCTGATAGTCTCAAGTCAATTTGGTCGATTTTAACCCGTCGCCCTTCGGCGTAGAAAATCCCACTAGGCACTAATTCTCGAATTGCCAGATTCCCGGGGCGTTCGTAGGTAATAGGATAGGTGTCGTATCTATTACCACTGGATTGTTCAGTTTCTGGCTTTTTACGCCACAGGATAGACTTTAACGTTACTCCTGCTTCAGGAAAAGCATAATTAGGTAATAGCCCTTCATCGGTGAAAAAGTTTAAAGTACGTTTCTGGTTTAAGTCCTTCATCAACGCCTGAAAAGCTGCCTTTTCGCGGTGCAGCTCATCTATACGCTCTTTATCTTGTATTGCTTCTGGGGCGGCTTTAAGCTTCTTGAGCTTATCTCTAATATTTCTAATCTGGCTACTTAAACGGGTTCGTTCCTTTCGAATACCTTCTAACCGATCCAGAATGCGCCAACTCAAGCCGCCCTCATACTGCTCACCCTCTTCCATAAACATATGTAGTGAATTACGGGTAAGACTCTTTGTATTTTCTGTCGTAAAAAGTGCTAAAAAAGTATCCAGGAGTTGTCCCTGATATTCTCTGATATAGGTCAACCAGTTATAGGGGAAAGACTTATGATCCTTTTTTTCAATTGAGTTAAGCACATTGTTCAATAAGGGCGCAAATTCCTGACTACTAATGCCTGTAGCGATCCAACTATCCAAACAAAAAGCTGTAAGCTGTCTTTGTAAGATAGCGGATGCATCTAAATAGCAGCCTGCCGCTTCAACCCTACCTGCGAGCATCTCTGGTGGTTCAGCATAGAAAAATAAGTCATGAGTTCTTCCATTAGCAACTATGCCTACTAGTGCATTGCCATCTCTACGGCCAGCGCGACCAATTCTTTGTTGGAAATTAGCTGGACCAGGGGGTACGGAACTGAGTATTACAGTTGATAGATCTCCTATATCTATTCCCATTTCAAGGGTCGCAGTGGCAGAAATAAGGTTAGGATCACAGCGGCGTGCTCCAGCAATAAACTGTTTTTCTAAAGTCTCTCTGTTGCTGCGAGTTAATAACCCAGTATGTTCTGCAGCCACAATCCGCCGCACTTCACCTTTTTGATAAATTTCCCGGTAGTAGGCTAAACCTGTTCGTGTGTCTGGTTGGTAATGTCCATTGCATCCAGATGAAAGGCAGCACATCCCTATAAAAATACGTTTTTCGATCTCACTGGTGGTGATTTGATGGCTGCAGCGATCACACGCCAATACATGTCCCTTCGTCTGTACAGACAAAGTGGACATAGGAATACCCCAAGCTTTACCTCCACTACATTTGTTGACTTGCAACAAGCCATATTCCACCAAGGCATCTAGGGTTGCATGGATGATTTCAACCAATTGCTCTTTGAGTAACAAGCTAGTAGGAGCAAAGACACGTTTACACCATTCCTCAGTCCAGCTATCTCGTTTATCAGGACGAATCACTGTCTCAAAGCTATCTGCCTTAGCCAAAGCACTGACAAAGAAAATCGGCTTAGGAATAGATGGCCCAATACGCGGCATGAAAGCATACTTTTGCCACAGGAAGGTGTTGCCGCCTGAAGCAATATATTTATCTGTGGCTGGCTGAAGAATACCACCTCGCATCCTAAGATGGTGAAGCAAACCCAGCAAAAACTCTTGGACTTTTTCTGTGGTTAATTGACGTAGAGCTTCAATCTCATTTGTAAGTTTAAAATGCAAAGCACTCGCTGCTTGAGCTATTTGTTCTGGAGCAAAGTTTGTTGAGCATACGCCGCTTCGCTCAAGTGATGGCCCGACAGCTGCACGATGACCAAACTGGTTAACGATTTCCCAGGTTAGTCTTTCATTAAGAAGATTTAGAAGTCTTTCTTTTTTATCTACAGGCAGTTCATTATCATCACTGTTTAAAAAATTGTCCCATTCTTGCAGCCAGGCTAAATCTGTTGGTAAAAAAGTTGCTACATAATCAGCAGCGGGGTTAAGCCGCTTCTGCCAATAACCAGGAAATTTATCTACCAAAGATTCGAGTGATAGACCGTCAGTCTCTGAAGCGATCGTCCGAGCAATCGCAGTACGCAATGTGGTGCGGTAGGTACGGGCACTATAGAAACCTGCTCTGTGTGCAGCGTCTTGGACTGAATCAGAAAAAGCTAATAATTTCTTATTTGGGTTGTAAGGAGTGGTGTATAGCACCCCAATCATTGCACTGGTAAGGCTAGCAGCCTGGGCACCAATAATTGTTAAACCATTTTTGCTCCCACAATAGGGACAGTCATGGTTACTGACCAGTCGCTTCTGACCATTACTAGACCTCTCATAGTTTGTATCTGGTAACTCAACCCGAATCAATGATTCGTGACCACAACTTGTACAGAAATTAGCTTTTGAGCTATTCAAAGTTAAGCATTGGCCGCAAAGCTGCTTAGCCATGGGGTTGTGATGATCGCAAGGAAAAGCAAAAGTAACAAGAGGATTGAAACTGAAAAACGCCTGGTAGAAGCCTCTGAGGTTATCTGACTCTAGCCGATCGGCTCCCTGGCTTGTTTTTACTCCACCCCATCCAGTAGCACCGCAATCCCGACAGTGCAGTACTGGTAGATTATTTGGCATTTTTCCTAGGCTAGATTCAGGCGCAGTATTTGCCAAATCATCCGAAAACAAGAGATTTGGTTCTTGCTCTATACTGGCAACCATACGTCGCAGCTCACGAAACCAGTAGTTCAATCGCAGATTTACCCAGGGTAAAATCAACTCATTGCCATTGGGCTTTTCAACACTACGGCGAGCAGTAGCGATCAGGCTGAGCAAACTATCTAGTAAAAGTTGGTGATACTCTGGAGAAGCCTGAGTTTGAATACCAACTAGTCTGCCAACATGTTCAACTAATTCAGAGTAGGTTTGAGGTGTACTACTAAGCTTACGAAGTAGATTTTGTACAATCGGTAAGGTTTTAAGTTCTTGTCCTAGTTGCTTGCGCCAGTTTTCGTTTTGTAAATCAGGAGCATACTCTTGAAGCCACAGCTTAACCTGCTTTTGTATATAGTCATCAGGGTTATCATAGCGATCGAAATTTAGCTCTTCAATTTGCTCAGGCTCGGGAATAGGTAGCAATTTGGTCATGAGATCTGGTTGATCGAACAAGAACTCATTGACGCTGAGGCGATCCTCCTCAATCAAAGCTCCGTCATGAAAAGGTTCATTGAATATGGTGGTGGCATATGCCAGCATTTCCTGCTTATTACCCTCTCCACCCAGGGTGGCAGAAGTACCAACACAAGCTAGGTGATCTTTAGGGGTCTTCAGGCGATGTTTGAGGCGACGCAACAAACAAGCAAGATCAGTACCCTGAGCGCCATCGAAGGTATGGAACTCATCAACAATGATGTAACGCAGGGTCTCTGGTAGGTTATAGCGCCAAAGTCTTTGACTATCAGGCTGGATGAGCAGGTAGTCCAGCATTTTATAGTTAGTGAGCAGAATATCCGGCGGAGCATCCCGTAGCATATGCTTATCGGTGATTACCTTATCCGGTTGCATCCGACTGGTGGGAGTCTCGTCTCGATCGCCCACATATAATCCAGCAGTTACTTTACCATTGAGGTTCGGGTTGTCATGGATTAACTCAGCGATCCGCTTGGACTGATCGGTTGCCAGGGCATTCATGGGATAGATCAGAATTGCTTTGATGCCATGGGCTCCAACTTGTTGACGGCAATGTTCTAGCAATGGAAGCAAAAAACATTCGGTTTTACCGGAACCTGTGCCAGTTGCGATCAGGGTTGATTGATAATACGGTGGGGTAAGGCGCTGAAAGGCTTTTTCTTGATGCAGGTGGGGATGGAAATTGAGAGGTATGTGTTTAAAAAAGTCTGCGCCTTTGTTCCCAGTGCGGAAGGGCAACCCGATCGACACATAGGGACCTTTGTAATAATTGTCGCTTTTTGCTAGAAACCGCTCCATCATGGTGTTGAAACCTGGAGTGGTGGGGCGAAAGGTGGTGCGTAGATAGTCAGAAACGCAATTGCGAACTTGACTGGCGACGACGGAAGGGAGCATGGGCAATTAGGTCAAGACGATCCAGAACAGCCATTTTAATTGCTGTGATCTAAGGTTAACCTAAATTATCGGTGTGGGAGCAGTTAGGCGAAAATTTTGGGTAGTATTTTTGGCTGGTAGCAATCGTTCCTGTCTCTGATTGCTACTTGGCAGAGCTTTGACCGATCGCCTAGCTTACCTATCCAGCTATTTCTGCTTAACAAATGTTAATTTGTGCCCAGGCGATCGAAGTGTGCCCAGGCGATCCGATAGTCGGTGACGCGATCGCACTTATCGAATGGAGCTTCATAAGCAATTGTGCGCAGGCGCTTGCCATCCTCACCCCAGCGTTCATTTTCTCGTAGTGGTACATCAGGAGGCAGGGTATCGTCTTCGATCTCAATTTCCAGGTGTTCTACCTTTGCTTGCTCGGTTTCAGCATCATAAACATCTTCCCAGCCGATAATTTCCTTCTTGGAGTTGCCTTTGCGGGGTAGCCCCACCCCAGTCAGTCCTCTGCTAGTGGTAAATATAATCCTGCCGTTTTTATCGTAAAAGGTTTCGCGCTCGTATTGCTGCATCACTGGGAACTGCACCCGATAGATCGTAATCAGTTCATCGAGAGTAAGCCCGATCGCCATAGCTGCCAACACATCGATCTCTACCAGTGCCTGACGACGAGCATAATCTGTTCTCAATGCCACATCTCGCTGCCAGGTGGGGCTTAAGTTGGCAAAGAAATTCTGATCAAGACGAGGATCATCGGGCTTGCTCCATCCATCTTTATTAAAGGTTGAATCAAAACATTCTACCCAGAGCTCGGTGTAATGGTTGGTAAGGCAGTTAAGCGCTATGGTACGAAGTATAATTTCTTTACTAGCTGCAGGCAGTGGTAATAATCTTAAAGTTGACTCATAAAGATCACCTTTCCCAGTTGTTTTGATATAGAAATCGTAAACAACTGAGCTGCAAAAGGCGCAAAAAGCTACCATAGCATTCTGTTCTTGGAAGGTTGTGGAAATAACAGGATGAATGTGAGCCGATTCTTTTGGAGCAATAGCAGGAATTAAAGTTCTTTCACCTGATTGACTTAGCTGTCTTCGACAAACCAATCGATAAAAGTCAGTGACAGGTAGTTGATCGCCCCAGGGGACTCTGGGTGTGCGGCGTTTGTATTCTGTGGGATCGCAATCGGGGATGTAGTTAGTGCGGGGCAGATAGCTGTCTGGTATTGCAGTGAGATCGATTACGTCGTAAGCTTTATTCGTATTGCAAATAGACCTTGGTGTTTTGCTGAATGGCATTCCAACATAAAAGTGTGGGCCAGAGAAAATTAAATTTGTTGTATCTTCTGGGAATTGAGTATCACGTCTTATAGTGCCATCTTTCTGGCTGTTTGTCTCATTCCACATTTGAAGGGCAAGGCACTGATCTTTCAAATTGTTAAGTTGTTTCTGTTGAAGGCTAAATTTTCGGATTACACCGACTAGATTTTGGGCGTGTAGAGCGGGCAATTGTGCTTCAGCAGCAGGTGTACCTTCGCTATCGTAGAGTTTTGCAAATAGATCTAAGGTATTTAAGTCAATGCTGATGATACGAGATGGATGACCTGTTGTTTCCCATTTGCCAAGCTCGTTCTTAATTCCCGGTACTTTAGAACTGCCTGACAACTCAACTGATTCAAAAACGGTTTTAGGGTTATAAAGGTTAGCAATATGTACAAAACGAACTAAACTAGAAGTCTGTTCTGACGGCTTTTGATAAATATTGATACTAAACTTTGTAGTGTTATGTACATCAGCAAATAGCTTGTGTTCATTATCAAACTGAAAATGTGCTTTTAAGTACTGATAAAGTGTTTTTCGGAATAACCCTCCCTTTGGATCATCATAAACCCCCTCAGGATGCAAAAAACCAGACACCCCCGCTGGTCTAGTAAAAGTCCAGGCTTGAGGCAGGAAACACTTAAAGAGATTGGCTTTTTGTCCCTCTAACAAGTGATAATTCTGAAAAGCATTAAGAAAATTTTGCGTACCATCAGCCTCTTCAAACTCATTCAAATAGCCAGCCCATAGCCCAGGATAGGTTGCAAACAGATCCTCACGGGTCTTGGCTAACTTACTTGCCGACAGCTTGCGCAACTCAACAATTGGGTTATAGTCACCTAGAATATCGCCCTCTTTCCACTCCACCTTAATCCAGGGTGGATTCCCCACCATCAAATCAAACCCACCACACTCCTTGAAAATATCAGCAAACTCCAGTTCCCAGTGGAAAAAGCGATGGCGATCTGCCAACTGCTCCACAATCTGCAATCTTGGTGTAAGCAGCATTAATTTGTTGAGATCGACATAACCCCAATCCTGTAAGAACTGTTTGCCCAAATCCTCATCCTGGGTTTCCGGGAACATTTGCATTTGCCCAGTTGATGGTGCCAGCATCTCTGTCTCGCCCAGGATCGCACCTATCTCCTGCAAAAAAGCCGATCGACTCGGTAAGCTGTCTGCTTCCGTAATTGGCCAGAACCACAACGCACACCAGTAATCCATCACCAGCTTCAACCGCCGATATGCTCCAGCATTTGTCACTCCTGCCGACAACTTTTCCTGCTGATAAATTTTGTCCTTCATCTCCAGTGGTGAAGCATCTGTCAGACCAATAGACTCAGTCTGTCCCCAAACCAAAAGCGGGTCAGTTGTGCGCGATCGAATTCTCGCCAACTCCTGTGCATAGTTAACCCACAATTGATGGATACGTTGACTCAGACGCACCGCATAATCTGCCTGCTCAGGAGTTAGTTCCGTTTTACAAAAATCCTTCTGCCACTCTTTAATTTTGTCGATCGCCTCCGGCTCCATCTCCTTAATCACCTTATCGGTGTAATCAGCCATCCCCGGATCACCCAGCAGGAAATGAAAGATCCCATTAGCAGGGATGTCCTGATCAAGGGGTACACGTTCTGGGTCGAAAGTATGCCATAGCTTTGCGCCACGCTTCAATTTAGTCACATGATTGTGCCCATACACCTGCCTTCGGGCACCGATCAACGAATTGCCACAATGTAACTGCAATCCAAACCAGGGGACAAACACATCCCCATCTCGATAAACCGTATAGGGATTGCCGCGATCGTCGAATTGCTCAACTGGGATGCGATCGCGGTAAATGCAATTCAACCATAGTGAGACTTCTGCCAGCTCCATTGCGATCGGGTTTTTGTCAATGCCAAACACATTACGATCCGCCAGCAGCATTTTGACTTTCTGCTTCTCGATCGTGATTTGCTCATGGGGGATGCGATCGTTTAGTTCATTCTGCTTACGTTCCAGATAAGCCTCAGCTAATTGATCGATTACCTCATTTAAAAAAGCTGCACTGCCCATCGCAGGTTCACACACCTTCAGCGATAGGATTTCATCAGCAGTTTTATCTTTTAGTAACTCCTTGAGTGCATACTTAACCAGACACTCAGTCAATGATTGTGGCGTATAGTAGCTAGCACTTTTTTGGCGATCTCGTCCTGCCAGGCGAAACAAAAATTTGCCCTTAGGATGCATCCTGGGCTTTTTGCCTGTCTCTAGATCTTTAACAAACTCATTGGATTTAAATTCTTCTAATCGCTCCTTTGGTACAAAATAACCCACTTCAAGATCGCTACGTTCTTCAGGATCTTTTGCTGGTTTAACCTCATATAAATCTTCCTCCGCTAGAAATGCAGAAAGACTCAGTAAACCTTCATATACCTCACCAAGCTGATTAACTCCCAGTTGGGCATAGCTGATCCTGCCCCGGCGCTGCTTCTTACTCTCTCGAGATAAGGACATTAGCTCCAATACTTTTCGCATTACCACATTGCGAAACTTTACCCGCTCCAACATAGTTGTTCGTGCTGGATCAAATAAGTGACTCTTAAGAGCGGGCAATCGAAATGTATTGGCGATCAAGCTAGAGTCTATCTCTGACGAGTCAGATAGCAAATTCCGCTGCACAGACTTTTGAGCAGGATAGCCTTCCCATAGCAACTTAAATAATCTACGAATGGAGCGATCGATAAAATAGCTGTTATTATCAGCCTCAGTTATTAGTTCTACTTGCTCTAGATCCCGCAGCGACTCCAGACTATAACCTTCCCGATACACATCTGATCCCATCGGGATATAGCCCAGTTCTGGACGTGCTTCGATATAAAAGACAAATAATAGGCGATACACCCAGCGCAAACACTCAATCTTGAGCTGGTTGGGGTCAATCTCTGACTCACCTTCAGCTTTTTGGTACTCTGTAGAAAAAACCCGTTCCTTACGTACCGTTTTGCGATAGTAAATTACTTCATTCCCAAGTAATTCGATCGCCTCACGCAGAGCAAATTTTAGATCCTCTGAAACGCTGTAAGCATGACGATGGCTATTTTCATCCAACTCATCGAGTAAGGTGCTACCCTCAGCGGGGCAAGTATGCTCACGGTGTAGCAGGGTTGCTGCTGCCAGCAATGAACTGGTGTCGCGTTCATCCAGTAATTCTTGTAGATCGAATCGCAATAGCCTTGAAGCAGACCACTTATGGCGATCGACCAGCACAATCTGATCAATGCTAATCAAAATCACCCAACGTGGTGGATTATCTTGAGCAAAAATCGGATCAAGCAGGTCTTCAAGTGTAGAACCTAAAATTTCTGAATCAGGGCTTGGCTTATCATCACTATCAGGAAACTGAATCAAGTCCAGATTGAGAGACAATACATCTACTGGCTCCATCGAAGTATTAAACCCCTCGATCACCCATAGTTGAGGCAAACCATTGTTTCGAGTAACCTCAGCAGCGATCGGTATTAATGTTTCATCATCTAAAGCTCTGAGTTCAGGTTGCCAGTCATAACCAAGTATGCCCAAAACTTGTTTCAATAGCTCTTGTTGTAGAACTAGTTTCTCCTCATTTGCAGTGATACGAGATAGGCGATCTTGTAACCGAAAATATGGTTGGCGCAGACTTGCCAGATGCTGAGCTGGGGATTTTATCTCACTATCTTGAGCTGCTTTAGCCTTCCATTTTTTTGTTACATTTTTGAGATCCTCATGTAGGATGGCATCAAGATAATGAGCAGAGTAAAACTCATTTTCATTGGCGATTCCAACTAGCGGCATTAGTTATCTCCTATTAGTACAGCAACTAGCTTGATAAATGGTTCAGTTTCAGTGGTCATGGATAACTCCACCCAATCTCGATAATCCTTGAAAATTTTATCAATCCTACCTAGCTCCCCTATGCGACGTTGCTGCTGAATCCGACTCAGTTGAGAATTACGATCAAAGCTTTGCTCTATCTTGTCCATATGCGATTGCTGTAACTTATCCAATCGCTCCTTTTGCTCCTTTAATTTAGTGGATAAGTTTGCATTAAATAATTTTTGCTCATCATTCAGGTAAGCCCGTGCTTTTGCGATTGCCTCATTCCTCAACGGAAGCAAGTGATTAATGGATATTTGTCCTGGGTTAGGTACTTGCTTCTTGCCTAGCTGAGTCCGCTCAACCGTATCATCAAAAGGCTCAATTCTCATGAACTCGCCTCCAGAGAAGACAGAAGAAATCCACCGGGAAAGTATTGATGTACCGCGTCGGTTTGGGAAATTACCAAACAATATAAATACCGATTCATTAACTGACAAATCTGGTAACTTGAGCACCGGTGCTTGATGTCTGCCGAACCTGAAAAGACATCGATCTGTTAGCCACTCAAGAAAGGGATGAAGTTCCCATAAGTATTGTTGTGCTGGCCAACTAGACTCTTCACGCCTTGCCTTCTCCATGGCCTGCATTACAGCATGTGGATTTTCCGTTAAATGCAATAATGATTTGTTTCCCGGTAAAATTTCCTTTGGCAATCTTTGATAGCGTTGCTCAAGCTCTACAGGTAGCTGACACTCAATAAATGGCTCTGCTTCATTAATATTAAGGTTTGATGGTATCTGTTCAAGTGTCTGCAGAGCAGTGGTTGCATATTCAAAGTTGCTTGCAAAAAGAGTTGGCATCATGCCAAGCTCAGCTTTTGGATTGATTTTGCCATTACTGCTATTTGCATCTTCTACCAAATCAGGATTAGCAAAAAGAGCAAATATATCAATTTCCTCTGCAGCATGAGCAACATTGCTATCTAGTGTCCTGGAAAAATCTTCTGCTGAGTTACCAGACTCGATAATATTAGCTGTATATGTTTCTTCTGAGTCTGAATCAAACACTCCCATGAAAACTGATGGGTCACCAATATTTTTAATAGCCTGCTCATCCTTCTCAAGTAATACCTTGATAATCCGTTCTACCTCATCCATACGCTCTAATTTAGAGCGGGTAAGCATATAACGGATTTCTGGTTGTCGAGTTTGGCCGTAGCGATCAATTCTTCCATTACGTTGTTGTAATGTCATTAATGACCAGGGAATATCAAAATGAATCAATTTATGGCAGAGATAGTGTAAGTTCAAACCCTCTGAGGCTACCTCAGTCGCAATTAATATACGTACTTGCTCCTTTTCCTGGCCGAAAGATTCTACAATCTGGTTCTGATCCGTGTCAGACATTCCACCATCCAGAGAGATTACTGCTTCAGGTTTTAGCTTTAAATCTTTTGCTAGCTGAGCTTGTAAAAACTTTAATGTTTCCAGTCGCCCGGTGAAAATTACCAACCGATCTTTAGGATCTTTGCCGTTCCAACCGAAGTCAGTTTTAATTAGTTTGAGCAGTAACTGATATTTTGTAAATGATGTGGCATCTATCTGTTCTAAAACTAGTTTCAGAGCATTTAGCAGGTGTATATCATGGAGATCCGCAGGACTAACATCTTTATCTTTGCCGAGCCGTCTTAGCCGATTACCAACTGTTTCCAGACATGCTGCTGGGCTAGATAGCATTGCCTTGAGCAGTGTGGTTTTAAATAGCTGCCCTGCTTGCCGATGACTATCAATACGTTCAAAATTCAAATCATTAAGCTGCTCAAAGGCTCTTTCTTCGTAGGAAGAAGCCATCGCTTCGATAGAAGATACATTTCGTTCAGGTATGTGCTGTTTTAGATCCTGTAGAACGTCCTTCTTGAAGCGTCGCACATACAAATCACGAATATCATCTTGAGTATAGTCAGATTCATTAGCGATTGCTGTCGGATCAAGCATATTCATGAGACTTGCAAAACTCTCAGGCCTGCCATCATGAGGTGTCGCAGATAGCAATATTAATGTGTCTGAGCGCGTTGAGAGACGATTTGCCAGTTTTGCACGCTGAGAAGCTGATTGCCCCCGTCCCCTTTTAGCGACATTATGAGCTTCATCAATAATTATGATATCCCAATAAGCTTTCTCCAGATAACTACGATACTCACGGTCTTGTTTGAGTGTATCGACCGAAATGATACTGCGATCATAATAGTGAAATGGATTGTGATTACCTGGGATATTAGTACGTACGCGTTGGATTGTCGTAGAGTCAAGTTTAACAAGAGGAATTGTAAACCTACTCCAAAACTCCTTCTGAAACTGTACCATCATCGATTTAGTAGTAACTACTAATATTCTTCGGCCCAGTCCTCTCCTTATTAGCTCAGATACCAGGATTCCACATTCAAGTGTTTTGCCTAGACCTACAGCATCAGCAATAAGGATACGTTGCCGTGGCATTGATAAAGCTTTATAGGACGGCCATAGTTGATAATCTAAAATATCCATTGCCGCTCGCTGACCTTGATAAATACGACCATCATCAGGTGCAGTTTGCTTTAAGTGAGCCTCTATAAATAGCAGGCTATGTTTATACCCCGAAGAATTATCATTAACAAGCTTAGTCTCTTCAGGAAGCAACACTTGAAGATCACTTTCTAATTCCTCAACAAAGCGAGCAGTTTTTCCCTTGATAAACTCAGAAACGCCAATAGCATCAATAATAAAACTACCATCCGAAGCTATAGTAGTAGACCTCACCAACCACTCAGCATCACGGCATAATATTCTTGCTCCTGGTGCAATTGTGCCTGCCTGCAATCAAATCTCCCTGATAAATATCTAAGTTGATAAATTATACAGGCATCCATTCAATTAATATGACTCTTGAGTAAAATTCATGTAAATATATTAATATGTTGGCCTTTATTGAGATTTAATTAATTTATGTGAATTCGTGTTGAGATGGATCGCAAGCATATTATTTTGCCAGGAAAACGTTCGTTTTTCTGGTATCTTGGGAACCCACCTTAAAACAACCATTTTGAGTGTCTAAATTGGCAGTAAATCCATCTCGTTTTTCTTGGCTAGATAAACGTTCTAAGATATAGTTTTCTTGTAAGGCGATTTTGCGATCGCCACAAGTCAACCAAAAATCAAGGCACGTCAATTATGCTGATCGGTTACATGCGGGTTTCAAAAGCGGATGGTTCGCAACTGCTCGATCTGCAAAGAGATGCTTTGCTAGAAGCTGGTATTGATTCCGATCGCATTTATGATGATAGCGCAAGTGGTAGAAATGATGATCGACCAGGTTTAACTTCTTGCCTGAAGGCTTTACGGGAAGGCGATACGCTTGTTGTTTGGAAGTTGGATCGACTGGGGCGCAATTTGAAACACCTGGTTAAACTGGTTGAGGATTTTGCAAAAGAAGGAATTGGTTTAAGGGTGCTGAATGGTTCTGGTGCATCGATCGATACGACGCGGCCGGAAGGAAAGTTGGCATTTACTATATTTGCTGCTCTGGCTGAGTTTGAGAGGGATTTGATCATAGAGCGAACTAATGCAGGTTTGAAAGCAGCGAGAGCCAGGGGGAGGAAAGGTGGTAGACCGCGCAAGATGACTGCTTCGAAGATAAGAATGGCGATGGCAGCAATGGCTGATAAGAATACTAGGCCGAAGGATATTGCTGATGAGTTGGGAATCACCACCACGACCCTCTACGAATATGTGAATGGGGATGGATCTCCCAAATCCAGTGCTGTTATAATTTTGGACGAGAAATAGAATCTAAAACTTTAGTCTTAAATAGTTTAACTTTCGGGAACAGTCTACTAATAATTGATGCGGAAAAGTCAGAATTTCCACATAACTTCACCATCTCTGCTGATGAATCCAGAAAAATTATCATATTGGTTATCAGAGTAATACCCTTCCATATCTACTCTTGCTAGTCCCCCTTTAAACCCTTCCACATAGCTAAATTTTGGCTCGATTACCCAGTTACCTTCTTTATCAATAAAACCAATTGAACTATTGATACCCCCTGCAGAATTATTAACTGCTATAGAGGCTAGCCCTTCTGAAAAAGAGTCTATGGATTCAATATCAAAATTATCATAGCTGGGTTCTATTACGACATCTCCAGATTTATCTATATAAACCCACTTATGCTCGAACTTATTACCAACTGCAACTGCTGCAAGTCCATCAGAGAAACTTTTAGCCCAGACAAATTGAGGCGAAATAACCATTTCTCCATCTTTATTGATAAAACCAAAAACACTACGATTGGCGTAATCATATCCCTCTCTTTTGATTCGAACAGGTGCTAAACCTTCAGAAAAATTGCCAACATCAATATACTGGGGCTCAACTACAAAATTGCCTGATTTATCAATAAATCCCCACCTATAGTGTCTTCCTCTAGCTACCTGTACCGCAGCTATGCCTTCTGAGAAATCATTAGCAAAACCAAATTGAATATCAATAGCAACGTTTCCCTGAGTATCAATAAAACCAACTAAATCTTCTGGAGGATCATTGATATATACTATGGCAAGGCCTTCAGAGAAAGGATACATGCCATAGTAAGTTGAATCAATTACTAATTGCCCGGTTCTATCAATAAAACCAATTTCCTCAAATGTGTTGCCTCCCGGTAGCCTAACTTTTTGTGATATGAGTGCCAGCCCATTAGAGAAGTCCAGGAAAAAATCACTTTCAAATTCATCTGGGTAATCAAATTCTGTTTCGATTTCTAATTGTCCAGTTTTATTAAGATAACCAATTTTTCCGCTATTTAATTTTACTGCTGCAAGACCTTCAGAAAATGGGCGGTCGCATAAGTACCTATCATCACAGACAATTACAAGTTCTCCCAAATTATTAATAAAACCATTACCATTTCCTCCTCTAACTAGAAATAATTCGTTTTTCTCCTCATTCTGCATGACTCTACTTCCATCTATTTCGTAGTCGCTTTTTTGGCTTTTCTTGGTAATTATTTTAGGCTGCTTTTGCGACTTAGCAAGGACCATAAAAACACCATAGCCTATAGGAAATATAGCAAAAACGCATACCAGTAATAATAACTTTGTGAGTCTTTTCATCCTTTCTTAAGTGCAGATATAACAATGCCTCACGAACTATATGCGCCTGACGGCAGATTCAGGAATGATTGGGTCAAATCGTTAAAGTTAATACCTCTGATCTCAGGGAACAAAACGCCTCCAACTGCGGGCAAATTTATAGGGCCAGGTAAAGTTAACTTTGCTGTGGTTTTAACGGTAAATCCTTTGGGCCTTAAAGGGCTTGTCTTTCTATCATAGAAAAATGATGCTTTGAGATTCATCACGATATGAGGATAGCAGTCGTCATCATCTGCAAAAAAGCTCATTTTTTCTGCTATTTTTTCACCATATGTTGTATATACACCTCTATTAACTTTTCTGTTTTGCCAAAAGAAATTATTTGGTCTATTATAGTCAAAATTGCCATTACCACCTACGAGAAAGGGAAGGATATGGCCACGATCATCTGCAATTCCATTTGTTCTGGTTCGGTTCCCTAAAATTTGTTCTGGCTTAGGTTTTAGAGAACGCTCATTTACTGCTTTCTTTATTGGTTGGAAATCGACAGCAAAATTATCTTCTACTATATATAAAGGTCCATCAAAGCGATTCCTTTTCCTAGCTATCTCTGATTGACTATCTGAGTCGGTCGTTTTTCTCCATTTGTTAACATATTTAATTTCTCTGGAGTAAATTCTTCCTGGAAGAACTTCACCTACTCTTTTCTCAGTACCATTTGGGTCGTTAAAGTGAAGAGGATCATTCGCTACATAAGCATATAGATTGGTATCCCCTCCACCAAATCCTAATGGATCTTCATTCAAGAATCTACCTGTTGTACTATCATAATATCGGTTTCGGTATTGATATAATCCTGTTTCTTTGTCATACTCTCGACCAGTGAATAGATGTCTTGAGTTCAAGTTAGAATTTGACTCATTTAAAATATTCCCAAATGAGTCATAGCTAAGATGATTCAACACTAAACCATTGTTATCTACTACATCACGTACGGTACCTATGTGATCTCTCAAGACCCATGAAACTTCATTGCTGTCATTTTCTTGTGCCAATATCTCATCACTATCTAAACCATATAGGTATCGATTGCTAGGCTGTACAGAAGATATATTGCTATCAAATTCAAGTAATATATTGTTCCGATCGTGAACGAAGTGGATAACTTCAGATTCAGCACTGCCAGCGCCATCTAGATCAGCTTCTTTTTTGATTCTTTGGTTTTGATGGTCGTATGTATAATCAAATTTTGCAATTAAATCGCCTGTAGCCGTCTTATCCTGAATACCAACTAAACGATTGCGATGATCCCATTGATATTCTCGAGTATTATTAGTTGCGATATCAGTTCGCAAGATTAAATTGCCTTCTAAATCGTACTCATAGTTGTACTCGCCATCTGAAAGTAACTGATTATTAACACCAGTTTGGTAACCACTATTGGTGCGATTACCATTTGCGTCGTAACTATAGGCTTCATCAATACTCACCGTATTTGTGTTATCAGCGGTCAATAACCTGTTGTTATCATCGTATGTGTAGCCTGTAACACCATCGATACTATTGATTTGATTAATTCGAGAACCGGGATCGTATGAGAAATCATAGAATGCGACTTCAGAGCCAGATTGATTATGGCTGATGCGATCAAGCTGTCTTACTTGGTCGAAGCTATAGTTTGTGTTGATTACTGGTTGGTTAGCAGTTAGATCAGAGTAGCGTTCTAGTGAAGATATTTTGCCTTCAGAATCATATATATAGTCAACTCTTTTGTCACTAATGCCTTCACCACTTTGGATAATTTGTTCAAGCCGATTTTCCGCACCATAGGAATAGCTGATTTTCCCGGCTGTTTGGCCGTTTATTTGTTCAGTTAGCGAAACTGGGTTTCCAAAATCATCATATTCATAACTCAAGAGCACATCGGGTGCGCCCGACACTCCAATTCTGCTTATAGTGATAATGCGACCTTTTTCATCATATGTATAGCTGTATATTGCGTTCCCATCATCAGCACTAGTAATTCTATTGGCGATGTCATAGGTAAAATTGATTGAGCTGACCGGTTCTTCTGAAGAATTAAGCCATTCCTCTGAGATAGTTCGATTTAACCCGTCATAAGTAAAGCTTGTAATGCGTCCATTTCGGTCTATGTAATTTGTTAAATTACCAACATCATCATAAGTAAAGGTTCGTACACCACCCAATGCATTCTCTTCTGAAACTTTCCTGTTTAAATTATCATATGTAAATTCGGTTGTATTATTGACTGGGTCAGTTATCGACAAGATATTACCAGCTTTATCATATTCTGTGATTGTTCTTCCGTTGAGAGCATCAATTACTTCTACTTCCCTGTAACGATTATCGTAGATGTATTGTGTTGAGTTTCCTAGAGGATCAACTTCTAAAACAATATTACCCACTAGATCATATTCTGTTTGAGTTATGCCGCCAGTTGAATCAGTGGTTAACGTCCTACGACCAAGATCGTCATAGTCACGTTTAATCTTGTTACCGTTACTTTCAGTCTCAATCAATTGCCCTGCTGCATCATATACAAATGACGTAGTTGTAATTGAATCCGTTCTAAACGCCATTCTGCCCTGGTTATCATAAAGGTATGCAACCTCATTCCCATTGGCGTCAGTTCTGCTACTCACATTATCATCAGAGTCATATTCAATGATTTCAAATTCTCCATTTGGATAGTTAGTCCGAATTAATCGATTTCGATTATCATATCGGTATTCAGTAATATTTCCCAACGGGTCAATCTCTTCCGTTCTATTACCAAATGAGTCGTATTCGATAATTGTTATAGGAGAAGCTTGCACACCATCGCCATCTGGATCAGGTTCAGTTATACTAATTAACCGATCCATTTCATCATATCCATTAACTGTTGTTCTTCCTAATGGATCTGTCATGGTTATCTCATTACCATGTTCATCGTAGGTATAAGTGGTAATTGGAGAGTTAAGTGGACCTTCTCCATCTGGATCTGATTCTGTGATTTTGATCAGACGATTTAAATCATCATAATCATACCTAGTGATATTTCCATTTTCGTCTTTTACCTCAGTCTGATTGCCGGCTGCATCATACTTAAATTCCTGGGATGCCTCATCTGAAGTACCTTTGGCGTAGGTTATTCTAGTTAAATTTCCAAAGCTATCATAATCATTATCTGTCACCCTCCCAAGTTGATCCGTCATAGTATCAATTTGACCTGCTGGAGTATACGTGTAGGTAGTGATCACATCATCGCTACCTCCTACAGCGCCAGCTACACGTGTCTCTGAAAGCAAATTTCCATTATTAGGATCTATTTCCAGTAACGTTTGTCTACCTAACTCATCGGTAGTACTAGTGATTTGATTAAATTCGGGGTCATATGTAATGGTTTGTTGGCCTGCAATAACATTTGGATCGCCAAATAAAGGATTAATACCATTAGTGAGGATAACAGAAACATTATTATTATCTAAGCCATCTATATCTGGATCATCGTCAAGATTAAGAGCAGCAATATCCAGTATATTGTCACCATTTAAATTGCCCAATAGCACTTTAGATTCACCATAAAAATCAGAGGGTAAATCAATTGCGGCATCAAAAGTGCCATTACCTTGCCCCAATAAAACTGCTACAGTGCTTTCAAAGCTTCTAGCTGCAACAATATCTGAAATGCCATCTTGATCGATATCCCCAACTTGTAATTGGGATAATTGAGAACCAAAATTAAAGGAAGAGATATTTACAAAGCCACCTTCACCATCACCTAGAAGAATAGCGATCGAGTTGCTACCTGATGGAGTCGCCAGGTCTAGGTTATTGTCTCCATTGAAGTCACCTACTTCAATATTCGCACCATCATCTAAATCGATGCCGCCGGTAGGTATAGATATAGGACTGTTAAAGCTACCATTACTATCATTAATTGAAACAAAGATACTTGTTCCACCAAAAGAGTTAGCAATGCTAACGAGGTCAGAGAAGCCATCATTATTTAAATCTGCTAGCGCTGATTTGCTTACATCGCCATTAGTGCCCACGCCAGTGGGAGCAGAAAAGCTACCATCTCCTTGATTTAGAGCAAAAGCAACATTAGTAATGAGAGTATCTGTGACTGCTGCTACTTCCGCAACAATATCAAGATCGCCATCTAAATCTAAATCAGTAACATTAACTGGGGAAGTGCCGATAGCAGTACCATTATTGAACAACACACTGCTTGACGGATTGCTGGAAAAGTTGCCATTACCGTCCCCGAAATACAGATCCAGTTCTGAAGTATCACCTACGATTAAATCAAGGTGGTTGTCACCATTGAGATCACCTATGGGTAATTCATTATTAAAGAAGACATTGCTGCTTACAGGAATATCAACCCTATTTGTAAAGCCTCCGCTAACATCACCAAATATCAGATTTATGAACTGGTCATTAAATGTGCTAGTAGTGACTAGATCAGAAATACCATCCTCGTTAAGATCTCCTAAACCAATCGCATTTGGGAAGTCTCCCACACCGTAACTATTAGCATTACCAAATGAAACCCTTGGCCCTGGGGTATCAACAATGCCAGTAATATTGCCATTACTATCATATTGATATGCGGTAATGTTACCTCTGGCATCAACTCGCTCAGAGACAAGGTTAGTAGCTTCATCTCTCTGTTCAGATGGCATAAAACCTTGCTGATCGCTTGCAGACACAATTTGCCCTCTCCTATCAAGGGTAATTAAACTCTGCTGACCATTCGCATCAGTGTAAACTGCCTTAATTTCATCTGTAGGCTTCGCTGTTGGGGCATTTAAAGCGTCTGTTGTTTGAGTTGGATTCGCTAGAACACTTGATTGAAAAGGTTCTACTTCTATTCTTTCGTTATCTTTAGTGATTGCATAATCAGCTCTGCCAGCGAAGTCATAGTAAGTCTTCTCAATATTATTCCGTTTATCGGTTTCTGAAGTTATATGATGTCTATCATCATAGCTAAAAGTACGTGTTGTATTGTCAGGATCAGTAATTGTAGCTAAGTTACCATCGGCATCATAGCCAAGAGTTGTAATTCGATTAGACGAATCGATGATGGAAGACACCTTGTTATTCGCGTTGTAGGTAAAAGTGGTTTCCAGACCAACTGGGTCGATCATTTTCTCTAAGAAACCCAACCCGTTATACACATAAGTAGTTGCATTACCATTACGATCCACCATACTGGCAAGCATATTGTCGAAGTTGAATGTATAAACGGTTTGGTCTTTCATCGTACGCTGGAAGGTGCCATCGGTTAGTTGCACGAGCGTTGAGAAGTCGCCTGCAGGAGAGATATATGGATCACCTGGAGTTGTAGGTGCTTCAAACAATAGCTCACCACTTGCACCATCTATCAGCAGCACAGAGCCATCGTCATTAATAACCAACTCTTGCAAACCTGCCATTCCCCACCCACTACCAAATGGGCTGTTAATAGAGTTGATGCTAATTAAATTGCCTGTTTGGGTTAATGTAGTGCCGCTATAGTTATTGGCAATAGGATCAAACCATATAAGTCCAGTATCCATTTCAAATTCATATCGACCAGATGAAAGGGTACTTAAGTCTGCTTGCAAACCAGCGGTTAAACTACCAGACTGAAAGTCCCAAAAATGTTGACCTGCGCTCAATCCAAAATCTCCAGCAGCAGAGCCTGGCACCTGATATTCAAAATCATCCTGCTTAATAGTTAAATCCGCTACTAAGCGTTGAAATTGGCTACTACCACGAGTAGCATCTTCAAAGGTGAAATTGACAATTGGCCTTGGGTCAGCACGTCCTGAATCGTAAACCAAGGAAACCCCTCTCGTTTCTCCAAGGGATTGGTAGGTTACAAGCTCATGCCTTTCTATTACAGCTCCAGAATACAGACGCACTTCGGATGTGTAAGGTTGACTTTCCTTGGAACAATCATCACCTCCTCCACAATCGGCTTCATCATCCTGCGCGTATGCAAATAAAGGAGGATCTCCAGCTCCTCCAAGGGTAGGAGCCCAAAAATGCCAGCTACTATTGCGAATGCCCCCCTCGGTAGTGGTGATAACGCTACCACCAGAGCCTTCATCACCAGGTGCAACAACCCCAACCCCCACATTGTCAAATTCGCCAGTGATTGGGTTGATCGACCATAGAGTCATCTCCAACCCCTCATCATAGCCAGCCCGATTAGGTAGGGTAAGAGGTGCAGGAGTAGTAAATTCCATTTCACCTGGCTGGATCGTTACCACCACGTCTGGGATTAAATTTTCAGGCAGTGCCGCAGGTGTTAATTCGCGTGGTACCTCAGTGATACTAAGATCGCCATCAAAAGGATTCCCCTCTTGATCTACAATTGAATCTGCAGCGACAAATACTGATGCTCCAGGTATATTGCTTGTAGTTACATCGGTACCAGAACCAGGAATAATAGGAACTGCATTGGCGGTATCCAGCACTGGTAGATAGAGCGGCCGATCGATTATATTATTAAAACCAATGTAGGGATCATGTTCTAAAACAAGCTCTAGTTTCTCTGCAATGAAGGGATATTCATCACCACTGCCATCATCAAAATCCTGCCCCAATACCCGTAATGTATCACTGGGTAATGGTCCACTCACTTCGATCGTAAATTCACCATTGCTGTCAGTAATTGTTTGAATACCACCAAGCTCAATTGGTAAACCGGCTAAAGCATCTTCATCGGTATTGAGAATCGTGCCAGAAATACGAGTAGTAGTGATCGGGTCTGCAACTACATTGAGTGTATAAACTTGAGTGAATTCCTGTCCATTCTGGTCAACACCCACCGCTGTGAATTGATAAGTCCCAATCTGATCTGGAGTGGGATTAAAGATAAGCGTGCCATCCCCTTCCAACTCACCGGTAGGCAAGCCATCCGCATCCCGCAAGCTGAAGCTAACCGCAGTAGTGAGAATATCGCTCAGCTCCACCTCTACGCTAGCCCCCGGCAACACCGTCAAGGTATCACCCTGAATCGCATCATTCGCCGCGATCGTCACCGTACTGGCATCAATACTGCCTAACTCTACCCCAGCAGGCAGAGTACCAAAGCCGAGAATGACCGTTTCATCGGGCTCAGGAATATCATCTGGGTTAATTGTGACCGTGACATTCTGAGTTAGATCTACGCCAGTGGCCCCAGCCGTGAAAGTGATTGAACTATCCGAGATCGTAAAGTCATCAGTTGCACCAGCGATCGCCGTGCCATCAACCGTAATCGGCACTGTAACATCAGCCGTTGGTGTATCACTGAGCGTAATTGGAATCACTACATCCGTAGCCGTTGCCTCTTCTGTTGCACTAAAGGAAGCAGCATCAAACGAGATTAATGGCGTATTATCCAGACGCGTGAAAGACTCAGTGATTGTAGTTTCATTCCCCGCCACATCGATCGCTTTAATATCAAACTGATTAGCCCCCAATGCTAAAGCGACATTAGGGATTGAGAAGAGGCCACTGAAATCAGCGACTGCTGTTTGCCCCGTCTGGACAATCTCAATCTGACTATTCGGCTCACTCTGACCAGTGAGCGTCACCAAGTCTAAAGTGGTCTGCTCATCCCCGACTGGCTCCGTATCAAATGCTGGGTCTAAATCGATCGTCGGTACTGCTGGGGCAGTCGTATCAAGAGTAAAGTTAATATCAAAGCTATCCGAGACATTACCAAACTCATCAGTGGCCTGGAGATGCAACACATACACACCATCCGCTAAAGGCCCACCATTGATCTGCTCCAGCACCGCAGAAGAAAGGTTAAAACTGCCATCAGCCTGCAACTCAGTAAGAATATCAACATAGTTAGCCACTGGCGTATCATTCAAGCCAGCTACGAACCCAGTTATATTATTGGCATCAGTGACTGTGCCAGTAATCGCTGGATCAGAAGTAATCCCATCACCATTCGTACCACCGATCGCCGTATCGTTTGCTAGTTGCCCCGTAATTACTGGCGCATCAGGATCGATGACAAGTCTAGTAATAGTGCGATTGAACGTAGTTTCATTGCCAGCAATATCGATGGCTCTAATGTCAAAAGAATTACTACCCAGATTCAATGCCACATTGGTAAATGTAAATTCACCAATGCCATTAGCAGTAGCTGTTTGCCCAGTTTGAATTAGCTCTACACTACTGCCTGCTTCAGTTTGACCTTCTAAGGTAACCAGGTCGAAGGTAGTCTCTTGATCACCAACTGGCGCACTATCGGTAGCAGCCGAAAGATCCACAGTAACTGTGGGTAACGTGGTGTCGAGCGTAAAGTTAATCGCAAAGCTGTTAGAAACATTGCCAAACTCATCTGTAGCTTCCAGATTCAGTACATAAGTACCATCAGCTAAAGCTCCACCATTGATTTGTGCCAATCTAGCTGTTGATAAGGTAAAACTACCATCACTTTGTAGTTCGCTAAGGATATCAACATAGTTAGCAACTGGTGTACCGTTAAATCCAGCCCTGAAACTAGTTACATCACTGTCATCGGTAATGGTGCCAGTGATCGCAGGATCTGAAGTGATGCCATCACTGTTTGTGCCACTAATGGCTGTATCATTCACCAAATCACCGGTAATCACAGGAGCATCAACATCTGGCGCGATCGCAGTTACATTCGCACCAGCATTAAACCTAATATTTCCCTTCGCCGCAATACCACCAATCAATTCGAAGTTAGTATTGAAACTGATATCAAAGCCACTAAGGAATTCACCTCTGATATCAGCACTCCCATTAAAATTAATTACACCCTGAGCAATTACCTTAATAAAGTCTGTTTCATTCGTCGTTGTTGTTGCACCATCGAAATGAATCCCATTTGGGCTGCCAGTTGCGATCAAACTTTGACCACCAAACCTGGCACCAGTATCCATGAAAACTATTCCAGAAGGCAGGAATGCACTATCAGTAGCCTGCACACTTGCCAAATCAATCGAGCCATTATTAGTGACGATCGCCACATTGTTGAGAGTATGGCCACTGCCGATAAAATTAACTGCGCCATTATTGACCGTAATTACGGTATTCTCGATCGTCACTCCAGCCGGAATATTCAGCTCACTGGCTACTTCCACGACCGTAGGATTGCTAGCTGTGCCACCAGCAGGGAAGTTATTGTTCCAAGCACTAGCATTGGGAACTGGGTTTTGAATCGGATTGAATACAATTGGTGTGGTACCAGGAGCAATCCGAGTATCTAATTCTTGATCTCTAGTATCAGCATAGGCAGGAATATCTATGACTTGCTCAGCAAAAACAGTAGGCGGAATCAAGCCACTGTAGTTATTATTAGTAGCAGATGGGAATATTTGCGTAGGCCCAGGCCCAATAACCACCGCATTGGGCACCAAAACTTCCTTGCCCTGGCTATCTAGAATCGGATTACCCTGTGCATCTCTCTCTACTGGCAGAATTGGTGTAGGAGTGAATCTAAAGCCTCGATCTGCATAGATAAAAGCATCATCACTAGGGTCAAGTGGATCGCCATCCAAATCACCACCAAGACTGATAATGAGAGTTCCTTCCGCCAAGATTGAGAATTGCGTACCAGCGATCGCTGCCGTTGGCGAAGGTACTGCACCAATGAGTGGATCACTATCTGAACTAATAGCAACCGAATCGCTACCAGAGTTAAAGACCGTCGATGATGGATTTAAAGCTTGAGTAGAGAGAGTCCATTCCCCTTCACTAAATATGCCAATTACTGTTTCAGCGCCACTGCCATCTGATTGAAGTGATATAGATGGCGGATCGGTGATACTACGACTGGCGATCGCTGATGAATCCAGAGGATTATCAAAGATTGGATCTAAAGATTCTCCATAGCCAAGCAATGAAGACGTGCTTGCTTGCAGCCCTTCGGTATTGATATTCATGATATTCCTACTCATATGATTCCCAGATCGAACTAAACCGAGACCCTCTCTTAACTCCCAAACAGGAGCCAAAAGCCTCGATTCGTTCTTCATCAAGTAGGTAGGATTCAGCTTCTAAACAGAAACCAGAATCCTAACTCCTCTTTAGGAAAAATATCACCTGCAGGGCAATCATCTGCTAAATCACTGCTATTTATAATATTTTGTAATAATTAGATGGATTTTAATCAAAGCTTAACTTGGGTATTTGTGTACTTTTGTGTTTAATATTTGCGGTTTTATTATTTAGCTACAAATTTATTCTTATCAGTTCTATTTAATTAAAGTAGTCTCTTGCTGAATCAATGAAGAGCAGAGCATGAAATGGCTTTAGCCTAATATATGCAGATTATATAAATCAATCTAACAAGTATCGTACTGGAAATATAGTCAGCTTCATTCAATATTTTGGTGTATAAACAACCCTAAGCTGATTGAAATAGCAGGCTTACCCTGTTTAATTTCTATGTATTTACATGATCTAGCTGTATTGAGCTATGACTCATTACCACTTAACTTTTGTATACTTATTTAGCGATCGCTGGGGCGAGGGGATTCTAACCCACATTTCCGTTTCCTGTCGAGTTAGATGGTTAACATGCCAGCAATCTACTTTAAAATTTGCTCCTACTAACACTGCACAAATACGGGATGGAAAGCAGAAAAATAGCACCCCCTACCCCAGCTTTTTAACCCAGTTAATGATGCTGTTATGACTCACGCCAGTAAGTCGTTCGATCGCTCGAAAACCCATACCCTTAGCATAAAGATGCAGACATTGCTGCTTCACTTCCTCGGTATAACCCTTGGGTGAATACGAATCGATGAATTGGCGATCGCAATCCTGACAATGATAATTTTGCTTACCACGGCGACGACCATTATGGAGTACATGCTGTGAATGGCAGTATTTGCATTCTATGCCTGCGATCACCCTGATGATGCTTTTACCGATCGCTTCTGCTAAATCAACTGGCACCGCATTACCAATCTGCCTGTATCTAGAATACGTTGAACCAGTAAAAACAAAACTATCAGGAAACCCCTGGATTCTGGCATACTCCCTGACCGTCAAAGGTCTGGTGTGATCAGGATGGCATCGCTCCGTTTGTTTTTGAGCAGGCGAGCAAAGCAGCGTCAGTGATGGTTCATGCCAAGCCAAGCGCCGGGCCATACCTCTCTTACCACCCTCAGTATCAAAGCTCTTACCCATATACTGCTTCTGGAGCTCAACAGGTAAAGCTTGCCAGCAGCCACCAGGTGGCACCAAATCGAGCACCCTGGCCTTCTCGCTTGAGTATTGCACTCCATCACTGGTTGGGCAATCCTGCAAAGCATCCCTCAATACTGGTTTATATGCATATTTGGTAGGATACTTAAGCTTGATCCGCCAGCCCTTCCTGGTAGCTAAGATGATTAAGCGTTGCCGGTTTTGAGCCACACCATAATCATTAGCATTCAAGATCTGCCATTGGGTTCTATATCGGAGTGAATGGAGCCTGCCTAAAATAGCCTTCAATACCTTGCCACTGTTGATCGTGGATAGGTGCTTCACATTTTCGATTAAGACCATCTTGGGTTGCACTTGCTCAATTGTGTTGAGAGTTTCATAGACAAGTTGCCCTCGACGATCATCGAGCCCCCTTTGATTACCAGCATAGCTAAAGGATTGGCATGGTGGGCCAGCAGAGAGAAGATCGATCTGTTCCCTGAATTGAGCAAAGTACCCTTCCCGATTCAGCTTAATGATATCGGCTTCAACGATCGTGGCTGGGTCGAAATTGGCTCTGAGGGTTTGGGCAGCTTGGCGATCGAGCTCAACCAAGCAAGCATGGTTAAAGCCAGAGCGCTTTAAACCCAGTGCCATACCACCACAACCAGCAAACAAGTCTATACAGTTATACAAATTCCCGACTTTCTAAAACTGGCAACTGATTAGCGTAATTGAAAAGATATGCTCGCTTCAGCTAAATTGACAAAACGCTGAAATATACCACCCCAAAGAAGCACAGCCAGAGTAAAAATGCCAACAGCGATCTTCTCTTTAATATCACCAGTCGTAAAGGCATTTAAGGTATATTTGCGCTTCCAGGGATAGAGCAAAGGTACACCAGGCGGTGTCAATAAATCTCCCAGAATATGCGATAGATAGCCAATGCATAATGGTGTGATCACCCAATACCATTGGCTGTATCTTGGATCGCTCAAAAAATAGATCAAAGCCCCAGTGACGATCGCCACCGCCAACAAACTATGCGTAAACTCACGATGCCCAAATATGGCTGACAGCGGAACGCTGATAAATGGTAATTTGCGGCCCAAAGCACTTCGGGGATGATCTATATCTGGCAACAACCCAGCGAATAAAGCCACCAGGCTATCAAGAATAAAAACTGGCCTTCCGATCGCCAAGCTAAACAGCCAATAGCAACTTAATGCAAACGGCATATGCGAGGTGGCCATCATAGTTTGCTGACTCTGTTTTCTTGAACGATACTGGTTACTTTTCATTAAAAAAAGCACGTTATTGGTACTGTTAGTACCGAAAGTAAGCAGAAAATAAAGAAACTGCTAGCTCAGCACAAGCCTAAAACGATAACGAACATTAGATCAACAAGTTAATTATTGGCTCTGGCCAGTTGCTCCACAAAGGCTTGATGTTCAGGAGTAGCTATTCCTTGCTGTAATACCTCTAACACTTTGGCCATATTCCCACTCAACAGAGCATGTTTATCCAACCATAGACCAGGAAATACCTCAGAGCAGATAATCCCCTCTGGGTTAGCTGGCATCTGCTCATACTTGCTATCTATCAGGTAAAACCAATCAAAGGTATTGGTATAGACCTGCCAAACTAAATACTCTTGCACTTGATTACGGCGATAAGCTTCTAACTTGCCATGTAAATCGATCGAAGCACTACTAGCAGCAACTTCGACAATTAATTCTGAAGCCCCTTCAACATAATCATTCTCACTGATCGCTGACTGACCATTCTGTTCAAACAACAGCAATCCATCTGGCTGCAGCACATTACAGAGATCTAAGCACACCGTAGTATTGTTTGCTCCCAATACCCCTGGCGTATAAATTTCATAGAAACCAAGCCAACCCATGATTATGGCATGTGGATGACCATGCCCTCTGAGTCTATTCGGTGAAGCTATATAGACGGTTCCTTCAATCAATTCAGCCTTATGTATGTGAGGCATTGCCATATACCGGCGTTCAAATACGTCACGAGAAAGCCGATCGCCACTCTCTAGCGGTGGAATCTGAATTGGTGGCTTGAGCAGGTCTTGAGCAGCCATAATTCACCTCAAAGCAATTGCATCAATAGTCATAGCTATATCTTACTAGAGGAAAGCTCTCGAACGGTTAGAAATCTTACTTTAAGGAGTCTCTAATCCAGATTATGCGATTGTTTAGACGTTTAGAGGGGCATTGCATCCCCTCAGAATCAAGCAAAATGACGGTTTCCATTCTGCGAATAGACCCTCCGCAATTTTACTTGATTCTTTCACCCCCCGCCTAGTCGGCCTAGTCGCCAGAGGTTCAGAAGCAGCGCACCCCAAAAGGTGCTTGTTAAGAACCTCAAAACGAACTTAGGAGAGAAGACTATGTGTGAAGAAATCAAAATCTATGTTGCAGATCTGGCCGCGTACAACAATGGCAAGCTATATGGTGTCTGGATTAATGCCTGTCTTGACTTGGACGAAATCCAAGAGCAAATAAACATAATGCTGAGCAATAGCCCTGAAGATTGTGCAGAAGAATATGCCATACATGACTATGAAGGCTTTAACGGTTACGAACTGTCAGAATATACAGGTATAAAAACAGCACATGAAATTGCTTGTTTTATAGCAGAGTATCCCGACCTTGCCGGTGCATTACTCTGCCACTTTGGCGGTAGCATTGAAGAAGCTAGACAAGCCATAGAAGATAATTATGTCGGTTGCTATAAATCACTTGCAGATTATGCAGAAGAGCTAACTGATAGCATAGACCAGATTCCCGATAACATAGCTTACTATATTGACTATGAGCGCATGGGGCGCGATATGGAATTGAGTGGTGATATTTACACGATCGCCACCGCTTATGACGAAATTCATATTTTCTGGAGTCATTAACAGGGCGAAGCACTTCATTGGCAATAGATCTCAAAAAGGTCTATTGCTTTCCCCTATTTTCTCCACCACAGCTAATCAATCTTTGTTGTAAATAGATCAGCACCATACTTTTCAAAAAGTATTGCTTGCATCTCAATAAAAAACCCCGCCGCAAGCAGCGGGGTATTCAATTTATTGTATTGGGAATATCTCTAGTTGTCTGTTCTCATGCAACTTTTGATACCCTTTACCTTGCTCTTTAACATAATTTGTAATCATATTCTCATCGCCATGTTTGCCTACCGTACTGGCAAAATATCCATCACTCCAAAATTCACCGCCCCATAACTGACGCTTCACTTCTGGACATCTACTAAATATTTCTCTAGCACTTATACTCTTGATCACTCTCACAATTTTGGTAACACTGTATGTCGGCACTGATTGCACCAGCAGATGCACGTGATCGCCATCTGTTCCTATCTCTAGAAAATTGATTTGATATCGCTTTTCTATCTCCAGGCAAACCTCTTTTAAAACCTGGTCTACTTCCGGGCTAAACACTGCCCTTCTATACTTAGCTGGAAATACTAAGTGATATAACAAGACGCTTACATTATGACTTTTATGAATGTACTGGCTCACAAAAGTATATTACGCCGCAAGCGGCGGGGAATTAGACCCTATAGTGATTAAAAAAGTCATAATATTGGTACTATGAGTACCATAACTGAGCAGAAAATAAAGAAACTCTTGGATCAGTATAAACCTGGAACAGTATGTCTTGCCTCATGGCTGGAAGAGCTGGGCATATCCTACGATCTACAGAAACGCTACCGGCGCAGTGGCTGGCTCTCCTCCATTGGCACTGGTGCATTTGTGCGCCCTGGTGATGAAGTGACCTGGCAAGGTGGATTATATGCCCTACAAACGCAAGCCAACTTACCGATTCATGCCGGAGCAATTACCGCACTTGCAATGCAAGACATGTCTCACTATCTGCGTTTAGGCTCAGAACGGATCTTTTTATTTGCACCACCCAAAACTATCCTGCCTGCCTGGTTTAGAAGCCATGACTGGCAGGTTGAACTGCAATATATCAAAACGTCTTTTCTACCCGCAGAACTTGGCATGATCAATCATGAAGAAAAGACCTTTTCTATTGACATTTCCACCGCAGAGCGGGCGATCCTGGAATGCCTATATTTGGCACCCAGGCAGCTTGATTTACTGGAGTGCTACCAGGTAATGGAAGGACTATTCAATCTGCGTCCCAAGCTACTACAGCAATTACTGGAATCATGCTCATCGATCAGGGTGAAGCGATTGTTTTTCTACATGGCAGAGAAAGCAGGACACCAGTGGGCTAATTTTCTCGATCGAGAAAAGTTGAATCTTGGCACAGGTGATCGCAGTATTACCAAAGGCGGTGTTTATATAGCTGAACACCGGATCAGCATTCCCAAAGAGTTGGCAGCATTATGATATCGAAACAATATCATAATCAGGTCGATCTGATGCTGCAAATCTTACCGCATATCCATCAGGAAGATACGCTGGCTCTTAAAGGTGGCACAGCAATCAACCTGTTTGAGCGAGATATGCCTCGCTTGTCAGTAGACATTGATCTCACCTATCTGCCATTTGATGATCGCGGGAGTGCCCTGGCAAATATTACTGCTGTCTTGAACCGGATTCAGCAACGATTAACCAGCTCTATTCCAGGTATCCAGATCAGGAAATTGGCCAGTGATGGCCAAGAAGCAAAAATGGTCTGCCAATTAAGTCATGCTTCCGTAAAGGTGGAGATAAACACTGTCATCCGTGGTCATCTCTGGCCACCAAGATTACTGCAATTAAGTGATGCTGCTCAGGAGCAGTTTGGCAAATTCGCGGCGATGCAAGTCGTTTCGCAAGCAGAGCTTTATGGCGGTAAGATATGTGCCGGTCTAGACCGGCAGCATCCGCGTGATATTTTTGATATCCATCAACTCTATCAGCAAGATGGTCTATCAGAAGAAATCAGGCAGGGCTTGATTGTGTCACTACTCAGTCATCCCAGGCCGATCCATGAAATACTGGCACCCAATCTCAAAGATCAGCAAACTATATTCAATAACCAGTTTACCGGTATGACTGATCGTCCTTTTACCTACGCCGATTTTGAAGCTACGAGGGAAAAGTTAGCTCAGGATATCCGTATAGGTATAACTGACAATTACCAAAACTTACTACTCAGCTTCACCAATGCAGAGCCAGACTGGACATTGTTTCCACTGGCACGATTGCAGGAATTACCAGCAGTGAGGTGGAAGCTATCCAATATCCAGAAACTTAGAGCACAAAATCCTCGCAAGCACACAGCACAGCTCAAAGCCCTGGAAAAAGCTTTGTCATTCCAGACTCCATAAGCTCTGTAATCATACAGGCTTTGCTTTGACTCCTTTGCGATCGTCAATTACAGACTCAATGCCCACACACCAGCCTCAGCCCCTACCAAGTGCCCTGCTTACTCAAGTAGTAACCGATATTTCAAGTGATTACTGGCATGTACGCCTGCCATTCACAACGTGACTGGAGCTGCATAGGCTTTAACGCCAGCTGCTTATCAGTCTGGGTTTCTCCTTTTGCTTTTCATACCTACACCCATGTAGCCGACAGCAAACAGATGTCAACCCCGCTGCCCGCATAAACGTGTTGGGGGTATGACATCTGTTTTTTACCTGTCGGCTTTCTCCTTGCGTGTAATGAAAAACAACTAAAGGAGAACCCCTCATGTCTGATAATCCAAAGCGTCAAGAAATCCTATCAACTCTTGGTCATTTCTGTGGCAGCGAGACAATCTATCGCCACCCACTATTCAAAGGCCTTTACTACACTGAAGGTGTGCAGTATTTGGCCGAAGCGGCAGGTGCATATTGGCTTGTGGAGGCCGTTTTCAGTCACCAGATCAATCCCAAAGTCAAGAGCAATCAAGCCTTGCAAGAATTCCAGATTTGGGAGCTTAAAGTTGCTGAAGACAAATCTGCAGTGTTGACATGTCTGCAGGACACCGATCAGCCGATCCTGTCTCAAGAGATTGAATATAGTGATTTCTGCTTATCTGAGATCAAGTTCTATCTCTGCAATAACGTCCTGATGCTGCCCAGTGAGTATTAGGGCTCTTGGCCGGAGCATAACTCCGGCCATATAAGCTTCACTTTATGATTTATCTCGATCTAGCCGTTCAACGATCGCTTGCAAGATCCACTTGTTTCGACTAGGGGGAACTCTCTTACTTGCAAGATGCTCATCCAATTCATCTAACAAATCTTTTCCCAATCGTAACTTTATAGCTGTTTCAGTAGTAGATTTTTTTTCTTTGCTAGAGCTTTGAGCAGGAACATCACCTCCCTCTCTAATAAACTCATTTACATCTTTGGGCTTACGTTTAATTGTCATTTTTCAAAACATCCAAAAGATACCAAAATGATATCAAAAAGGGTTAAAAGCTATATCGTTTTAACATCTTTTTAAGTCTAAAACAATATTAATTAGCTATCGAAAAAATTTTCTCATATAGATTTGTAATTTCTTTAATTGCCTTAGCATCTTTGGGTCTTAATTCAGTAACACTTAAGCCTTGAGATGCAGCATTTCGGAAAGCCTTTCGATTTCCTAGTGGGGCATCAAGATAAGTCAGCGATTTTAATTCTTTGGCAACAGCAGCAGCTTCCTGGTTATCTTTACCCTGTGGATCTGCACGGTTTAGTATGGCGATCGCTTTTAACCTGTCATTAAAAGCATGTGCCTCCTCAAGTAAGCCAGACATTATTTCCAATGCCCAAATATCAAAACTAGCTGGAAGAAATGGAATTACAACAATATCAGCGATACTAAGCGCAGCTCTTTGTCCAGTTGTATCCCGCCCACCAACATCAATCATAATATCGTCATATTTTTGGGCAAGTCGTTGAACTTCTGTTCTAACGGCTGCACCGTGTAGTTTGATAGATGTATAACCAGCACCACTACTATCAGATAAGGTTTCATTGCGAACAGCAGTAAAGTCCGATGCTGTTCCCTGATCATCAGCATCCACTAATAAGACATCTTTACCCTGTGCAGCCCTCAGTATTGTCAAAGATATAGCGATCGTTGATTTCCCTACACCACCTTTAGTCCCACCACAAACTAGAATCATTTTGACCTCTTAATGATATCAAATTGCAATTACTGAGAAATCATATATACATCAAAGTAATGTCGAAAAGCAATCAATAAGCCTTATATTTTGTTGTTGTGACCAATAATGTCAAATAGCCTCTTTGGCCAAGACAAAAATACCATCTCAGATCAACATTAATTAATTGCCTCTAGCGACCAATTTTATTTATTAAAACTAAGACAGTAGCAAACAAGGCATGAGACAAATAATAGAGCATCTAAACAATGTTGCAATGATATCACTTAGATATTTAAAAGGTATCAATAAAGAATCTTTACAATGTCTTTTTGGCATGTTAATGCCATCCTTTAAGTCTTAATTCGTTTTGATAGAGGTCAAAACAGAAATCTGTTTTGACCATGGGTAGCCAATAATCGTCAGAGAGCGCGTGTCAAGGTTGTGCGTAGCACACCCGTAGGGCTTGACCTTTACTCGTGCTCTGTGATGATTACCAACAAAAAACTTGAATCAATACCAATGATATGGGAGCCATAAAGCTCACGATCAGAATAGGAATGTACCAATGGTTAGCCGCCAGCAACAAAAACTCCTCGATGCAAACAAACTAATCTGCGATGAGCCAGACACCCCAGCCAACGAAAAAGCATTTCTAGCCAGACAACTGGTGCAGGTTACACTGCCCCATGATGATCCAGGTGATGTACCAGTATGGCAACGCAGAAACGGTAACCTGAGCATGGGTATTAGATCAGGCTGGGACTATGAGAACAATAAACCCATTGGCTACCCCTACGGCACCATCCCCAGACTACTACTGTTCTGGATCACCACCGAAGCATTGAGGAAAAAAGAACGCCGCCTAGAGATCGGTAACAGCGTCTCTGAATTCATGCGAGCTCTTGGCCTCAACCACCAAAATGGTGGCATTCGTAGCGATCGCAAACGCCTAGAAAACCAGATGGAACGGCTATTCAAAGCCAGGATCATCTTTAACCGCCATGAGCAACAAGGCAACGCCAAAGGCGAATCCTGGGCCGATATCTCGATCGCTGAAAAAGGTGAACTATGGTGGGATTTGAGTAAACCTCAGCAACCTGGATTGTTTAATAGCTGGATTGAACTGGGCGAAAGCTTCTATCAAACAATCAAAGCCTCACCCGTACCGGTAGACCTAAGAGCCCTTAGAGTACTGAAAAACTCCTCCCTGGCTCTGGATTTATATGCCTGGTCAACCTATCGCACCTTTACCATTACCAGACGCGGCCAGGAACAATTCATCAGTTGGACTGCCCTGAGCAAGCAGCTCGGTGGTGACTATACTAGACCAAGGCGATTTAAAGAAAAAGCGCGTGAGGCATTACGCAAAGTACAGCTGGTCTATCCAGCCCTGAGAACTGAAGAGCTGATCGAGAAAAACGTTAGTAAAGGCCTTGTGATCAAGCCAAGCCAAACCGCCGTCAAATCCAGATAAGTAACATCCAGCCAATTTATCTATAGCCAGGTAGTAGGGGATGATCAGGCAGATTGTGGGTTACCCATCACCCAGAGGTATTTCCCCAGATTGCTACAACAACGGGAATCGCCTGCCTTTTTTTGAGAGCCATAAGGGATTATTCAATTCCAGCAACAGGTTTTTTCCCCTGCCTGCGGCATTCCTCGCGCAAATCAAAAAACCTATTGCCAAAATCTCCCAAACATCCCTTAAACATGTCCTCAGAAAGGCAGCGAATCACCGCCGCCTAGAACAAAGGAGAAACACCATGAGTGAGCAAGAAACTAAAAACAAACCAGACTTCATCGTCTACCAGGTCTTAGACAGAGATGGCAAGAAAGATGATATCTGGAACGACATTGGTGCAGCATGGCAGCACAAAGATGGTAACGGATTCAACATCATCTTGAATTCACTGCCTCTGGATGGCCGCTTGACCATGCGCAAGCCAAAATCAAAAGAACTTTAAATCAACTCGGCAGGCAGCCACCGGCTGCTTGCCACCTCTTTTATTTTTTGTTTTGATGCACTGTAATCAACGCACCTACGCTGAAATGGTGGCGCCTTCAAAAAAGCCTAATCAATACAAATGCTTAGCCAGGGATCGTTTTTAAACCTGATCACTACTAAATACTCCAGGTAAATAAATACCCACAGCATTTCCACAATCCGGTTAACTAAAGCTTGTGCTTAATTTAGTTAAAAAATAACCACTTAAGACAATATTCAAAACATAGCTGTGGAAAACAGCCCCAAATCCCACCCTTATCCACGCCGAAATGGGGGCACTTATAACCCACTGAAAACAATAGAAATTGCCATTTACCGACGCTGAAATGGTGGCGGTCGGCAAGCTGAAATGGTGGCGCATCCTGGCCACAACACCAGACGTATCAACACCTCCAGCACACACCCTATATATTAATACCTGTATATAAAAATAACCTGTAGATTGCCACACCACAGGTGTGGACAACCACAACAAGTTTGATTAATAAAAAAATTGATTAAGAAAGAAAATGCACTTATTCATCTATAAGTGACGCTATAGTGCACCAATAGTATGATTATCCATACACACCTGAAGGATAAAAATGGCAACTACCCGCAAGACAATCACCCTCACCCAGCAACAAGACGAATGGGTCAAAGCGCAGATCGCCCAAGGTGACTACAGTAATGACAGCGAATATTTCCGTGACCTGATCCGCCGCGACCAGTCCAGCAAGAAAGCAGAATCAAAACTACGTCAGCTACTGGATAAAGCCGAAGCCAGTGGCATTAGTGAAAGCACCCTGGCGGAAGTATGGACCGAGGCAGAACTACGACACCAGGCCAAACTAGAAAAACTACACCAAGATACCCTACTTGGAATTGAGCAACTTGAACGCGGCGAATACGATGAACTGGACGATAACTCTCTGGATGCTTACGCCCAGGAAATAAAAAATAATGGCCGTCGCGGGAAATCAACATCAAAAAAACGCGGCAAGGTATGATCAGCGATCGCATCACTACACCAGCTCATTTTTTACTTGCCTCCACCAAAACATTCGTGCTACTGTCAATTGTTGCCTGTAGCGCGACGAGACACACTAAATGATTCGCACTATAAAACATACTGGTTTAAAACGGCTATTTGAGCGGGATGAGACCAAAGGCCTACCAGCAGACAAAATCAAACGTATTAAAGCGATCTTGTTTGCTCTAGAGACTGCTACAAGCCCTGAACAACTGAATTTATTTCCTGGTGCTAGAGTGCATCCTTTGAAAGGTGACCTGAAAGGATACTGGAGTGCAAGTGTAAGTGGCAACTGGCGAATTATTTTCCGCTACGACGAAGGCGATGTCTATGACGTTGATCTGGTTGATTATCACTGAAGGAGTTAAATAATCATGATGAAAAACCCACCCCATCCAGGCAGCGTTGTGAAAGAGCTATGTCTTGACCCAATGGAATTAAATATCACCGATGCCGCCAAAATCCTCGGTATCGGTAGGCCAGCCCTGTCAGCCTTTATCAATGGCCGTGCATCCTTATCGCTGGATATGGCGATCCGCATTTCCAAAGCCTTTGGCCCAGACCTAGAACACCTGCTGAAAATGCAAATGTACTACGACCTAGCCCAGGCCCAAAAACGCGCCGCTGAGATCGATGTAAAGCGATATGGTGGCATTACCCAGGCAGAAGCCTCAATCTAGCCCAGAAAGTCAGAAAAAGCGGCAAAACGGCAACTATAAATTAAACTGCCCGATCATCGCTTCCTGGGTAGTAGATTGCGGCAAAGGTTTTGCCGCATCCGTTTCAGCCTTTGTTTTGGCCTTGGCTTTGGATGCCTTTGATTTTGGCTTAGCAGCAGTAGATTTAACCTTGATTGGCTCCGCCTGCTCCGCTACCTCGGTATTATCAGTACCTTCTGCAGCAACCTGATTAATCTCCCGCTCTAGTTGTGCCCGTAAATCCCTCGCTTCGATATACTCAGGCAAATAATCTACTACCTCACCATAATGCTTGTCTGTGAGGTGGCCATTTACAAACTTGAGTAAATCCTGGCTTGACCAGTCACCCCGATGCAGATGCTCTAACATTGCAGCCCCGAGCAGGATTTTGAAATGATTATCCTTTTTCCGCCGATCGCTTCTCACTTCAGCCTTAAGTAAAGCCTTTCGCCGTTTCAGCTGAGCTTCTCTGGCTTCCAGTTCCTGTATCCGCTTTTTCTTGGCCTCGATCCGTTTAGACATATCGAATCCTCTTTTCAAGAGATCATAAAAATATTATGCATCAGAGCAAGCAAAAAATGATCGCCTGCAACTAAAAATGGTAAACTAGCGGCAAACAAAATAGACCAGGCACTGAGCCGTGGAAAGGCGAAGTGCGCACAATAGGAGTTTTGACAAACTCCTCGATTCAAGTGCGTTAGGGGCAAGCCCCTAAAACCCCGAAGAGTGCAGCCATGGCAATTTACCACTTTGAATTTAAGCGCATGTCACGTGGGAAAGGCCGTAATGCCGTCGCCTGTGCTGCTTATCGTGCTGGTACGTTTATCCAGGATTCAAACACTGGTATTAACCATGATTACTCGCGCAAAAGTGGGGTTTATGGCTCAGATATTTTGGCACCGGATTATGCTCCAGATTGGGCCCATGAGACTAAATCACTATGGAACCAAGTAGAAAAATCTGAAACACGCTCTAATGCACTGGTAGCGACTGAAAATCTGGTTGCTCTACCAATAGAGCTGACCCCAGAACAAAATCGACAATTAGTCAGAGATTTTGTCAGGGATGCCCATGTGCCAGCAGGTAGGATCGCGGAAGTCTTCTATCACGATTTAGAGTCCCATAATCCCCATGCCCATATCTTGCTCTCTGTACGTCAACTGGAAAATGGCAAGTTTAAAACTAAGCCCAAGGCATGGGATCAAACAGGCCTTATCTATAAACTCCGTGAATCGTGGTGCGCTCATATTAATCAGGCGATGGAAGCAGCTGGACATGAGATCAAGGTAGATCACCGCAGTTTGAAGGAACGGGGGATGGATCGGATTCCGCAGGTTCACCTAGGCCCCAAGGTTTGCAAGCTGGAAAAGATGGGTGTCAAAACTGAGTGGGGCGATCGCTACCGGGAAATTGAGGCAGCTAATCAACAGCTTGATCAGCTCAATGGGCAGATCAAGCAAGTTGCTGAGGAAAAAAGGAAATTGGATGCTGAGCTGCGGGAGTTGACTCAGGCGAATACTTCGTCGGCTATGGAAATTGGTAGTTTAAGTGAATCTAATGCTAAAGCGGATAAGGACTTGGAACGAACCAAGCCCCAGCTCGGGGCCCAAAAGTCAACCGATATATTAAGCGCCGTAACGTCCGCAGAGACGCACAACCAGAGCCAATCCAAAGCAAGGCCCGCAGGAGCCAAGCCCGTAAATGCGCTCGTAAAGCGAGTTATCCCCAATACCACAACAGCTGCAGAGCCCAGGCAGAAACTTTCCTCAAAGCCTTCCGTAGAGCCCAAGTCAACTTCACACCCCGTCCCTACCGACCAAACACCCCAGAGCCAACCAAACCAGCTAAAATCCAGCAACCAGCGCCAGAAGTCAGACCTCCAGAAGATAACTCAGCAAGTGATGCTTTCTTACTCTGGCAATCAAGCCACTCAAGAACGTGATCGCCGCCTTGAATTAGCTACCCAAGCCAAAGCTACACCTGATCGTAAATTACCCGCCTACAAGCAGTATTTTGTCGAACTAGGCCAGATGATTAAGCGCAAGGGACAAGGTATTTACCATAGTGCAGATCGGCTGATTGCTCAAAAACTGGCGCAGCGCGGTTACAGCAAGGAATCAATTCGCAATGCCATAGCTAGAGCTAGCCCTGAACTGATGAATCAGGCTCCTGAAGGTAGAAAATCCTACATCCGTCGCCTTGTGCAACGGGTTACCGAAAAAGTGCACAGTGTAGAATCTAAGCAGGATGTTTCGCGTAATAGGTAGATGGCTAGTTCTCACTCTGAGATCCATCGTCAAGCCGCTCGCACCCGTCAAATCCTGAGAAATTCTCAGCATGTGATGGGGATCAGCTCAATCCAGCATCGGGCGGATCAACGGGTGAAGCAAAGAGCAGGTAAGGTTGCTAAGCAGGCAGCTCAGCTTCAGTATGTCAAAAAGAAAGCAGCAGCTAAGGCAAAACCCAAACCAGCCAGAGGAAAAGCTCCCAAGCGGCTACTTACACCTAATCAGGCTCTGATTCGGGCACGGTATCGAAAATTATTGGTTGCACGTAAAGCACTCTTTACGAAACCATCTGCCCATACCACTGCCTCGCTTGAATACAAGAAGGAGTTGGCCAGGAAGGCTTTCCCCAATCGGACATTGCGGCATCTATCGTTAAAGGGTGGAATTAAGGCTGATAGAGATATTGCCCGGAAGTTAGTCGCGGCAGGCTTTACCAAAAAGCAAGTCGCCAACGCGATCGCTAAACATAGCCCAGTTTGCGCCAAGTGTACTCGCGGGCAGAGGGTTGATTATATTCGTAAGTACATTGCACCGGCGCTTAAAAACCGTAGATTCATCAGCAAGATGTATGATTTCTACCGGCTCAAGCGTGAAGCTGGTTTAACCTCAGAGAGGCGCTTGCATAAATTAGGAATTGCCACGCCACGTACTCCTAAACAAGTTCGCTCTCACAAACCACTTCGGAGTATGAGTCAGCGCCGCAAAGCTGGCTCGGTGCCGCGTAAACCTCTCACCCAAAAGTCAATCAAGCAGAAATCTAAGGAACAGGCAGCTCAGGTGATGGCGGTACAAAGGAAAAGAAAGAAAAAGCCTATCATTGTCCAATCACGTGGACGCGGACGATAGGTTCATCCCTAATTATCTAAAAATTCCTGTTGCTCAATATCCTGGCTACCGTGAAGAACACGCACCACTACCAAGCGATCTGGGTAAGAGCGAAAATAAATGCAGCGCTGGCAATATGGAAAAGCTCTTAGTCCAGGCCGTATCCATTCCCTCGATACACCAGAAATACCCAACTCTGCCAATTCATACATCTTTCGTGACAGGTCACTAATGAATTGTTGAGCAGCAACAGGGTTGTCTTGAGCGATATAAGTGTAGATATTTACCAGATCATCCTGGGCAGGGGCGGAAATGATTAGACGTTTAGATTTAATTGCTTCTTGCCCCTCTTGATAATGGCATCAGTTAACTGATCAGGAGAGCCATAGGCTTGCATATCGCCCGCCGCAATTGCCGCGTCACCCTCATCAATGAGCGCACGTACCTGCTGCATTTTAGATTCATAATCCTCCAGCATCCGCAACCCAGCTCTGACCACCTCACTGGCATTATTAAAGCGGCCATTGGTTAATTGGCTAGCAATGAATTGCTCATAATGCTCACCCAGGGTATAGCTTTTATTTGTACTCATGCTAATACCTGCTAGTTAATAAATAATATTCAATATATAATAGATACCACTTATAATCTAGCGCTTATTTTCTAATGCTTGTCCAAATTCACTTTGGAGAATCGTGAGGCGCATTTGATGATGGGCAATATAACCAACCCCGATCAACGTCATGATATTGATAACCAAAAGCCATGAGCTAACGCTCCCGATCATTGTCGTATTCTGGCGAGTGTGCGCGAGAGTATTTAGGGTGTTGCTTAGGTTTGTGATTAACTTCTGCTGATCGCTGGGCGGTGCGGTTTTGCTCCTGTTGCCTTGTAATTGCAAGCTCTGATTCAAGCTGTCTAAGATTGCGATCGATTTCTGCAGTGTCTCGTTCGATGCCTGCAATCTCTTGGTCAGCGTTAAGCAGGTGTTGACGAGTCTTTTCATTAAGCCGCTCAGCTTTTTGGTGTTGTGCGCCAGTACCGTCACTGTTTCCGCTTCCTGAGATTGCACTTCCAGAGTGCTTAGGTTTGTTTGCGTCCATTGCTCTAGCTCCTGTTGAAATGATTGAAACAGATGTTGCCATTCCTGGGGGCTATCCTCCACCAGGACTTGTAATTGCCCTAAGGCTACAAAAATGACGAAGAATTCATTCTCTGGATCAATCTTGTATTTAAGAATAATCTCCAGCACCCGGGCTTTGACTTCAGCCTCCTGTCCAGCCAGCGCCTGATCCAACCATTGAGTATTTGGATCACTGCCATTAGTCATGGTCATTAGAACACCTCTGCTTTGGCAAACGACTCATAGGCTTTCCTCAAAAAGCTTTTCACCCGCTGCCGAGAGATCGGGCCAAACTCCTCATACTCACGCGCCTGGCTGAAAGTAAGACTAAGCTCATCGATTTTATTGCGATCGGCGGTGCCAACAAACTTAGGAAAGTCAATCACCTTGGCCCGGTAGCGATTCATCAAACCACGTAAAGACTTATCCTTATCGACTGGTTCCCAGTCCTCACACTTACCCCAGTTCTTCACCAGGATATGGCGTACGCCGCCTTTGAAATAATCAAGGGATTGCCGAAATAACTTCAGGCTGTCATAGCCACCATCAGTGACAAACCAGAGATAGAAATTAACCCCAGTTTCTGGCGCGATCGCCAGCAGCTCATTTTTCTCAAACCACTCTTTAACTGGAATAAACACCTGAGCTGGCAGGTTCACCAAGACCCGCTGTTCAGCGGCAGTGTTGTAGATATCATTGGCCGTGTCTTCATACCTGTCACCCTCAGAGAAAATAGCGATGCGGCAAACAGCATCACCATAGATGCGCATTAGATCTGGATTAGAGCGATCCGTATCGAATACCGCACAGGATATTTGATTGTCCAGGTGATATTGCAGCGCAGTGCGAGCACAAAAGCTCTTGCCAACACCACCCTTTTCGCCACCGAAAAAGTGTAAATCTGACATATAGATTTGAATAAGAATAAATTACAAGCAGGCAAGACAAACTAGAGCAATCCCTATTCCTGCCTGGCTTTCAGTCGAAAGAAATTATGGAATGCCACTTGACGAATCTGAGTAGATATAAGTAATATGATAGCCAATATATCTTATTTGTAAAGTGCTTGTTTTACTCAAGTGGCTTGCAAACAAGATGCTCTTTATCCCATAGAATAAATGGCCCGTAACACATCAGACTTTGTCCTGTCCGTAATCGAACAGGAAATCCTGTCCACCCTGGCAAATAATCGCCAGATTTATGGCTTTCAGATCGCTGAAGCAGTTGCTGTGGCTAGTCAAGACAAGCGCCATATCGGGTTTGGCACCCTATATCCCAGCCTGCACCGGATGGAGAAAAAGGGATTAATACAATCATGCTGGGGCAATGAAGAAGAGGGGCCAAGGCGCAGGTATTATCACCTCACTCCCAAAGGCGAAAAAGCGCTCACAGAAATGCGGATCTACCTGGATGCGCTTTTTGAGTGGCGGGCGGTGGCTGAAGGCGATGATTCATCTGAGGATGGCCATGGTGAGACGATCGAGGTTGCCTCCACTGTAAAGGTTGATACGAGGGGCTAGGTCAATGGAACAAGATCTTAAGTCCCAACGTAAAACGTCAATTACGCCCAGAGCCAAATTATCGGCCAAACTACCATTCTGGCTATCGCCTTTGATATGTGAAGAGTGGCGAGAGGATATAGAGCTAGCGCGGGAATATGAGATTGCCAACGGCTGCACCGGCATAGAGTTGTTTTTATTCACGGCCAGAGAAGTAGCACCCCTGTTGCAATACCGCACCAGTCAGCTATGGCAAATCATTACGCCGAATTTCCCTGAATCATGTGCCCACTTGGAAACAGCATTTATCGCTGATTATGCACAAAATTCAATCAAGCATATCAGAGTAGTGCTGGTGATCGCCATTCTGGTATATGGCGGTTTTGGCATTCTGGACATCTTTTGTATTCCCGCTGCCACTGCCTATAGCTGGTTAATCCGCTATGCCGTTGTCTGCCCAATGGCCGTGGTAGTATTCATAGCCAGTTTTTTCCCAGTGTTTTTTAGTCAGTTTATGCAGCTGATGTTGAGCATCATGATGTTGTTTGCGGGATTGGGCATTGTGGTGATGATTGCGCTGGCCGGTGAAGATGAGTTGGGATTTGATACCTACTATTCCGGCGTAATGATGGTTTCAATGGGCACCTTTACCTTGATGCGCTTAAGGTTCGTCTATGCCACGATCGTGGCCTGGTTGACCTTAGTGGGCTATGAGTTCACAGCGGTGTTTTACCAGCAGTTATACGTCACCGGTGAGTCATTGACAATGTTGATTAACAATAACTTCTTCTTGATTGGCGCAAATATATTGGGGATGGTGACCTGCTTTTATCTGGAGCGCTATGCCCGACGGGACTTCCTGGCTAGATACCTGATGCGCAATGACAAACCTGAGTACCTAAAACTCTTTTTCAGTTAGCAATTATTTGAATCACCTGGCGATCTGATGATCCCATCAATACAGTTATTTCCCGAAGTTTATTTGCATCGGTTCATTTTGAGTGTCGTTTATTTTCTAAAGTACTATGCACCAAGACGATCCCAATTCTGCTAAGCACAATGCCTACATCGCTATCTGCTATACCGGTACTTTTAGCTATGTGATTACAAGCCTCTATCTAGCACCTTTTGTTATCCTTGGCTGGCTCACAATCGAAATTTTAAAGTTCTGGTTTGGGTTAGTTGGGCATTATTTTGTCGCCATCAAGCCGCTCATCTTTTTCCTTGATGTCATTCTTTTATTTCTGCGAATGTTCTGGGCATTTGGTAATGCCATTTTCGGCAGATCGCCAAAACGGAATGTATTCCACCTCATACCTCAATTTAGCGAAATGCTGCATCCCAGTCGGCTTACCTTTAGCTGGGGGATTTTCACGATATTCGTACTGCTAATTATTATGATTGCTAGCATCTTTTCTGCCTTCTCTGGCTAGGTTCTCACGCTTCATTCTTCAAATCCTTTAACAATTTCATACCTATGCTTACTGATAGAATTTTTGCCAGTATCGGTTCTGGCATCATTTTTTTGGCATCCTATGCCACTTTAATCTATCTGGTCATACGCCAAGATCCACATCCACTCGTGTCTGGTTTTATCGGTGCATTGACGATCGTGATGGGTGTCTTCCAGTTTTTCAGTCTAATCATCCCTGCTGTTGGAGCCTATGCATCCAAGGGGGAGGATGGTGTTCAGCGCTATTGGATTGCCTTTTTTGTCAATATCACAATCTTCCTATCAGTCGCTTATTTCTTTCCCTATCTGGCTTTTGTACTCATTTTCTTTCTTCCTCCTATTCTCGCTTCGATCGCGTTTGATAACTATAATCGTGCCCAGGCGGTTAAGGGCAGAGGACTAATCAACTATAAAATGGCGCATCGGCAAAATCAGCGGGCGCTGCCTGAAGGTGATTCTGGACTCTATTGGGGTGGTATTGCGGTTCCCACCCAGTCAGCGATGACTCATTTCCTGGTGGTTGGTGCATCCGGCAGTGGCAAAACCATTACCCTACGACTCTGGATGCAATCGTTCCTGCCTGCATTGGCTTCACGGGGTCGGGCGATGATTTACGATGCCAAGCTGGATGTGATCTCCATCCTCAAAGGCATGAATGTCAGGTGTCCTACGTTTATACTCAATCCTTTTGATGCTCGCTGTGTGGCCTGGGATATGTCTGGCGATATTATTACCTATGCTGATATTGAAGCGCTGGCACATATCTTGATTCCTGAGGAAGGCCATAAAGAAGATCCCTTTTTTCGCAGTGCGGTCGTTGAGCTGGTTAAGGGGGTAGCCAGATTCTTTGTCCTCCAAGCGCCTGGGGTGTGGACGCTCAGGGATATTATTTTAACTCTGCGCTCTCTCAATACGATGAAGACTTTATTCAGTAGCAGGCCGGAGTTGGATTTCTATCTTGAGCTGATCTCAGATAAGAAAACGGCTCAGAATATTATGGCTACTGTGCTTACGAAAATTGGCCGCTATGAGACGGTAGCTGCACTCTGGCATTGGGATAGTATTTATGATCGGCCACGAGCCAAAATCAGTTTAACCAGTTGGTCAAGGAGTAATTCGATCCTGGTATTTGGTAAGAGTAATACGGCCCGCGAATCACTCAATGCGATCAATCAGTTGATTTTTACCAGGGCGGCCCAAATACTATTGGATAAGCCGGAGGTTAGTCATCCTGAGACGTTTATCATCTTTGATGAGCTGCCCAGTGCGGGCCGGATGGATATGCTGCCATCACTCTGCACAGAAGGCCGCTCAAAAGGCGTATCTCTGGCGATCGGGTTTCAGTCGATTAAGCATTTGGAGGACATCTACAATGAAAATATCGCCCAGACTATTATTGGTCAGTTTCGACATAAGGCAATTTTGCGCTTAGATGATCCGCCTACGGCTGAATGGGCTTCTCAGCTAGTTGGCGAAGTAGAAATTCGTCGTATTTTAGAGGGGTTTTCCAGTAATCGTGAATCTGGTGGCACTCGCTCTTGGAATGAGTCCTATGAAAGGCATCGTGCAGTCATGCCTTCTGAATTCCTGGAAATTTGGCCGATTGATCGGCAGACTGGTCAGGGCCTGACTGGTTATTATTTAACTGGTAATTCGGTCTACAAGCATTACTATCCCACTGATTTCATCAGTAAGCATCTCATTCCTAGTACGGACAGCCGCGAGAGCTTTATCCCTAGACCCACCAATGACCAGGTGTTGCGCCCCTGGGATAGTGAGGATCTAGAACGGCTGAATATTGCACATCTGATCATGCCCCATGAATCTCTGCTGTCAGGCGATTTAGTTGATTTTGATGAGTTTGAGGAGGACTCGGAAGATGATGACGAAGACTATATCGATGTGGATTTTGGGTTTGAAGATGATGAGGATGAAGTCTATGAACTTCAATAATTATTTGACACATCTAATGTCGCCGCGATTGCCGCGATGGGATCAAGCCGCCTGGTAGTGTTGAGTGTCAGGAAATTTGATGTCTGCTCGCATTTAAAATGCAGTGCCTGGATCTTGCTGCCCTAAGATACGCACAATCAATACACCCAGGTCATCAAACACATAGTAAATGGCATGGGATTCATAAACGCAGCGACGGTAGCCGGGTCGGATATGTTCGACAGCCGGGTAAAGTAAGGGATTTGTGGCTATATCGGCAAATTTCTGTTTCAAATTATTTTGATACTTGAGAGCCTGGGCTAAGCCAAATGTATCAATGCCATAGTCAAAGATATTCTCAAAATCCTCATCAGCGGCCTGTGTTAATCTATAGCTGCCCATTTTTACGCTTTCGCTCGATCACAGCATTCATAATCTGATCTGGTGTGCGATCACTGATACCACTTTGCTCACCAACAATTAAGGCAGCACGGATTGCTTCTACCTCAGCATCACGGGTAACACGCTCACGGATGAGATCGCGGAATACTTCACTTTCATTACCATAGTTACCAGATTGGATCTGGGCTTTGACCCAGCTATCTTGCTGATCTGTAACGGAAATGCTTTTTTTGACCATGCCCATTTTTTGCCTCCAGGGAATTCGGTGAAATACTACTACTCAGTAGTATAATATACTTCTTCCAGATGGATAATGCCAGGATTAATTTAGGTTGAAGCTAAATCAACTGAAGCTGAAAGCAGAGCTGACCTTACTCTGATATGTCGGCTGCTCGCGGTGGACTCAGCACATAATTAATCCGATTCTGTTGCATCCGTTCTGCTTCCTGCTCAATCAAGCTTTGGGCTACAGCCAACATGTTTGACAGGTCTGATAATCTGCCCCATGTATCAATCCTCCAGTAAATTTCGCCAGCGGCACATCTACTTACTTCCAGCTCAGTCTGTTTACGATCGTTTGTCATGTCCATCTCCTCTCACGTCTGTTCCAGCCAAGGCCACCAGCACAAGGCTGGTGACTGGGAGCTAGAAAACCGCACAAAGGACGGCGCAGCCCTTTTAGGCATACACCCTGGACATGAAGCTGCCTCCCAGTCGCAGTTATCCTACAACCTGGGAAAGCTTCTCTATCGATCATTCTCATGACCGCTTTGTGGCAGGTTTCTAGACCCGGGAGCAATGCTTTCAATTTGCTCCAATTTCTTTACTAACTGATCCAGCCAAACCCAGCAAGTTATAATTACGGCCACTTCGTTGGTTGCAATCGCCCATGCTTGTGTCTATGCTCAGCAATCAGGCGGGGCTGACAACCCCATTTAAGAACGTTTACTGGGTGCGCGTTCCAGCAAAGCATTCACTCTCGCGGCTAGGTCGGGAGTGGGTGAGATAAGCTGAGTCCACTCGATTGGGTGGGTACGGACGAATAAACCTGCCTCGCTTTGTGGAGGTTGTTAACTCCCGACACCAGTCGGATAGCCCTGCTTTGACAGTAATGAATTATTTCAGCGGGGGCAGATGGCAGACAATTCCAATATTCATCTAATCAATCAACATATTGGTGTACGGATCAAGCGGCAACGTATGATCCAAAATCTCAGCCAAGAGAAACTGGCTACCAAGATTAGAGTTACTTTCCAGCAACTCCAGAAATATGAGCGCGGCGTTAATCGTATCAGTGCCGCCAGGCTCTATCAAATTGCTCAAGCCCTCCAAGTCCCAGTCACCTGGTTCTTAGCAGATTATGACCATGAAAATGCAACCCAGCCAAATGGTAATGATGTTGACGATCGGGAAATTGACTCACTGATTAAGCATTTTGCGATGATCCAAGACCCCGAAAAACGATGCTATGCGCTCGATATCATTAAGCTCTATGCCAGAGGCAATCGGCATAAATGACAGTAATCATTGGCCTTGCCGCTATTCACGCAGGGTTTCGATCGGGTGGATCAGCTTATATTCCTCATAGAGATGGCGTTGCCCATCGGGAGTAAAGACGTACAAAGCACCATTTTCAAAGCAACTGGCGATCGCTACTCCCACCTGACGCGCCAATTTGATCCACTGCTTGAAGCCACGAGGCAGCGATCTTTTATTTGGTTTCCACTTTTCGGTGATCGCTTTACGCACCAGGCCAGTCGGATTTTTGACCTTGCGATGTTTAGTCTGCTGCTGCTCTTTATATTCTTTGGCAGCAGCCACTGCGTCACTGACTGCTTGTTCACCCAGAGTAGCGATCGACTCCATTACAAAGGCATGGAGGTGGGGTTTCAATTCCTTTGGTGCCACGACTGTTTCCACTTCTGCAAGAATTTCAGAAACATTAAGCGCGCCGCCGAGATTTTTTTGATCTTGACGCTGTGTTTGTGGTGGTAAATGAGTACCTGGATTTTTTGGATTGGTTTCTAGAGCAACCTTTGTACTGACAAAATTTTGCTCACTTGATTTTTCTGGATTCAAACTTTCAAAAACTTTTTCCACCACAACGTGGTTGTTGTCTTTGAGATTAGTCTCTGGTGTAATCTCTGTTAATGAATTGGCAGCAGTGACAATCTGGTTTGGCTCATTTGCCAATTCAGTTTGGCAGGAGTGACAAATCGATCCCTGTAAGGCTTTCAGCCGATCATAATCAATCCGATACGCTTTGCGCTGGTCCCACTCTCGTTTCCAGGGTTTGCAACTTTTTAAGATTTGTAAATCTTCTAGGTGCTGAATTGCCCGACGCACTTGGTTAAAGCTCAAACATTTCAGTTGCTCAGCCCACTCTTTGATCGTGTTATAGATCCAGCGGGCTCCGTCTATTACTGTCCCTGCACCCTTTTCCAGCCAGTAGTGGATTTGGTTCAATACCACCGCTTCTTTCAGGCCGATCGCGCGGGCGATCTGGGGTGGTACTAAAAGGGGATTTTGCTCTAGCGCATACGATTTTCCATACACTGGTGCTATAGTGGCACCATTGGGTATAATATCCATATAAAGTTTTTTCGCCTGAAGTAACAATTGGGCATTTTTCGCTCTGTGTGGTGTTAGTGCACCGGCACGGAGCAATTTTTATTTGAATTTAATTTACTTTACCGCATCCGATGTCTGATCGATCAGCTTTATAGCTTTCTTAACGTATATCACTAAGAAATTTATTGCCCTTTCAGCTCTGTTGAGAAATAATCACTCTCCTCAATCTTATTTCTCTTGATGAATCAATGAAAGCTAAGCCAATATGGCCGATGCACCACAATCAAATGATATTGAAGCCAAACTTAAAAAAGTCGATGAATTAGCGACCAGCTTCTACAATGCTCTGGTGGCCGAAGGTGCAACCGATCTGGTCAAAACTAAAATCGTGGCGATCCTGCTGGCTGCTGAAAGCATCATCGATCGCAAACGTAGCTTTTTTGAGCAAAAGCTTATCGATGAGGTTTGGGCTGATATTACTGGGGCAGAGCTTGATGAAGTTTACGTTGAGAGAAACCAGCCTCGTACAACTGATGCAGCACTTGGATCGCCTGAGAGCGCATCAAAATTAACTGATAACGCTTCTGATTTACTGAGCAAATTAGTAGATAAAGGGTCTTGAAGTCCAATGGAACGAAAACGTACGCTAAGAGAATAGAAGTAAGTCTACGGGCAGGTTCAGGGGTCTCAGCTCTCCATTAACAACTTGCTGCGCCAAAGTGAAAGAGTAATGGCCCAACATATTAATATGTCTATACAGCAGAGGTGATAACCTTGCTATATCTGCATCTTTCACATCTACAGCCTGTTTTCGTAGATGCTCTAAGGCCGCCTGAATATAAATAGTGTTCCACAGGACAACAGCATTAGTAACCAAGCCCAAAGCCCCTAATTGATCTTCCTGTCCTTGTCGATAGCGCTTACGAATTTCGCCCCGTTGGCCATGGCAAATAGTGCGAGCAACACGGTGCCTGCTCTCGCCCCGATTCAGTTGCGTTAAGATGCGGCGACGATAGTCCTCATCATCAATATAATTGAGCAGGTACAGTGTTTTATTGATGCGGCCAACCTCAATGATGGCTTGGGCAAGGCTTGATGGCCTTTCACTTTTCAGTAATGAGCGGATCAATTCTGAAGCCTGAACAGTACCCAACTTCAGAGAGCCAGCAATCCTTAACATGTCATCCCAGTGTTGCTCAATTCGATGGGTATTTACTCGACCACGGGCTAAATCATTGAGTACACCATAATCTGCATCTTTATCGACACGCCAGAAAATTGCTTCTCCTGCATCTGCCAAGCGTGGGGAAAACTGATAACCCAGTAACCAAAATAGACCAAACACCATATCACTGGTACCAGCGGTATCCGTCATTATTTCAGTAGGACGTAAGCCTGTTTGTTGCTCCAATAGTCCTTCCAAGACAAAGATTGAATCTCGCAGAGTACCGGGAATAACAATGCCATGAAAGCCAGAATACTGATCCGAAACAAAGTTATACCAAGTGATACCTCTGTGAAAACCAAAGTATCTTCGATTAGGGCCTGCATTTATGGTCCGAATTGGAGTTACAAAACGGATGCCATCAGCAGAAGCAACCTCACCGCCGCCCCAATGATTAGCTAAAGTAAGGGTGGCTTGATGATCGACAAGTCTGGCATTGGCTTGCACTAACGTTTCCGCTCGCAGATAATTTTGCTTGACCCAAGTCAACCGATGACGCGTCAATGCAGGTATATGGTTCTTGATTAAGGGTTCTAATCCAATATTGCAGGCTTCGGCTAGCAGTACTGCACAAATACTAACGTCTAGATCATTAACACGAGCATTAGCTTCACTCACATGCGTAAATTCATCGGTAAATCCAGTGTGAGTATTGATTTCCAACAATAACTCGGTGAGATCTACGGCTGGTAACAATTCTGTAATCTCTTGATTGAGTTGAGTTAGGCTGGGTGGCTCAGCCAGTTTATCCAGGTTTGTAATCGTTAGCGAAGGATGTTGACCGGAATGATCGATTCTGACTGATTGGTTATGCTCAAAGTTACAAGCGACTTCTTTGTAGGTGGCATCCATTTGGCTCACTAAGTTTGCGATCGCTTTTTGGGGATTGATCGGATGACCAAGCGAGCGAGCAATCTGGATGCGATTTGCTTGCCATTCTTTGCCCCGTAGCAACTTTGCTCTGGGGTCACCCCAGTGATCGCTATTGTCGACATAAATATCCCGACGACGGAGTGAATCTTGTAGCTTATCGAGGAAACACAGTATGTATCCTCGTTTGGTTACGCGTCCTTCTGGATCAAAGACCAGGCGCTTCCACGGATTAGTAATAATTTCTAGTGGTGGGTCTTCCAGAATTTGCTTACGTGAGATACCCATAGACACCAGGTATTTAAAGGCTGACAGGGTAACTTCGCCCGCAGGTGCAGCCTTGAATACAATATTGTGAAGTAGGCTTGGTAAAAAACGCCGCACACGACCATATTGTTCGACAATCTCATCATGAAAATTGTCGTCTGCTGGGCGAGCTAGCTCATTAATGAGCGCCACCGATTCAGCTAGCTTGTCTCGGGAAATTCGTGCAAAAATAGCTTCTCTCAACTGGCTGTCTTGGTTTTCCTCATTCAGGATCAAGATACCAACTTGTGCAAGTGCCAGCGCGGCTTTATCTAAATCTTTGAGTGTTCGTAACCGCTTTTTTTGACCAATCCTTTTTGCTTCTCCAGCAATACCGGTAATGAGTAAGTCAAGGACATCCAGAGCTTCATCAAGTGCTATCGTCTCAAACGCTTTCACAAAGGCTACTAAGATCGCAATACGTCTGTGATCGGGCATCCTGGCAATTTTATGCATGGAGGTCATACCTGCATGACGAGCCAGATTCTTCAATCGCACTGGTGGAATATAGGAAAAGTCTAGTTCCTGCATTCCAAATGCTTTAAAATATCTATAGCGCTCAATTGCTGTATTAAAGGCTGCGCTACTGATTCTGACTGGCCCTTTACGATAGCGATCAAAATTGGAAGTACGTTCTCCTTCTGGCACTTGTAGTAGAGTTTGTAACTTTGCTTTTTGTTCATTTGTGGGTAATGATGATAATCGTTGCCATAATTGATTTGTGGTTCTTTCTCGAATCTCTGCAATTAAGCGGGTCAGAGTTGTAGCACCTGGCAACAGCACTTTATGTTGGATTAGCCAGGCGGTAGCAAAGTCAAATAGCAAACTTGGTCTTTCATTACTGATCCAGGCACGCGTGTAGAGCAATCGGCTTAACCGAAATGACCACGGTGGAGCACTAAAATCATGGTAGCCATAGTAGTCACGGATCAATGCTGTGTGCTCGCGTTTAGTAGTTTCTCTCTGGGCATAACCTGCCACAATAGAAATATGGCGAATTGATAGTTGTTGGGCCACAAATGTTTGCACGTTGCGGGGGATCAGCGCCAGATCTGAAAGGAATGTGCCTAAAAAACGTACTGATGTTAGTTGCAAAGCAAAGCCGAGCCGATTTTGGTCACCGCGTCGATTAGATATAAATGCCAAATCACTTTGATCGAGATGAAAGTAACGTGCTAGCTGCACTTCATTGGGTTCACCTGTAAACTGTCCATATCGTGCCTTTTGCTCTGCGGTTAAAAAATCAACTGGCATCCAGGCTCCTACACTCAACGCTGTATAAGAATATTGTCTATTAATTCGCAAGTTAGTAGACAGGCAAAATTATCTTAAATATACTGTCTAATAAGTCGTTTTTAGCTATACTAATAGACAATATGTCTATGAATCGATTTAGGAGACAGGTTTGAGGCTTTTTGGCTATGCGCGAGTCTCCACTAGTCAGCAATCTCTTGATATTCAGTTGAAGGCTCTCAAGAATGCTGGGGTGAAACCAAGTCGCATTTTCTCTGATCAGGCATCTGGTCGCAATGCCGATCGTGAGGGGCTGAATTTGTTACGCCTTAAGGTCGAACATGGTGATCTGATTTTGGTAAAGAAGCTCGATCGCTTGGGCCGTGATACTGCTGATATGGTTCAACTTATCAAGGAGTTTGACCAGATGGGTGTAGCAGTCAAGTTTCTCGATGATTGCATCAGCACTGAGGGAACTATGGGGGAAATGGTAGTTACAATTCTCTCCGCCGTTGCTCAAGCTGAACGTCGGCGCATTCTTGAGCGTACTAACGAAGGCAGGCTTGAAGCCAAAGCCAAGGGTGTACAGTTTGGCCGTAAACGTAGTGTTGATCGTAACAAGGTTTTTGCTCTTAAATCTCAAGGACTGGGTGCAACTGCGATCGCTAAACAACTTGGCATCGGGCGCTCTACTGTCTATCACGTCCTCAATAATCCTTAGCGTACGTTTTCGTTCCATTGGACTTCAAGGCCCGTTACAGACAAGTGAAGCACTGATTCTCAAGCCCTGGCAGGACATTTTGCGCCGGGGTAATGCTCTGATCGATGAATACCAAACGATGGCTTCCTTGAATCGGTTTGAGATGCGGAATTTAAAGAAAGCCCTGAAGCAATACACAGAAAGATTCGTTACCCCACATTTTCTCGATGCACCAGTATGGGCACGCAGCTATTACAAACCGCTGGGCTATCCTGGTGATTTTCAGGTGATGAAATATGTGTATGACCGGGGTCAGGAAGGGGAAACCCTCTACGCTCAGTTGATGCATTTCCTGGGTGTGGAGATGGGGGCATTCGTGCGCAATCGGATGCAGTTTACCCGCGATCTAATCCAAACCCTTTTGGCGGAAAAAGACGCCCCAATTCGGATCACCAATGTCGGGTGCGGCATGGCCTATGAAGTGGCATCGTTATTAGAAACTATCGATCCTATTACCAAGCGGGTGCATTTTACGCTGGTTGATCAGGACGATCGGGCGCTGGAGCCAGCATATCTAATGGCTCATAAGCAATCGAAAAGGCATCATCCAAATGTCGTGGTAGAGAGCTTTAACACCACGTTTAAAAAGTTGACGCAACCATCGGCTCTATTTGATCAGCAACCAAGGCAAACTCTGATCTATAGTTTGGGTATTCTGGATTATTTGCCAGCGAGAAAGGCGAAACAGTTTGTGCATGGTCTATATGAGCGATTGGAGCCGGGTGGTTATCTGCTGATCGCCAATGTGGCAGATGGCCCTAACAAGCTCATGTGGCCACTCAGTTATATCTTTGATTGGGAGCTGATTTACCGTACTGAGCAAGAGATGTACCAATTGGCAACAGGGTTAGATGCTGCATCGGTTAAAGTCCAGCAAGATGCTACCAATCATGTGCATTTGCTCTTGCTCCAGAAACCCTAGAGCAGCCTTTCTGTGGGGAAGATCAGCGTGGCGGTGGTGCCTTGCTGCAGTTCACTATCCAGGGTGATTGCACCATTGTGCATCTGCATCAGGAGAGCCACATAGGGCAAACCCAAGCCGGTGCCCATACTGGATTGTTCGCGGATATAGGGCTCATCTACCTGTTCAAAGGGTTTTAAGACCCGTTCTAGATCCTCTTTGTTAATGCCAATGCCTTGGTCTTTTACCTTAATGTGCAAGCCATCGTCTGAGGTCTTAAGCGTAATCTTGATCGTGGCTTGTTTGGGGCTAAATTTAATTGCATTGGATAGCAGATTAACAATCATTTGTTTGGTGAGCTGCGGGTCGGCAAACAAGGTGTATGGAGTTATGGGGATATGGGTGTGAATTTGTAAATCCTTCTGTTCCAGTTGAGGGGTGACAATATCCACGGCCTCAGCGATCGTTTCTTGGACAATGAATTCAGCCTCTCTCAGTTTTTGCTGACCCGATGCCGCCTTTGAGTAATCCAGGATTTCGTTGATTATGGTAAGCAAATGTTGACCGTTGCGTTCAATCATATCGGCGTAGTTAACATAGAGTTCTCGCTTTTCATGCCAATCACCGAATAATTGACCAGTCAGTGCCTGGGCACCACCAATGACGGAAACCAGTGGCGATCGCAGTTCGTGATTCATTACGGCCAAGAAGTCCGTTTTGGCTTTATTCGCGGCATTGGCTTCGCTGACGGCGGATAACAGAATTTGGCTATATTTGAAGTTATCGCGGGAGTACATTTCATGGATATAGACAGCGATCGCGGCCAGTAAGACTCCACCAGTAAGAAAAAATAGGTTATTGATCATGGCAATGGTTTCAATTCCCTTATACAGCGCCACGATCACGTACATGGCATAGAGGGAGATGGCCATAAACACGGTGTAGGTGAATTTGATGAAAAACAACATCGAGCCATAGAAAAACACCATAAATAGCCCTGCATAGTAGCGTTCGGTCAGATACACATCCCCTACCGCCGAAACCCACAGTAAACTGCAACCGGTTAGCCAGATCGCGGTGGAATAAATACGTTGATAATGCTGGCGGCTATAGCGGCTGAAACTGAGAAAGAAGCTGATCAGCAGAATCGGAAAGCCAGTAGTGAGACGAATCAACCATAAATCCCAATACTCTCTGCCTGCATGGACGCTCAGCGCATAATCTAAGATGCCAAAGGTGAGGTAGACAAAGATGGCTACAAAGGTGGTGAAGCGCAGCGGCACAATAATTTTGTCATAGGCATAGCTGCTGTAGAAGGCTTCGGTGGTTGGGTCACGATAAGTGAGGTACCAATATCGGCTGAAATCATGGTGCTGAGCATTGCTATCATCGGTGATGCCCTCGGTCATCGTGGCGCTTTCTAGCAGTCCTGCTCAAGCCATTTTTTAATGACTTGGATAAAATCTGCGACATTGAAAGGCTTGGCAATGAAATCATCGCAGCCGGAGTTTTTGATCAGTTTAAGGTCGTGTTCCATACAGAAGGCTGAGGTGGCCAAAATGGGAATATTTTTGAGATTCTCGTCTTGTTTAATTTGTTGGATCGCGTCAATGCCAGAAATTCCTGGTAGTTGGATGTCCATGATGATGAAGTCGGGCTTATGCTGGCGTGCCTGATCAAACACAGCCTGGCCGTTATCAATTTCAATCAGATCCAGGTAGCCTATACCGTTGAGGATATCGCGGAATAGTCTCAGGCTGTCGGGCTTATCTTCGGCAATCAGGATCTTCTTGGTCATGCATTCTTCCTTCCAGAGAGTGGGAAGGTTGATCATGGCGTAAAAAGCCTAATGATCCGTTACAGAATTGAAGACGAGACATGAAAGATTAAGCAGATGAACGCTTTAATACATACGGTTTTCGCGACCTGCATAAACAGCATCAATTACAATCTCGTCATCGATCACTTTGTAGTGCAAAACATAGCCACTCTTGCCAAAGGCAACAGGCCATTTGCGCAATCCCGATTTTTCATCAATTACAAGCCCCATATAAGGCATGGATGATAGGTTTGCAGCTGATTTATAAATGGTTTCGATGGCCTGAACAGCAGCCGATAAGCTCTTAGCAGCCAAGAAATGATAATGCCTTGCTAAATCAGCTTCAGATTGGGTTGACCAACGGATGCGGGGCATAAGATATTTTTAGCGAGGAAGACTTTTAATCCAGGCACCAATTTCAGCATGGGATTTGCCACCATCACGCTCAAATTCGGCATGGGCACGCAAGCTACGCTGAATTTGCTCTTCTTCAGTCATGTAAGGAAACTCTTTACGGAATTCCTCGGATTCCATAATGGCATCAAACTTAGCGATCGCGTCTTGCTCTTGCGCCAGCGATTGCTCAAGCTTTACCAGGTCAATATCCGAATTATTTAGCCAGCGTTTTACAGCTGCCTTGACCTGCTCGCCTGGTAAGGCATCCAGATGTTGTTGAATTTTCTGGTTGAGAGTAGCCATACACGCAAAATGTTAATTACTATACCATTATACGCTCACCCTCTGGGGCTGTCACTCAGCTTGAGCGTTACAGGAAAAATGGCTGACCCAGGAAAAGAAACTTATTGTTAGGGGGGAGTTGCAAAACCTGGGTCAGTTAAAAATAGATGTATAAAATATGCCTCCCTTTTGCAGTGGCAAGACGCACCAATGTTGCCTTACCACACAGGTTTGGTTACGGTCATAAGCAAGATAGTCTTACAACCTTAAGGGATAAGCAAGAAAAACTTACCTGTCAACGAGAAAATGAATAGTGATTGAAAAAATGATTTCTGGCCCCCAGAGTCGGGCAGCACGTGGGTTACTGGGTATATCGCAGATGGAGTTAGCAAAAGCGGCTGGGGTCAGTGAGCGGGCAATCGTGAAATTCGAGGCAGGGAAAAAGAAAACGCAAGCTTCAACAAAAATGGTGATTCGCATGGCTTTAGAATCCATGGGCGTCGAATTTATTGGCGATCGCGGGTTGCAACTGAAAGCTGGTAGCGATCCAGAATCATCACCATAGCCAAACCTATTAGCCTGTAATCACTAGGGTCGATTTGTCCATACTCTATTGAAGCGACTGTAGTGAGCAATCCAGGTTGCGGCATCTGGGTAAAGCCATTTCAACAATTGAATCGTGGTCTGATAATCAGCGGGAAGATTATGATCCAGGATTGGCTCATGATGGGCAATGCGATTCCGCAAATCACGTATCCGTGATAATTGGCTATGGACTTGCTTACGGCGGGTTCCTTTGGGGAAAATGCGAAAGAGTGCCGATCGCCAGAGGGTAACGTCATACCGCCCCGCAAATAAGGCAACCCAAAAGCCAAAATTTAATTCGGTCACAATATCATTGGGGTTTACAACACCCTGATTACGATGGGCGACTTGCTGGTGAGCCTGGCTGATCTGAGCTTGTTGTGTTCTAGACCAAATTGTGGCTAATTGAATCCCACATTCCGCGCTTATAAAACGAAATTGATCAATTAAATATTGACTCTATATGTAGTACCCCAAACAATCTAAAACTCTATATATGGCATTTGGACAAATTATTATGAGCCAGTATATATGCTTATCAGTCTTAAGTCAGTTCTCTTGTTTTCTTGTGAAATTGACCAAGCTACGTGGTAATAAGGGCTTTGGGATTGCATCATCAATTTAATTATTAATTTTCCAATTAATTATTAATTTTCCAAAGTAAACCGCGGAATGTCGGTTGAATCTGCCAGTTGACGGTAAAGTGTTGCTGTAACGATTGCTGAATCGCATTTCGCAGCACAACTTCAAGACCTTGAATCGCACCAAACATAGCCTCACTCAAAGCAGTGTTCCAGGCATACAACCGTAATGCTTGGGCTGAGTCGCCTTGGGCAATTTGCTGATACCTTGCTAATCGATATGGTGTGAAGGCTTTTTCAAGTTGGGCAACGGCAGCAGCGGTGTACGGAAAATCTTGCATCAAGGTCTATGGTGGCGTATATTAGGGGTGTGAGCCCCGATCGTACCTCTGTCGCTTCAGGTGATACGTGCACGGGGCAATGTTTTTTTAAGGTAGCGGAAATAGTAACTGGTTTCTAGGACAAAACCCTGTGCAGCAGATAATTTCAAGCCGTCTGATTATAGCTCTGGAGAATAATCGTCGATCAGTTTTTTAAGCAACGCATCACTTTCCGGTGATGACGCACTATCAGACGAACCAAGTGCCACATCGGTAGGGCGGGGTTGATGACGCTCAATATTGAAAACATCGAGTTCAGCACCGGTGATATCTGCCCAAACCTCATCGACGAGTTTCTGTTCAAAGAAAGAGCGTTCACGTTTTAAAACGACTTCAGCAGCGAGGATGATACCGACAATCTTGGTTTTAATTGGGTCTTGTGAGCCATTCTCAGTTAATGCATCAAAATACTGGGCGGCCAGTGCATCAACTCTATCCAGCTCTGTATTGTCTGCCATAACACATACTTTCCACTGATCGCCGAAGGGCATTTAGTTTCCTCGTCTGGTCAGTAAAGGAGAGAAAGGTTAATTATGGGTTTATAGTGAGATTTTCAGGGTTAGCAATTAGCAACTTTAGCTGATCACGATAGATATGCAGTTCTTCTTCTTCCAGGTAATGTCGATTGTGTTTACCAAAGTGGCTATACAGATATTGCCTCTCATCGTCTCGGCTCCATGCCAAAAGCTCATACAGGCAATCGATCTCCACCAGTAAGTCTGAGAGGTCAACCGAAACCACTCGTGTTGATAATGTTTCCACAGGAGCTGAGGTATTTGAGGGTATAGGTGCTGGGAAATCAATGGTTAGCTGATTGGGATTACTTTGCAACCAGGTCTGAGCCTCAGCAATCAGGATCGGATCGCCGGATGCCATAAACTGGCGCATCTTTTCCGATTGCCTTGATCGGCTCAGTTTCAGTTCTGGGGCAGATTTTTGTGGTTGAAGCTCTAATTGACGTTTTTCTTCCTGCTGGCGCGATTGGATATCTTGTAGTACCTGCCTAATCAGACCAAAACCCTTTGGACGTTCAGCTGCTTTCTCCATTTCCTGGATATTTTCAGATTCGCCGTTACTTAGATGTGGATTCGTTGCGGATTGCTTTGATTGAGCATCCGGCAACGAATTACACATAAGCTTATTAGCGTCAAAGTATCGAAATAGATTATCAGGTAAGAGTTGTAGGGCTTCGTTTGGGGCGGGTTCTAAGCAAAAGTCCCGAAATGTCCCTTCTGGAGGGGGTTCTGGGTCTTTTTTAGCTTCTATATGCTCTGGATGCCATAGATCTTTGTGCTTGTAGAGGGTACTCATACTGATGCCATATGCACATATTTCCTGGCATCTAGCGGTGGCAGTTGAGGGGAGCTGGTCTTTGTTGAGCAAATCGGCGATCGCATCAATGATCTTCTGCCTGGCTTGCTCTTGTTTATCGAGCTGCCATTGCCATTTTGTTTGTGATTCTTGGTTCTCTGGGATTTGGTTGAGGACATCGGGGCTATAGCCGTAGTGATAGTATTTGGGGCTGGTTTCGATGCATCTAGCCCATTCAGTGGCGCGTTTCTTGATCTCTTGTTTGTGCTGGCACCATTGCTCAAACCCTGGCAGGGCTTTAGCAGTTTGAATGATGTAATCAACCAGGCACTGACCTTTTAAGGGCTCGGTATTCTCCAGGATATGCCCAAATACATAACCTCGCATGGTGATTCGTCCCAGTAGATAATTGGTTTGACTGTAATCAGTCCAGCCTGCTTCAATATCGGCGTTCAGGTCGTTTAAATATTTAGTAGCACCACCTTTTAATCTGAAATGAGGTTTGCGTTTGTAGCGCTTGAGTATGTTTTTGAGGATGGTGTCACTGGTAATATTTTTAGTCTGACTCCATTGCCATTGCTCTACAAATAGCTCTATGTCTGTCTTGTCAGTGGTTCTGATGGTTTTAAATCGGTTTGTGTCTGGATCATATTGCAGGGGCGATAGCAGTTTTGATCCGGGTTCCTGGAAGGGCAGACGATAGGCGTTAAATAAGCTCTGCTTGTTATCTGCTACATATACTTTGCGGTTGGGAAAGGTTTCCAGTGCGCCTGGGGCGATCGCAAAACCAGCGTTTTCCAATAGGGTGCAGGTCACGTCGGCAAGTAGATAGGAGCTTACTTCCTGGCTCAGGGGCACAAATATGTGGATGCCCTGACTATAGCTACTCTGCACTAATAGATTTTTCTCTATGCCGATCGGCTCTAATGCCTGTAAAATCAAATCTATGCTCTGTGGATCTTGGGAGGGGTGATATTGGCTATATCGATCGATATCGATCACCAGGTGATCTATAGTTTTACGAGGGCGTATGCCAAATAGGTATGCACCTTGTAATAACAGGCGATCGCTCAGCGGATGCTTGCTTTCGGTTCGCCAATTCGGCTTCTCACCTGGGTTTGCATGTGGTGCCCAAATATAGTCCCAGCGATGGTGCCACAGGTTTAAATATTCATTGCTATACTCAGGCACGTATTTGAACGGGGAGCATAGATCAAACCCTATGGGTTGTTCTTGTTTTTGTTTACTTTTCTTCATGACTCTGTATTAGAGCCAAGCCAGATCTGCAAAACTCCCGTCACACTGGCAATCAGAGCTATTACCTGTTATAATTTCTATATAGAAATTATTGAGTAGCTATAATTACTCAGTTTTCGGGAAGTCAGTCGATACTTCAGGGTTATTTAGTCGCCAAACTTAACGTGCCCCAGTTGACTTGACTTCTTTTAGTATTATTATGTGATTGTTAATAGATTACACTAATTCCAAGAAGATGACGCAAGACTTGGAATTCTCCACATTACAATTTGTAAACGTATGAAGTACGGGCTCTTGCTTAAACCTGAAGATTGCTCTCCGCTGGGGAGAGAGATTCTTCGGTACCTTGAAGAGCATCAAATGAGTATGAACAGTTTTGCCAAAAAAATTGGTAAGACACAGGATGGGGTTAGATGGATGTGCCAGAAAAAGGCAAATCCAACAGTGAGTACGATCGAGAAATTAGCTGAAGCACTTGATTTAGACTCAGTAACTCTTAATCGTATAGTCTACAGAAATAAGCTAAATCAACTGGTTGGTAAAGATAACCTTGACCAGATGATGGATATTTATGATGGTATTTATGCAGTCTTACGTGACTCGATAGAGAATTGGCCTGAGGAGGAAAGACCTTCTGAGTCACTGTTATTCGATCGCGCTTTTAAGGCTGTTAAATCACTTCAATTACCGGTCGCCAGCTAACTCAATTGGATAATTAGTGAAGCACAGGCAGAAAGCCGGAGCAGTGCCCCGGCTGGTGATTTTTATGTGCGAGCGAATTAATACTCAGATTTGAGCATTAGAGTCTTGTTGCACAGGTAGAAGCTGATCTCAGGTAAGCAAAAGTCCGTGTAGCCGATTTCCTGAGATAGGACTGGATCGTCGGTATCGCGCAGGCAGGTTAGCACTGCGGTTTGATCCTCTGAGACCACCAGTTGCCAGAGCTGAAACTCCTGCAGGTCAGGATTGTTCTTGACCTTGGGATTGATTTGATGACTCAGGATACAGTCTATAAGCCAGTATGCCTCTGCGGCTTCGGCCAGGTATTGCACTCCTTCGGTGTACAGGAACCCTCTAAATAGGGGATGCCGATAGAAGGTGGTACTGCCACAGAATTGACTGAGATTGGCTTCGATTTCCTGACGGCGTTGATTGTTATCACACATGGGATTGCTCCTTGTAGTTTTTATTTACGCCAGGGCAATCAGCCGACGAGCGAAAACAGGGGGCATACCCCCAACACGTTTATGCGGGCAGTGGGGTTGACCAATGTTTGCCGTCGGCTAGCTTTGGCAGGTAAATAAAAACCAGGAGCGATCCAGTGATAAATCAACTAAACGTCAGAGCAAGCAGATCGCCAGATCCTGGCAGAATCACTCTATTGGCCTACAATAGAGCTGTGTTTATGGAACCGAGTTATGGCAAATTCTGAGCAGGAAGCGTTGCTACAGACCTTGCGAGCAAATAAAGCTATCCTGGAGTTGAGTCCTGAAGACAGTCGATTGTTTGTGCAGAGCATTCTCCAGCCTCGCCCACCTTCCGAGGTACCGAAGTTAAGGGAAGCTTTTCAGCGTTATCAGAGTATGGTTCAAGGCAAGTCCCATCAAACTGACGCATAGTTACTTGAGTGATCGCACCAATCTCATGCAATGACGCCATGGTTTCATGGACTGCGGCAAATGCATCTGAGCGGTATTGGGTATCCATAGTTTTCTTTCGAATTTAACCAGCAGAATGCCGCTTTTGCTCGATCACAGCATTCATAATTTGATCTGGCTTCCGCTCGCTAATGCCACTTTGCTCACCGACAATTAGGGCAGCACGGATCGCTTCGACTTCAGCATCACGATTGGCACGCTCCCGGATCAGATCGCGGAAGACTTCACTTTCATTGCCATAATGACCGGATTCAATCTGTGCCTTAATCCAGTTATCCTGATGTTCTGTAACAGAGATACTTTTCTTAACCATGCCCATGGCGGCCTCCACGGAATCATACTACTGAGTAGTATATTATACTCTTACAACAAAGAGAACCAAAATTAGTTGACGGTGGTTGCCAGTAGTGAGACTCAGATGATCAAGGCAGCATCCACACCAAGACTCTACATCATCGCATCTAATTTCTTGGGAGTGAGACAGTAGCCCATGGCATGCATAATCGCACTTATGCTTTCAAACTTTGGATTGCCATTAGCCGATAAAGCCTTCTGGATGACATTGCGTGAAATATTGGTTTCCTTCGCAAGGTTAGAAATACCTTTGATTCGTGCCACCATCCGCAGAGAAGAGAGAAGCGCAGCGGTGCATTGTTCTTTGGCGTATTCTTCAAATACCGTAGTTAGATAGCTTTCTATTTCCTCTGGATGGTCGAGGAAATATTCTTCGGTAACCTCATCAAATGTCCTGTAGTTTCTTGCTTTAGCGCTCATATCTGGTAATCTCTCCAGTAACGTTTTGCATCTTGAATATCTTGCTGCTGGGTTTTCTTATCATCGCTACAAAGCCAAATAACCAGGCTATCTTCATCTTCACTAGAATAGATTCTGTAGCCAAGGAAATTGGCGCCTAATGAGCAACTAGGCACACTATCTGCTTATCTGAGTCAACGAGAATATCTCCTCAGCACGAATGAGATCGTCACCACTCATTGCCTTCCGAACTATTATCTGATTAAGCTCTGAGATTCTGGATCGTGGATCAGCAGTGGTATATTTTAGAAACTCTTCTAGATAAACAAATCTTTGACTATGTTGGTGCCTTTCAAAGATTGATGAGAACCAACCATTTTTGGCATCTCCCCTGATCGCAAAATACCAGGCATCATAAACAGCTTGATCAACTGGCACTAAAACAACAGGTATATACACATCTTCTGCAATACGATCGGGGTCATTCACAAGCCTGGCAAGCTCTATGGCAACTCGATAGTGGCATAAGCAGTAAAGGATGTGGTTGAAATCAAATTCTCTGGCTACAGGCTCATTGAACCTTGAGAAACTAAAATTGTCTGGGTAGATCGGCCACAGGAATTGCTCCAACTTCCCGATCGCCAAACTATGTTTAATCTTATCGGTATATTCCTCAAACAGAGCCTGCTTTTGCCGTTTAAAAATCTGCTCGCATAGAGCCAACTCTGGCAGAACTTTAGTGGCATGAAGCGATTGGCGCAACTCAGGACATTCACGTTCCAGCCCAGACTGGTTATATCTTTGGCTACCGCGCTCTAGTTCATCGATCGTGTCAATGTATGGGTTTACGAGTAGTTCGATTGTTTCAGAACAAACACCCATGCTCTCTTGTAATTCATGTAGCCGAGCTGTGGGCTGGCTAAAATAGTCATCCAACTCCGAATAGTGGTCGGATTGGGAAATAAGATCAATCCGCGATCGATCATGCGCTAACAAGGCTTGCAATTTTGCAGCGACTGCAGACTGTGATGTATCAAAGCTATCCATAACTTTGATACTAATTTTATAAAAAACTATGTCAACCAACTTTCTTAGCTAGAAAATTACAGTAGCTCTAATCATCAATAGAACGGTCACCGATCGAGGGTTCATCAGAGCGCGATGAAGAAGGCATGCTACTGGATAGTGGCTTATCATAGTGCTGTTCTAATTGATCAGAACGTCTTACGTGGCTAATGCCCATTTCCTCTTTGAGGTTGCTGACCTCTGCTCGTTTCTGCTCGTTCTGCTCCAGCGTAGGAGTAATATGTTGGTCGAAATAATTTTGCTTATATGATTCAGTCCGGCCATGAATGCGGGGGCTATGACTATCGAGCGCTTCATTAATTTCCTCTCGATCGAAGCCTGTCACATACATATTCGCAGAAATTTTCTGATCTATTATTGATGGAATCTTAGGATCTCTGGGGAAGTAATCACTGATTATTTTCTCTGGTGTTTCAGTTCGCGTTCGCTCTCCTAATTGGCGCTGGTACTCATATTTATGCTCTTGCGCCAATGGGTAATTTTCATGGGGATTTTGTTTAGCTTGGTCATAAATCTCACGTGCTCGTTCAAGCTTGTTGACAATTGCTTTGTCATATTCATATGGTAGGCGCTTATCACTAGGATCAATATGGTGTTCATTACGCCATTGAGCCACCTCATCTCGAGATTCTTTAAGGTATGGATTACGCTCTAGTGATTTGGTAGTTTCTTGAATATATCTGGCTTCTATACGTTTAGAAAGCCCCTGGGCTTGAGGGCTCTTTTGCAGGATCGCCTGACTAATTTGCCCACGTTCTAATCCTGCAACATACATATCCCGGGCAATCTGTCTATCTGCAGTGATTGCAGCATGAGGTTCATAAACTCTATCTAATTTTGATATGCCTTGATCATTTATCTTTTGGTATAAAAGTGACTGATATTTTTCTCCAGCATTATGAGTTACATAATTGCGCTGCTCAACTTGCTTTCCAACTGAACTTGCTTCATAGATGGCCTTCCCCCATAAGTTTTGTGCCTGAGGCTTATGGCTTTCACGGGAATAAACTTCTTCAAAGGGAGTAGCTTTTTCAACTTGCTTACGCAGGGTATAATCTGATGCTGGCTTCTTACCAAGAAAAGCTTGTTTCTTATCTGCATCTCGCCTGGCTTCCAGCCTTCTGGACTGCTCTCTAATGTGGTAAGGCTCACGTTCTTCAATTTTTTGCTCTGCCTTATCTTTTTGCCCATCGAGCTCCTGATAGATCTCATATGCGGTCACTACACGATTTACAAGTGGGTGCTTACGCACTCCAGATTTGACAAGATTTTTAGCATGCTTTGCATAACGGATGAATTTGCTACTCTTACTGGTTTTGGGCTCTTCTGGTTCTATCGATGGGCCTTTATTATGGCCAATATTGGGTGGCTTTTTATTATCTTCACTCATGACAAAAAGCTCCTTGCCACTGCAGAGCAGTAGCAAAATTAGGATTTTGGTAATTGGATTGGAGCGATTCAGGATCGCCCAGGGATAATGATTATTGAGCTTGGCTAGAAACTGCTTTGGCTCAAAATGTCTATGGGCCAGAATCTTGAGTTAATATCCCAGCGCTGGGTAATACTGGAGTAGATTCAGAGGTTACTGATGGGGTAGCCCTCAGGAGTAAGAAACAAAGGCCACAGCCTGCTAGCATGCCAATCAGCAGCGATGAAATATTAACGCTCCATTTCATCTGGCCGGGGGCGGCGATCGCGGCGCGGGATTCCATCAACAGCGCGATTATTTTGTTGTGCTTGTGCTCGATCTCGTCCAGGCGTAAGTCCCATCCTGACCTCAAGGTCTCTAACTTGCTGCCCAAGCTGGCGGATTTCAGGACGCCACTGTGCCAGATGTCGGTCTGCTTCGACAAGATTGATATGAATTCGCTGAAAATAGTGTTTTGCTGTCTTAGCATACTCGCCATGTCCTTGGTGATCCTGGCTTTTTGCTCCATCGTTTGCAGGGTTTGAATTGTCCATCCTTCTAAATCCTGGGTAAAACTGCGAAATAAAATTTGCCAGTCATCGGGTACTGTTTCGGTCAGAGTAATCAACTGACCGATCGCTACGAAAATCATAAAAAACTCGTTTTCTGGATCGATGTCGTATTTGAGAATAATCTCCAGTACCCTGGCTTTAACCTCGGTGGGCTGGCCTGCTAGGGCTTTATCGAGCCAATGCATGCGGGTATCTTGAGCCAGGCGATGATCTGTAGTCATGATGTCGCCTCCGCTTGAGATTTACGTTTTTTACGGCTAGGTTTATCTGTAACTGGGGGAGTAAGCACCCGATCAAATTCCTGGTAGCATTTGCGCAGGAATGATTTGACCCGCTGCCGGGAGATGGCACCAAAGCCTTCATATTCACGGGCTTCGCCAAAGCTAAGGCTTAGTTCATCGATCGTGTTGCGATCACGGTTACCGACAAATTTAGGTAGGCTGATCACCTGCACTTGATAGTCAATCAGTAGTTGTTGCAGTGTCTCGTCCTGCTCGAATGGCTCCCAGTCCTCGGTCATGCCGTAATTTTTGACGAATACATGGGGGATTATGGCACCAAATGTATGCAGTGAGCGTTGAAACAGTTTTAAGCTGTCATAGCCACAATCCGAGACAAACCAGATCACCAGCTGCACGCTAGCTTCTTTGGCTAGTTCCAGGATGTCATTCTGCTCGATCCAGATTTTAAAGGGGATAAAGGTTTGAGCGGGAGTATTGCAAATAGTGCGGCAGGTGGTGGCACTATTGAAGGTGTCATTGGCGGCATCTTCTAACTTTGAACTTTCCGAAAAGACGGCTAGCCTTACCGGCATTACACTCTCATAGCAGCGTTTGAGATCGGGGTTTGAACGATCCATATCGAAGGCAATGCAGGTTAATTGGCGATCGAGGTGGTACTCGACTAGGGCGCGGGCAGTGAAAGATTTACCCACGCCGCCTTTCTCGCCGGTAACAATAATTTGTTCAGGCATGGTAATTAAGTTGAATTCGACAAAAATTGTGGTTTTCCTGGCAGATCAGGTCAGATCAAAGCTGTATGAGTCGTCATTGCGATCTTGATTGTCATCATTGGTATCGCTATCGACTCCATCGTCAGCTCTTTCATAGGCCAGGCGATTGCTTTCCAGTAGCTCCTTGAGCCTTTGGCGAAACTGTTCGGTATCACTAATTGAGGCATCACTGAGTGCCTGTTCTTCTTCTAAATAATGTTGATGCTCTTCATAGGAAATGATGCTAGCTAAGCCCAACCTTTCTAAGTCAGACTTATCCCAGCTACCGAGGTATTGCAGACTGCCATCGGCAGGCACAAAATTCTGCACCGATTTATCTTTGCTGACCAGCCCGTTACTGATCGCTTCAGAGCTATTGGTGTACCAGTAGCCATAGTCACCGTTATGGAAAAAGCCAGTTACACCTGTTTTGGTATCAGGATCTGGCGATGGAATACGATTGAAGCCTTCCGGAGAAACAATATGTACTCTTTCTAGATATTCTGACTCTTTCCAGCGTTCACCAAACCAGGTGCGCTCGATATTAATTCTGAACCGCTCGCCCATACCCAGGGATTCAGAACAATAACGGGCACTATCTAAATCATTCATTTTGAGATAGCCGCGATGATAGAACTGACTTAGGATCTCCCGGGTTTGTTGGCCACCATAAACGTTCTCAACTGAGGGTAATGATTGAGTGGCAATTATTTGGGCCCCACCCTTACTGCGGGCATTGGTTGAAAATTCGTTATGTAATGGCAGAAATCCCAGGGTCTGAAACTCATCCATCACAAACAAGGTATTTACGTCCTGGATATCTGTATCAGGACGACGCAGAATGATCTGCTGCATCCGCGTTACAATCAATCTTGCTAGGGCACCTAACACGGACATGTTTTCAGGATCGCGGCCTAGGATCATCACCCCTTCCTGTTCCAAGATTTCGTACAAGCTGATCTTTTTGGGGCTGTTTTCCCATAGCGCTGCCACTACCGCAAAAGGTGAGAGATAAGTTTGGATCGTTACCATCACTGAATGGGTCAGCCGATCACCTTCAAGCGGGGAGGTAAACCGTTTGGTCTCAGGAATACTATTGAAAATTTTGAGCAGCCGATCTTTTGAGCGGGTGCCCAGTAAAATATCGCGCAATCCCCATTGCCCTGGTGCTTTGATTGTGAAGTAAAGGGCGAGACCTTCCAGCATATAGACACAAGCATGCCGCCAGAATTCTTCACGTACATTGTTTGGATTTGAATCTAAGGTAAGACAGTCTCCTAAGGCACGGCAATGCGATGGTTGAGTAATATCTTTAGCAATATCCCATGCAAATGCTCTTTGATCAAAGGGGTTGAAAATCCAAAATTGACTATATGGGTTGATACTCTGCAACAGATTCAATGTATCGCGCTTGGCGTCATAGATAATTGCACGTAAACCTTTACCAGTGCCAACATGCGGTAAGTAGTCCTGTAAGAAAAAGCGCATCGTGATCGTTTTACCTGAGCCAATTGAGCCAAGCAGGAAAAAGTTATAGGGAATCCGGGTCGAGGGGACTGGCAGGCCGCCCCAATTAACCGTCATCAGATCTGGGCGCTTCTTCTTCAGCTTTTTGACAATCGTTTCGTAAACGCGAAGGACAGTGGCATAGGGTTTGATGAAACGATATGCTTCTCCTCGCCATATTCGAAAGCGGCGGCGCACTACACCACGTATCCGTTCGATACTGGCGATCAGTGGAATGCTAATCAGTAGGAAAAGAATGATACTGAGCAGTAAGGAAATACCGAGCAGGATCAGGGTAATGCAGTAGAAGCCTAGAAATTTTAGTGGGCGGATGAATGTCCGCTCCTCTGTCACATCCTTATAAAGTCGGATGCTACAGAAACAGAGCAAGACACCCACAACTAAGGCCAGTAATATTTTGACGACGGAGAAAAATACATGAAGACCATCATCTAAATCTGTTGGCTTGACCAGGAAAACTATTAGTATCAACCAAATGATCGTGATGAATCCTATTGCGGTTTTGCTAAACAGATCGCTGAAAAAATGAGGTGGCACATAGCCACGATGCATAGGCGCGGGCATAATTTACCTCGTGTTTTCAATATTTTTAAAAATCAGGAAGGGAAAGAAAGGCCCCAAGTCCAGATATGTTGGGGTCTTTGGCTATTTAGTAGGTAACCCTAAAGTCATCTCCTAGATCAGAGTCGGGTCTTTGATTGACATCAGTTACAACCTGATCTCTAATTTCCCCATTTGGGCTATCGGTTCTATTCGAGTGAGCGGTTTCGTAAAGCTGAACATATGATGGAGTGGGGATTAAACCATATTCTGGAGCCAAGGTTTGTGGCGGGATCAATTCCTCATAGCGCTGTGCCAAAATAACCAAATTTTTGGCTCCTTTAGTGAGATAGCTCAAGGATAGAGCCGCAAGAAATACGTACACTGGTGGTGCAGCGGCAGCGACAAGTCTGAGAAGTGGATCATCATCTCTTAGCCATATAAATGCAGATCCTGCTTCCAAGAGGAAAACGGGTATTACCACAAACCAAACAAGCACTGGCCAAGGCCTCCCATCCTCAGTTTCATCATGCTGCTCTTGTTGGGCTTCCAGCCACACTTCATTCAGAGGATATTGATCGCTACTAACACGCTCGGATAGATTTTCAAGACGATGTTTTTCCATCAAATGCACGAGTTTAAAGTGCATAACGGTCATTGCGTTCTCGGTCAACAGCTCTGTAAAATATACAAATACCGCAGCAATAAAGGGTGTCGCGGCATAGCTCAACCACTGTGGCAAAGTCAAAGTGATTGACTGCACTGCTGCAGATGCAATTAAGGCTCCAATGACTGCAATCAAAACAACAACTACTGGTTTTGCAGAATCAGGTAGTTGGTACATCATTCGAGCCTGGGCGCGTAGATGATTTGCTCTACGCTCTGCATAAGTAGCCTTCGCAAACTCCCTAATACTATTGATGATCGCTGCCTTATCTTGCTGACTGTATTTACTGAATTCTGATTTTGGTAACCAGCGATAAGACTCAAGACGCTTCTGCTTAAAATGTTGTTTATTCATTTGATTACCCTCCTCCATTGCGAGCAGACTGATAGGCTGAATTAATGGAGTTCCGGATACTTCCATCTGAGAGAGCAGAAATCCTAACCTGTGGGTGTTGAATAGTTTCTACAAGCTTCTGCTGCAGCTGGTTGTCAATTGCAATCAGCACAAGTTGTGTATTCTCATTCAACAACCTTTCCGCACTCTCTAAAGTCTGTTCCAGCGGGATAGCTTGAGAACCAACTCCTTGGTCATCAGCGTGGACTAGGATCGTGATCACAGTTCCACGGGTGTTAGATTGCTTAGCATGTGCTTGTTGGTTATGCAGACGCTCGAGGGCTCCATGAAGCGAGGTTCCAATTTGATTATCAACTTTTCCTTGCTCCAGCAGGGCATTTATATCCTTGCAAAGACTAAGGCCATCAAGGCGATTTTCAATTTTTACCGCGTGCAACACTGAGGTTGATGCAGCAAATGACTGCAGTGCAAAAGTATCCCCAGTTGCTGTATGCTCTTTGATCTCACTGCAGGCAATGTCAATCACGCGATCGAAATCACCTGACTCTCGCATAGATTTGGATGTATCCACCACGAGAATTGAAGCAATATGGACTTGTTTGCGTTGCCACAAAAATGAAGTAGCAGCAATACTCGTTAGAGCAAGAAGCACGAAGAATGCATTAAGCACTCCATTCGAGCTACGTGATTTTTTTGATATCATTTAATTTTCCTCTACATGAAATCCGTCAATGCATCTTGATGCGAGGCTCACGGAGTATAAGATCGGTTGGTGAAGTGATAAACTGATGTCCTAATCAGAGACAGGAAGGCTAGGGTCAGCGGATTCCTACCTGGCTAGCAACAAACTTGAATTAATTGAGGTCTCAGAAGTTAAAATCTGCAGGTACGGACACATATTCAGGGTCGCTTAAATGTAGCCTCCCTTTATTCAGGGACTGCTTTAAAGAAATCAGATCTGCTTAGGAAACTATGATTGGCAATTAGTCAGAATAGATAGGCACTGACCTGCTCCCCCTCATAAAGCAGCTCAACCTAATAGGAGATAAACATCTACATCTAATCTAGATATTCATATTTTCAGCATGCTAGCAGTTCAAATACTTTGCCATACTGCTCCAATTCCAAGACAGCAAACGATAACTATCATAATTCGCCAGGTAACTTCCCATATCCATGGCATAACACCAGCAACTAGATGAAAAGCTCCACACACCGAGGACAACAGGAAAGCAGCAACTATACCTAAGGCAAAAAATAATAGAAGGTTAGCTAAGCGACCACCCAAAAGTAGAAGCAGATTGTATCTTTGCTCTCTCATGTGCAGCCTCCAAATATTTACAACTTCTCATTCCTTGCTAGAAAATGAACAAGCATTGAGAATCCTTATACTTTAATAAGTCATGCATTAACTATTAGTATTGTTTAGACTATCAAATATGTCAAGTCTTTCAATATAACAAACTATACTATTTGGCAAAGCTAGTTTATAGTTTTAATAGCTGCCGATGGATGCCGAAAGATTATTCTAATGATGTGCAATTTACTGCAAAGGTATTATTGGTGGGAAAAACATCTATGGAGTTGAACCTTAATTGATCAATTGAAGTGACTGGATTCGATATCTTTCAGTAGCTTATTTATCAAATTCCTGGCAATCAGAGACCATAAATACTAAGATTGGAACAAGCAATATCAAGTTTGCAAGCTAAGTAACATATCAGATATACTCCCGATTTTATAGTTACCTTGCATTTGTTAATTATTCTGTATCCATTCCTATGCCAAGAAAGCCAATCAAAGACCTATATATTCCATCGGGTGTTGAAGAGGATATCTTGAACGCCCTATCTAATAACGACAAGTTATATGGTCTTGAAATTATCGACGCTATTGAAGAGGCAAGTCAGGGAGAACGGAAAATCGGTCTAGGTAGTCTTTATCCCACTCTTCACAGATTAGAGAAGAAAAAAAAGCTGGTTAAATCCAGGTGGGGAGAGGAAGAGGATGGAACAGGCGGTGCGAGAAGGAAATATTACAATCTCACCCCCCTTGGCAAACGATCATTAGAAGATTTACATAAATATCGCACCAAATTGTATGAATGGCAATCACCTTCTACTAAGCAAATCTCACCTTCGGAACATGATGAAATGTTATCTAGTGGAGCTGATGTAGCATTTGGGAATGGAGGTAATCACTTAAAGAAAATATAAAGCGGTGGATTTATAGAGCTAGTTTTGATTAGCCCAAATAATAAGGCAAGTGTTACTAAATACTAGTGTGACTTAACATCATGAGGTGGCAATCATGACATTCAAGAGATCTAATCGAGATAAAAATCTTCCTATCTGGGTTAATACCATTGTTCCTTATGAATATAAAGCTGATTTAAATGAGCTTTACAACAGATGGAGACATAAAGGCTTCTCTGAGTCAGAAACGATATTTAAGGTGATTCAAGCATTACTATCATTACTTTTCGCAACTGTGAGAATGATTGTTTGCGATTTATCTGACTTTATATCTAGAATATGCTTTTTCCTTTCTCCAAGATTTCCTAAGAATCTTGAGTTCTTGGAAAAATCATTTTTATATGATTACCATGCCAGATCTATTAAATACGTCAGGATCTCTCAAGTTGCGGGATTTTTGGCATATGCATTATTTGGAATATTGGATATATGGTGTATTCCTTCAGCCAGAGAACAAGCCTGGATTATTCGCTACGGTCTTGTATGTCCCATTTTTCTGCTTGCATTCGTACTGTCTTTCTTCAAATTTGCCAAAAGATGGCTTCATTTCACTTCATGTTTTTTATTTGTCATCGCGGGGGTTGGAATAAGTGTCATGATTGCACTCTCAGCTCCGGAAGAGATTGGTTATACAACTTATTACACGGGCCTTATCCTTACCGAAATATTCGGGTTTACCCTGTTTCGCCTTAGATTCATTGAGGCTTCAATAGCAGGATTTCTGATTTTTCTTAGTTACGAAATAGTCGCTTTATTTGTGCAAGAAGTATTATCTAGCTATGAATCAACTATTATTTTCGTGAACAATAATTTTTTCTTTGTCACTGCTTTTATTGCTGGGATGATTGCTTGCAATCATTTAGAACACTATGCAAGGCGCGATTATTTATTTAGATATCTTGCTGAAAATCGAAATTTAAAAGAGTTCTATTTACTGGGCAAGCATTACTAGATCAGAATATGAAAGAAGGGCTTAATCTTGCTATTACAGAGTGCTTCCCTGACCGAAATTCCTCAAAACCTCCTATTATTTTTATCCATGGTGCCTGGCATGGCAAGTGGTGCTGGGAAGAATATTTTTTATCTTACTTCAAGAACCATGGATATCATGCAGTGGCCTTTGACCTTCGTGGTCATGGTAACAGCCAAGGGAAAGAACATCTACAGTGTTCAAGAATAAGCAATTATGTTGATGATCTCGCTCGGGTGATTTCAATAATTGGAGAGTCTCCTATCTTGATTGGGCATTCAATGGGAGGCTTAGTCGTACAAAAATACCTGGAGAAAAGCACAGCTGATGCCGCAGTTTTACTAGCATCTATACCAATTTCAGGGGTTATTAGATATGCCATTGATTTTTTTCTCAGGCATCCAATAGCTATGTTTAGAACCCATCTTCAACAGGATCTTTATCAAATTGTTAAAACTCCTGAGTTCGTTAGGGAAAATTTTTTTTCCAAGGATATCTCCGTAAGCAAGATTCAAGAATATTTCTTTAAAATTCAGACTGAATCTTATTTTGCTTCCTTGGATATGCTGTTCTTAGATCTACCTTGTCCCAGAAAGATTTTGAAGGGTACACCCATGTTAGTTCTTGGCGCTCAGAATGATGTGATTGTTAATCCCAAGGAAGTTAGAGACACAGCTTTAGCATACAAAGCACCGGTCAAGATATTTGATGATATGGCACATGACATGATGTTGGAGACCAATTGGCAACTTGTCGCTAACTTTATTCTCGATTGGCTGCAGGGGACTTGCAGTTTCACATAAGCTTTATGCTCAGTAGATTAGCTAGCATCTTAGCTCTGAAATAGGTTGGCTCCAGCCTATACTACATTGCCATATATTGCCTCCGGAGCCGCTTCGCTGGGTTCCGGTTAAGCACAGCCGAGCCGATCGCCGACGTGCAAGCGCATGCGTAGCACGAGCAGGCGAGTGCTGTGGTAGGAACCAGCTTAAAAAGCGGCTCTGGTAGGCAAGTGGGATTGCCTCTGGTGAGCTGAAGCAACCTAACTCTTTAGCGCCTGAGATCTTGATCGTTATTTTTAGAACGATCATCCCGCCGTTTCGGTGAAATTATTGTATGTAGATTTAGCTGCTCCAGTCTACGCTCACGGCCATAGCCCTGGTCATGCAGCTCCCGGTGAGCATCTTTAACCCTCTCAATCACCTGTGGGTGATACATAACTTCCCGGTTGATAATAAACTTACGCACATAATCAAGCTTTTGCTGCTCATCAATTCCTGTACAACGGGGACTAGCTTTCATAATTGCCGTCCTGATCTGACTAGGTGAGTAACGGGCAGCAAATAGCTTGATCGCAATATCACGATCGGCGTTAATCCCCTCCTCTGTCACGCCCATCACATCCATATTCTGAGCCATGGCCTTACGTGCTAGTTCTTTGCGGAACTCACGGGTAGCATGACCGTTATATCCCTGCCAGTCTGGCTGTTCTAAGGCTTTCAAGGATGCATAGACACATTTATTCTGCGCTTTTTTGATTTCCTTACCAGTCAACGGCGGTAGTTTGGGTGGAGCGGGAAGCTGCTTTACGTCATGGACACTAAAAAATTGGTATATGCTTCTTGATTTAGGCTCTTTTGGTGACGCAGAAGAGTTTTTGGCTTTACTGGCCTGAGCCTGGGGTTTAGCTTTTGCCTGCTCAGATTTCACTCGCTGGTAGATCGGGTCTACGATCCGGCGCACGTAGGCATAGCGATCAGCTGATCGCTCACGCATTAATTCAGGATAAGCATTTGCCACAATCCGCCGAATCGCTTCACGGCTCAAACCCCGCTTTGCCAAACGTTCTGCCATATATCGATCAGCTCGGCCATAGACATTACTCACTCGTTGCCTGACCTTCTTACCCAGGACTCGCAAACTATGACGAAATGTACACCGTTGCCTGACAAATCGGCGGTAATTGTCGTGACGATCTTGATGCTGGTCTCTAAGTCGGGCAATCTTTGGTAAAGTGCGCTTGCTAGCAGCAGGTGACGAAGAACTAGCGGCATTTTCTGGTGATGCTTGCGATTCAGATTTGGTTGGCTCCGCTCGGAGCTTACTTCGTTCCCGGTCAAAACGAGCCCTTGAATAGAGATCGATCAACTGGCGCTGGTCTTCGCTAAATGTTGGGATTCTCCCCTGCCCTAAATTACTTTGCCGATCACCCCTATCTGTCTTGCTCAGATGTTTAGGTGGAAATGCCAGAATGGCACTATCGCTTGCCAGACGAGCAAAAACATCGGATTGGCTGGCAGCAATATCAGCTTTAATCTGCTCAATCAATTCGCGCTCTAAACCAACGGCTAAACCCATCTCTTCACGATCATATAAGCCAGATCGTTCCATCTCCTCTAATCGTTGATTTGCCAATTCAATCAAACGGTATATGTCTCCGCGATCTGTGCGGATACCCCTATTTTCTAGTTCAATTATTTTTGCACCAAGGTGAATTTGAGGGATGCGGAAAATATTTCGTTCTGCATAGCTACGATGGTCAACCCGCACATCGTGGCCAGCTCGCTCTAGGGCATCATTTACATAATCAGCCCAGGCTTTGTGATGCAGCTTTAAGGTTTGCTTTTGATCCCAGGCTTTGACTTTCTTGCCAAAGCCATTTTCATCGATCGGCCGCACTGTAAACAGAATATGGGCATGGGGATTATTACCATCAAAGTTATGGTACGCAATATCAACAATTTTTCCCTCTGACGCATGTTGTTCTAAAACATATTGACGTACTAAGTCTTGTTTTTGCTCGTGGGTTAATTCGATCGGCAGTGCTACTTCATGTTCAAGAGCTACTAGAGCATCTTTCCGCTTTTCTGAATGCTCTACTGAATTCCATAGTTTATTGCGATCATAGACCCAGGTTGGTGCATTTAAAGGAGCAAATATCTCTGCACCATAGACATCATCTTTACGCGTGTAATTAAATTCTAGATCGGTGCGTTCATCGTGGACAATTGATCCTGAACGATATGCAGCTGCAGCGGTTGCACTCCTCCCTTTACTTCTGGCTATTCGATTCATGCGTAAATGGTGGATAGCCATTTTTATTTTGCATTTTAATTGTTTTTCATTTATTCTGCCTTGGGGTCTTAGGGGCTGTGCCCCTAACGCGCAGGAGTTAGTCATAACTCCTATGTGCGCCCTTCGATTTTTCAACCTCGGGACAAATGCAAATAATGTAATTATTTTACCGTATTGTTTACGATTTATGGGCATAATAATAGCTGGATACGGGTAAGATGATGGTATGACTGTTGCGCTAAAGTCAGGAGATTAATATGCCACGTCAAAAGAGTGCAGAGAAACTGGAGCAAGAATTAAAAAAGCTAAAAGCTAAACAGCAGAAAATTAGTGCTAAGTTGTCTGCCCAAAAGCGTAAGGATGATACCAGGCGTAAAATCCTGGTGGGGGCAACGATTATGGCCCAGGTGGAGCGAGGCGATTTTCCCGAAGATGTGTTAATTGATATACTCGATAAACATCTAGTCCGGCCACGGGATCGGGAGCTATTTGATCAGCTGGATGTGGATGCTAAGCAGCAAAATTTAGCTGCGGATATAAAAGCTGAATCAGTTGCACCTGAGGTTATTACTGAGTCTGTGGTGCCAAAAAGGACACGATCTGTAAAGTCGGCTAGGTCTAACAAGGTTTCAGATAAAAGTGCTAGGCCTGCTCGTCTACCGCAAAGTACCTCTCAAGATAAGATGCTGGAGCAGTTTAATCTGCACTAGACTCTGATTCGGGTGTATTAGTATCTTTGGGGGTTGGTTTGCGTAGGGTGAGGCGACCATTTACTGGAAATGCATCGAGCATTACTTCATAGCCTTCACCATCTTTATGGGGCCAGGCGGCACCAATCTCTTTCCATACTGATGATTTATCGCCATCCCGCTCTTTGACGGTATAGGCGACCAGGGCTGGTGTCTTTGATGCTGTTGGATTGGACATGTTACTCTCGCTGGTTTGCACTTGGGTGTTTTTTGCGTATATCCCATAGTCAAAGGATCGTAAATAATAATTGCTGTTGTAATTGAATTGACTGGAAGGGTATGAGGCCAAGGCACTTCCGCGATGCCTTGACCTCGGTGGCGGGACTCTAATACCGGGGCGGATGCATGCTGAGATATTTGGTATAAATTGGATTCCCGAACCAAAGGACATTGAATCCATCGCCTTTATCATTTTTGTAGACTAGCCCAACCCTTTCATATTTGGCTTTCTCTACCCCTTCTAGCTTCAAGACTTGAAATAACTCAAAGTCTGGGTGCGGTTTCTTGATGGTTTGAGTGGTTGTGTTGGTCATATTTTTCTCCGTTCTGTTTGGGTTAGTTGACTTACAAGCCCCAATACAAGGGACGGCTGGGGATGGATGACTAAGCGTTTTTTTGCAAAGCATCTTGCTTTGATGGCGCGAGGAAGACGCGGTACGTGGCGGGGAAAAAAATACTTGTCAGACGGACGATGTCCCTTATGGGGTTTGCGGTAAGGCAATTCTTTCCCAAGCAGTTTTTGGGAGAGGGTGACTGGTACATGACAAATCAAGTCATCCGGAAATGCTGTCAGATCGCCATAGAGGGCTTTTGAGGTGATGCAGCTAGTGGATTGTCAGCTTTCAATTTGTGGGTAAAGTCGCTTAAGGCGAATACGAGCATCTGCAGTTGTGAATTGCCAATCTACCGACTTCTGCAAATGATTACGCTCAATGAACCAAGCTGATGTTTCTTGTTCAAGAGTTTCTCGATCTGGGATCCGTCGATCCAGACATTGTCGGGTTAGTGCAGACAGCTCGATTTCGGCAATATTTAGCCAACTTCCATGTTTGGGCGTATGGTGAATTTCTAGCCGTTCGACCAACCGACGCGCAGTGGACGGAGCAAAGGCCTGATAGAGCGAGGCAAGTTTGTGAATGTTCAAATTGTCACATACCAAAATGACAGTCTCGCAATCGGCGTAGTCTTGTTCAAGTAAGCGTTGAATTTCGATCGCCCAATCAACTGAGGTTCTGCGTTCACTCACAACTGCTTTACGCCAACCGGCCAAAGGTTCTGTAAACAAGAAAATATTAGCGGTGCCATTGCGCTCATATTCATAATCTACCAACTCTGGTTGTCCTGATTTAGCCGGCAATGGAATGCGTGTTTGTTTAACCAATTGCACCGGTTTTTCATCCATGCAAATTACCGGATGCTTAGAATCATAGGGTTGGTGATAAATCTCTAGTACATCTTCCATATGAGCAACAAAATCGGCATTTTGCTCAGGTGGAATCACATACTGTTGACGTAGATGTGGTTTCAGTTCGTTTTTTTCAGCACTTGTCGCACGGTCTCGTGACAAATAGCTGGTACAATTTCTAACTCCACCGCTTTATCAGCAAGCAATCGCAATGTCCAGCGAGCATGACCAGCAGGTGGTTCGCTACAACGTAAGGCTATTAGCTTTGCCTCCGACTCTCCATCACATACGTGTGGTCGTGGCGCACTTTGGCGAGGTTTGCGTGCCAAGGCCGACTCTAAACCTCCTTCAATCAATCGTTGACGCAGGTTGGCTACTGTATTGCGATGGCAACTAAAGGTGGCGGCGGCTTCCGCATCTGTCCAGTTCTGGCCATTTATATCGATATTTAACAGAATGTTGGCATGTTTGATTTTATAGGCGGCGGCCTTACCAGTAGACACAAGATTTTGCAGCTCTTCGCGCTCTTCCTTGCTCAAACGGACGATATAGCGTTTAGGCATAATATACTGCTCGGATAACATAGGTATAGTTTATCCATCTTTCCCTTAACTCACAAACCCAAGATTGACAGAACACTAGGGCAAAATAACCAATCAAAACTAATGAGTATTACCAGCTTAGGCATTGCTTTGAAAGTCCCCACACTGGGGGCGAATAATCTTGATCCGGTCACTACTAACTATGTGGCGAATATTATTACGGCGGGTGGCACAATTTCCAGTGCGGCGATCGCTGCTAGTGATCAATTAGTGCGCGGTTTGAAAGCTGATGGCTTGTGGAACTTGCTGCAAGAAGTCTATCCCTTCTGTGGCGATTTTAATGCAGCCCTGGTAAAGCTAAAAACTGTCACTGGCCAGAATGTTTTAACTAATCATAATTTCGTGAGCGGTGATTATATTGAGTCCACCGGATTGACCAGTAATGGTACTACTAAATACTTGGGGACTGACTTCACCCCCAGCATACATAGTGGTGATGATTTTAGTCTTGGTGTTTATTGCCCCGATGCCTCAACAGATTCTAATGCGATCGCCTGTCGTAATTCGATCGCAAGTCGCCGACAGCTTTTAGCCCCTAGAAGCGGAGGATCAACGATCTCCTACTTAGTGGATAGCGATCGGGTCGATTCAGGAACTTTAAGCACCAGCAATGGGGCTTTTGGGTCTTTGATTGGCTCGAAGCTGGGCACTAACCTTGAGGCTTATCAAAATGGAGTCAGCGTTATTTCTGGCGCGGTTGTGGCTAGTCCCACTAAACCCACGGTCGAATACTTTGTGTTTGCACTGAATGATAATGGTGCGGTATCAACCCACAGTGCAACCACCTACAGCTTTGGCTTTATCGGTGATGGGCTTACCGATACTCAGGTGACCAGCCTTCACAATCGCATCTTGGCGTTCCAGCAATCACTAGGCCGAGCCTGATCATTTCATCGTTTCGAGTATTTTGATTGTTTTGAGCAGCTAAATGCCCTAAGCCATAGGCTCTAAACCTGTAGCGATCTTAGGGGCTTAATTACACTAAGACCAAAAAATTTGGGGGCTATTTGTATATATAAGTTAAAATGGTGTAAATTATTAAGTAAATTAGGCTTCATTATTCAAATCAACTTGCCGGAGTTGATTATGTGGTGGAAGAGATAGTTAAAAGTTAGTTCAAGGAGTCTAAGCTGTAAATTACTTGTAATTTAGTAAATATTAGCGATCGGCGCTAGTGATTTTGTCTAGTGGTTTAGACTAGCTCACAAATTTTTTCAATAAAGTATTTTATTTTCGCTTTATTGCAGGATATAAATTGGTCTATTAATCGTCTTAGTTATTAATTAAGTGCCAATAAATACTATTAAACGTCTAGAATCTGATTTTTAAATTTAAATTATCTTTTCTAAAGATTTTACCAGTAACAGTAACTTTTGTATTTTTGGAGGGCAAATTAATAATAAAAGTTTGATTGTTTTTGATTTAGCTGATTAATTATATTTGTTAATTTCAATTTAATTTAATTTATTAGCTTAACTGATAAAGCCAAACACGACGAGGAAGAATGGATAAATGCCTAATTGTAAAGTGTTGGTGTTTGATGGTCATGCCGAGCTAGAAAATCATACTCTCATAATCCATGCGCCAGATATGGATGCAGCGAAGCATTGGACTAGGGATTATGATATGCTGCTTTCCTTTGTGCGTCGCTACCCCCAGGCGACCTGGTTCAAAATTACGATCGCTGGTAAGCCATACTTACCCAAATCTCGGATCGACCACCAACCACAAAAGAATCATCAATCAGAAGAGGGGAAAGATATACCCTCGCAGCTACCAGAGACATCATTTCCCGCTGAACCCCACTAGTTAAAGGTTAACAATGGCGTTTAACAATGGTGATTAGCTCAAGTTTGACTCAGCCGCAATCGGGAACGCAGAAGAACATATAGAAGAATATATATTAGTTGGTTTGGCGCAAGAAGCGAATAAGGGCGGAGTAATAATTAAATATTAGGCATCATTACGATCGCTAGACGGGGTCAATTAGCGCTTGGCAAAAACCGACTGACTATGGCGGAGCCGTCTTATGAACCGATTCGCAATGGGGTTCATATGCCAGAATGAGCAAGAAGGAACAGGAACATAATGAACTATGGCGACTTCTTTGAAGCAAGCGATTACAACTGCGAATCAACATCTCAATAACAAAGCAGAGCAGCAGTTTCAGCAATATTTACAATGCCGCTTCGGTCAATTTGTCTCTATTGCTGCCTTAGCGATCGTGCCATTCCTTCTTTTTGTAGGCATCGCCAATGCCAGCATGTTTCAGGCCGAACCACGTTCCGCCACTCTGCCTGGCGATGATCGCCCTACCAAAGACCTGCCCCTGCCTCAGTTTAAGCCTAGCTTTAATCCCGCTGATGCCAATCCATCTGTGACTGTGATTAATACTTTTCTGGCTACCCTGCTTGGTGGTGGTGGCCTGGTGGCGCTATGGCGGGTTAAAAATGAAACCGATGCCAAAGCCCATGAATTTAGCATCAAATTGCTCACCATGCAAAAGGAGCTATTGGAATCCAATCGCACTGAAGTGGTGCAATATTTTGAGAACCGCACCGCTGGAATTACCGAAGAACTGAGATTAATCCGCGATCGGCTGGTAGTTCTAGAACATGAAGTTTCGCAGTTGCTCAAATAAGCCCCATCTCACAAACTCCAACTGGTTAAAAAACGAGTCGATCGCACTGTGCCTTTGACCAGTTCTGCCCCTGGTTCCTGAACACAGATCGCAAAAGTTGAAGCCAATTCCGTCTTGAGTAATAAAATCGCCGTATTGTGTCTCTGCAAACTCAGCCGACCTACGATCGCCAAAACCAAATCAGGATTATCATTGATTTCTAGCAAACTAAAGGTACGCTCAGCGTAGATCAATCCTGGTAAGGGCTCGCTCATTTCTTTGATCCGAATATCTTCCAGTTGATATTGCTGTGGTGAAATCAAAAATAGGGTTGAACAGGGTGGCTCTTGGGTGGCTAGTTTGATTACAGCCTGCTGGCGTTTGGCCAATTGTTGGCGCTGGGAATGGTATAACTGTGCCTTGGGTTCGTAGAGCCAGACTAAATAGCAATTGGCCGCGATCGTCACCACGAATCGATCGCCCCGATAGCTCAGCCGCAAAATAAACTTCAGTAGCCGATCGCCTTTGGGCATCATCCGAAAATAGCTGTAGAAATCATTACCCACCGCGATTGCCGCCATTGGTAAATCAATATCTTCGACCTTAATGTGGCAGGGAAGATATTGCTGGCGGGAAGTTAACACCAGAAATGGGGTCGGGTCAATACCTGACATCTACAACCTGCATCGATTTACTTAAGATTCACTTAGGGCTAGCAGTAAAATTTGGGAGCCTGATTCCGTCCTACTATAGCAATGAAACGATCCAGAAATAAAGAGGATTACAGGATCATTTTATAGCTATTTACAGTTTATTTAGCCAGCCCTCAAATTTGCCGATCGCGCCTTGGTTGATCCAGCAATCGGCTCACCGACTTCACCTTCAAACCGCCATCATATTGCCAGAAATGATCAGCGATCGGCTCAGCTTCATCATACTCATCTCCATGATCAGCAAAAAGCACATCCTCAGGATTGCCAAATAAAATCGTTGTTTGCTGAAAGCTTTCCTCGCTCGATTGCTCTGCGGCTTGGGCGGAATTCTCCACCAGACCATTCTTCAGCGGACGGTGAGGGGAAGGTTCTTGCTTGATCGCAGCTTGGGGTGTTTGGGCTGGGGGGGTGATCGCCTCGATTCTCCGCGCTACCCGCGAGGGAATACCATAGTCATAGACAATATGTCCCTGGCCAGCGATCACCAGAATCTGGTAATCCGGTTGTCGTTGATGAAACTGCACAATGCTATCCGCCATGGTTTCGTCCCACAGCACCTGGGCCGCAAAGAATCTTTCAAACCGATCATTTTTGCCACTTGTTTTGCTGGCATTAGCCTCGGGATTAGAATCAGAATCATTATCCTGGTGGTGGTGATGGTGCATTGCAAAGATATCACCGAGCATTTGGCGATAGCCACGATTGGGAGCAAAGTCCAGATCAGTGATCACTTGCTCCAAGGGCGGAATATGAACCTGTTCCGCCTCCGCCAGATTAGCTAGTCCTGCTTTGGCCACCTTGCGAGTGATTTCCGTGGGCGTGTTCATAGCGATCACCGGCAGGTTATGTTCCTTGGCATAGCGAATTAAGGGCGCATAATATCGCCAGTCATAGCCCCAGCGCTCTTCATATTCGGTCTTTCGCAATAGTTCAGTTTCGTCAATCTTGCCAGCCAGATAATCATCCACTGCACCTTGAAATGGTCGCTGGAACATCTCCACCGCGATCGCCACTTTGGGATTTTTTTGGTGCAACGCCATCAAAATCCGCAGTTGTTCTTCGTGATCCTGGGGGTTGGTGTGCATTTCACCCAGATAAATAATCTGCGATTGGCTCAGCTCGGTAAAAATGCTGTAGTTATTACTGGTTTGGGTCTGTTGCTGCGAGGTTTGGGTTAGGGCGATCGGATTATGGCTGCAAGCAGTGGTGGTGCCAATCAACAGCAGACTGAATGAAAGTGTGAGCAGACGGCGCGGGGGAAACATAGGGCGATCGAGGTAAATATGGGGTGAAATGGAGCGCAGATCGGGCAAATTGCCACTAATTACACTAATTACAAGTAGTTGGATTTAGGATACCCGTAGGTGGGAGCCAAACCAATCAACTACGTCAACTTAAATTAACCAGAATATCGCCTTCGCTTTCTTGAAACTCAAGCTGAACCAAGGGCTGATCTGCAGGCCCTGCTAAAACTGACCCGTCGCTAAGCGCAAATTTGGAATCATGGCAAGGGCACACCATCGCGTTTTCGGCTGGCTTCCAACTCACCTTGCATTGTTTGTGGGGGCAGGTGGGATCATAGGCCACGATCGCATCGGTGTCGGGATCACGCACCATAATCACCGGCACATCGCCATCTAGATTCAAAACCGAGCCTTCTGCATCCAATTCGGCAACGGTGGCAATTTTTGTAAAACTGCTGGTAGATTCTGGTGCATCTTGATCCGGCTGATCTGGAGCCTGATCTGCAGCAGGACTTGTGGTTTCATTAACATTACTGGTGCCATCAGCACAGGCAGCGATCGCCACAGGCAGCGAACCGGCCATACAGCTAATTCCAACCCAACCCATAAAATCACGGCGATTCATTAGTAGTATGTTCCCCACTCGGCTTGGTTATGCTTGCTTTGGTGATTGGGCCCCAATGGCTTAGATTTAATTAGACTTAAATCGATCGCTCCGGGTTTATTTTGCGCCTACTTAGGGTTTAGCTAATTAGCCCGATACCTAGTAGCCCTAGTAGCCTAACTATGCTCCCAACCAAAAACCATAGCTTAAAGACAGTCTCTGGCATGTATGTTAATGATATACACGCGCCTTTATTCTAGCTGAGAATTCTTAGAATTTGCGGTTTTTCAGCTTAGCTACTCGTGATTAGCGTTTTTTGTTTACATGTCGTCACACTTGAATATTGAATACTGATGCAATGATATCTGTTACAGATATTGCCCCAACCCTTCAAGCTAAATAAAAAATACCAAAAAACTGTGGGTTAAACAAAGTAGATTTAGCATATGCTCCTAGCTGACAATAGGTAAAAGATCATCTTTCATAAGAGTTTTACTAACCCCCTAAACATGACTTATGACAGTAAACTTAGTTAGCAAAGGAGGCTAGTATTATGAAGATTGTTGCTATCAAAATAAAAAACTATCGCCTTTTTAAATCGTTAGAGATAAAAGATATTCCAGCATTTTGCGTCATTATCGGCGCTAATGGTACAGGCAAATCCACCCTGTTTGATATCTTTGGTTTTCTGCGAGATGCCCTGAAAAATAATATCCGCCAAGCTCTCCAAGTACGCGGTGGTTTTAGTGAAGTCATCACAAGAGACTCAGATACAGAGAATATTGAGATCGAATTAAAATTTCGGATGAAAATCCTGGAAACCGAGCGATTAGTTACTTATTTATTAGTCGTGGGGCAAGAGAAAAAACGTCCTGTCGTCAAACGAGAAATTCTTAAATATAAACGTGGTGAATACGGATCTCCTTATCACTTTTTAGACTTTCAAAAAGGAAAAGGCTATGCGATTACAAATGAAGAAGACTTTGAAAAAACCGACGAAGAACTAGAACGCGAAGAACAGCAACTAGAATCACAAGATATTTTAGCGATCAAAGGCTTAGGACAATTCCAACGTTTTAAAGCCGCCAGTGCTTTTCGTTCTCTCATAGAAAACTGGCATGTTTCTGATTTTCATATTAGCGAAGCCAGGGGCAGCAAAGATGCCCTCTATGCTGAACATTTATCTCCCACCGGAGACAATATAGCAGTGGTAGCACAATATATTCATGAAGAGCATCCAGATATCTTCAAAGAAATTCTTGACAAAATGCGCGATCGCATCCCTGGTGTTTCTGAGGTTGAGGCGAAAAATACCGAAGACGGTAGATTAATCCTCCGCTTTCAAGACCAAGCCTTCAAAGATCCATTTATCGATCGCTATGTCTCTGACGGCACGATGAAAATGTTTGCCTATCTAATTTTGCTCTTTGACCCAAAACCCCATCCTTTGCTTTGTGTTGAAGAACCTGAAAACCAACTCTACCCAACTTTGCTTCATGAATTAGCTGAAGAATTTGCTAGCTATAGCGATCGTGGCGGTCAAGTTTTTGTCTCCACTCATTCCCCTGATTTTCTTAACGCAGTGCCCTTTAGCAGTATTTTTTGGCTCACCAAAGAACAAGGGATCACCACAATCCACAGAGCCGCTGACAACAATGTCCTTAAAAACTTGATTGAAGCAGGAGACCTACCTGGCTACTTATGGAACCAGGGCTGGTTTCAAGGAGTTTTTCCCTGATGTCCTACGACTTAATTTTTCTAGTGGAAGAACCTTCAATGAAAATTGTTTTAGATCAGCTTATACCAAAACTAATTCCCACCACCATCACTTATATTTGTATTGCGCACCAAGGTAAACAAGATCTTGTTAGATCTATACCTATTAAAATCAAAGCTTTTCAATTTAGCCCATCGCTCCAGTTTGTGATTGTCCATGATCAAGACTCCCATGACTGTAAAAAACTTAAGACAGAGTTACTAAGAATTTGCCAAGATAGCGGAAAGCCGGATGCTTTGATTCGTATAGTTTGCCGTGAATTAGAATCCTGGTTTTTAGGTGATCTAGCCGCTGTTGAAAAAGCCTATAAGCTTAAAATTGGCAGCCTCAGTAAAAAACAAAACCAACAAAAATTTCGCAATCCGGATCAACTGCATTCCGCTAAACAAGAACTTAAGAAATTAGTAACCACATATTATCCTGGTACTAATTCTAAAAACATAGCCCCCTACCTATCTATTACCGAAAACAAATCCCATAGCTTTCAAGTTTTTTGTATAGGAGTCCAGGGAATTTTAGAAAGAGTTGGTAATAATATTTAAAAGGAAACTACAGTTTTGTAGTCACGATAAGGAGCCAGAATACAGGAATTTGTAGCCTGGAAGCTTAAAATGATTTATGGCTAAGGGTTTGATAGTAGGCTTGCTCCAGTTTTTTGCTAATTTCTGCCCAGGAAAGTTGCGCCGCGATCGCATCTAAATCCACCTTGGGCATAGTGCCATTGGCGATCGCCGCCACCGCCTGATCAAACGCCACTAGCCATTCTGACTTGGTTGTCCCCGCCAGGGTGACCCAGGGAAAACTGCGAGAGAGCATGGCACATTCACCCACTTCTGAGCATAGCACTGGGGTAGCGGTGGCCATATATTCAGCATATTTAATTGGAAAACGGCTCTGGTTAAAAGATGTATCCGCCAGGTTTAATAGCCCCAGGTCGATCGCGGCGGAAAATTCACGGGTCTTTTGCGATGGAATATGACCAAACATCTCCACCCTGGCTTTGACCTCGTCTGGCACTTGCTGCCATTCACCCATTAGCTCCAGGATCTCGGTAGTGATGCCACAAATCGCAAACCGGAGCTGGGGATAGCGCTCGATGTTATTAGCGATCGCCTCAAAGCACCAGTCTGGACTAGCAAAAGTTCTGCCCATAAAACCAACATAGAGGGCATCTGGTTGCATACCAAAATTCTTTCTGGCCGTGGCCTTGTCCAGCACATCAAACCCCCAGAAACCATTGTGGATGATGCTCACATCCTTAGCCTGACGTTGCTTTGCCCGTTCCGCCAGGAAGTGACTACAAGTTGTCACGTGGTCGGCTTGGGCAGGGAAATTTTGCTCAATTCGGGAGATCCAATATTTTTGCCACTTGGCCACAAACTGCTTGGGGCGGACATCGGTCGCAATCACCCCACCCAGCCACAGATCGTCCCAGTCATAAAATCTTACTTTGGCTTTATGCTTGAGCGAAAATTGCCAGGGTAGCCCAGCACTCAAGAAGGGTTGAAACACATGCGCCACATCACAGGCCGGATAGTCCACCAGGGCACGACGCAGCGCATTCAAGGGGTGATTAGTAGCGCTAAAGTATCTTTGGCCAGGGAAAGACGGCAGGACATGGTAGGGGATCTGATCGCGCAATTCGGTTCTGGCCTTGGAGTTAGTATCGCCATCACCTGCAAAGATGGTGACCTGGTGACCCAGTTTGGTTAAGCCGATCGCCAGATTATGAAATCTAAAATAGGTTCCGGCCTGACCAATGCTATCGACCAGGAAGTTGATTTTTAAGGGCTGCTGAGATTGCATATGGGTTCGAGTTTTAGTTCAGATATTCAAATATTCAAATATTCAGATATTCAGTGCAAATGCATCTACTTGTGACATTTAGATGCAGGTTACAGCATATTTCAATTCAAATTAAGACAAAGCGATTTTGGATCTCAGTCTCTAGCAATAGATTCCGTAACCCTGCCTACCGTCCGCTTATGAATTGCAATTAGCTATCTATAAGGATGGTTATATGCCGATCGGGCGGGGCTCTTTTCTTGGGGATGCAAATTAGATCCAAATTGGATGCAGACGCTTAGCAATATAATCCATATTTCCTCGCAGTTCCTAGCCATAAAGATACTTTTGTTATACTCTTGCCAGTTGCAAAGGCATGATCGCTGTTTTGAACGGTTTTGGCATCGCCGCGATCGCCGCTAAGACCAATCATTACCCATTGGTTTATTTCGTTATTTCGTTGCAGCAACCACACCATTAGGGATTAATAAGATTGATAAGACTGTTAATGACTGAAAAGATCAAGGACTGAATCGCCACCATGAATGTTTTGCATATCAATCAGTCGGATCTTGTCGGTGGTGCTTCGATCGCGGGTTATCGCTTACATCAAGGTTTGCTGGGGCAAGGGGTTGAATCCCGATTAATTGCGGGCGGCAAAATATCTGGTAGTGAGCAGGTGACCACAATTCCAGCACGGGATTATCGCCGGGAGAAGCTGTTAAATCGCCTCACCAGTCAACTCAGCCTGCATTATCTGCATATCTCTGGCACGTTTAAGATTCAAGACCACAGCTTCTATCAAGCTGCCAATGTGTTGAATTTGCATAATTTGCATGGTGATTATTTTAATTATTTAGCGCTGCCCAGCCTGACTGAGCATAAGCCGGCGGTTTGGACGCTCCATGATATGTGGAGTTTTACTGGCCATTGCAGCTACAGCTATGATTGCGATCGCTGGAAAACTGGTTGTGGCCAATGTCCCTATCCAGAGACCTACCCCGCCATTACCAAAGATATATCAGGCTGGGAGTGGAAACTCAAAAATTGGCTGTATGGGCGTTCTCAGCTGGCGATCGTAGCGCCGAGTAAATGGCTCTATGAGCAGGCTCAGCAAAGCATGTTTAGTCAATCTGCCAAAATCCACCACATCCCCTATGGCCTGGATACGGATCTATATCGCCCGATCGACAAGGCCATGTGCCGCGAAGTGCTGGGGATTCCTGCGGCCAAAAAAGTATTAATGTTCAGCGCCCAATCGTTGAATAATCGACGCAAAGGGGCAGATTTGCTAATTCAAGCCCTGGCGCAACTGCCTGAACCATTAAAAGCAGAAATTGTGTTACTCACCCTGGGCAAGCTGGGGGCTAATCTATTTCAGCAAACTAAGATTGAAACCCTGGCGCTGGGCTATCTGGATAGCGATCGAATTAAGGCGATTGCCTATGGTGCGGCGGATTTGTTTATTTTGCCGACCCGTGCTGATAATTTGCCGCTGGTGCTGCAAGAGAGTATGGCCTGTGGTACGCCAATGGTTTCCTTTGCGGTGGGTGGAGTGCCTGATCTGGTGCGCCCTGGTATTACTGGTGAACTGGCGCGGCCAGAGGATGCTAGTCATTTGTCTGAGCAGATTGCCAAGCTGTTGGAAGATGACCAATTGCGCCAGCAGATGGGTGAAAACTGCCGATCGATCGCGGTGGCTGAATATGCCCTGGCGGTGCAGGCAAAGGCTTATATGAAAGTTTATGATCGATTATTGAAGCCAGGGGAATAGGCAACTTCAGTTAGCTTAATTATTTAATCCATATACATTCAACACCGCGATTAAATCCCAAAAACTTTTTAACTCCGATAATTTCTGAGGACTCAACAGCTTCCAGAGCAAATGCCGCTTTGGTAAAAAACTAATCGAGTTCATCAGCTTCACCTTAGCCACCACATCTTGATAATTTTCATCCACGGTTCTAAATAGATCGCTCCAATAATCAGACGCATACTTACTCACCATCGTGGCGATCTCCTGACGGCGCTGCTCCCCGCCGCTGCTGGTTTTATGGTCATCGTGATATCGATAAATCGAATAAAACCGAGGCGCATATTCAAATTGCCCCACTTGGGCAGCCCGCACAAACCAATCCCAATCCATCACATAATCCAGGCTTACATTCAACTCGCCCACCTTGTCCCACAGGCTCCTAGTCCAAAAGGTACTCGGTTGCAGAATTGGATTTTGGTAAGTGAGCATCTGCTTGTCGATCGGCATAGATATCTGAGCGTCACTAGCTAACGAACCCAGATCCTGGTTGATCGTCAGGCCACCACCATGAATGACTAGCATTTCTGCGGTGCGATCTCTAAATTTAAGGCCAATGTCCAGCAATGTCCCCGGCAGATACATATCATCGGAATTGAGCCAGCACAGCACCTGACCCGAACTGCGCCGCATCCCCTGATTGATCGCATCCGATTGCCCCTGGTCTGGTTGAGAATGCCAATAGGCAATTTGATCATCATAGGCTTGCAGAATCTCGACCGTATGATCGGTGCTGCCCCCATCGATCACAATCACTTCGAGGTGGGGATAATTTTGCCCCAATACCGAAAGCAACGTTTCTTCTATGTATTTCCCCTGGTTATAGGAAGGAATAACTACTGTAATTACCGGGTAGGTTTGGCGTTCTAGCATGGAGTTAAATTAGCTTGATCGCGAATTATGAACTTTTCAAGCCGATCGAATTCGCAAAATTTACTTTGCCGATTACTATAGCAGTTTTCAGATTTTGGGCGATCGCCTAGCTAATTAAGCAATTAGGACGGAATCAGCCGCGATTGCAAATGTTGCTGGTACAATTCTAGGAATATTTTGCGATCGGTTAATCTGTCTTTTTCGATCTAATTATTTTATTCCCCATTAACTCCTCTCCTTCTCATCCTCTAGACGCTTGTGCTCCTTGCCGCTGCCGTAGTTAATCAGTAGTTAGGTAATTTAGGTAATTTCAGGATTATGTCTTCTATGTCTGCAATCAGTTTAAAGTCAGCCTCCAACCAGTTTGCATAAGCGGTTTTACTTGCCGCCCCAAGCATCGATAGATGGACTTAGCTGGAACCTATGACCAAATTAAATAATGGATAAAGTACGACCCAAAGAGCTGGTAATTGAAGCAGGACGCACAGATAAATATTATTGGCAGGATCTATGGCGCTATCGGGAATTGCTTTATTTCCTGGCCTGGCGTGATATTTTGGCGCGCTATAAACAAACTGTAATTGGGATTCTCTGGGCTGTGATCCGCCCCCTGATTACTATGCTCATATTCACATTTATCTTTGGTCGGCTAGCTGAGCTTCCCTCCGAAGGCGTTCCCTATCCGATTCTGGTTTATGCCGCCTTGTTGCCGTGGCAATTTTTTGCTAGCTCGATCACTAGCTGTAGCAATAGCCTGGTGGGGAATTCTGGATTGATTTCCAAGGTTTATTTTCCCCGTTTGATTATTCCAGTTGCTTCCATTTCGGTTAGTTTTGTGGATTTTCTGGTGTCGGGTATGGTGCTACTGGGTCTGATGACCTGGTATGTATATGTACCAAGCTGGCGAATTATATTTTTGCCGTTTTTTATTGTGATCGCAGCCGGGGCGGCTCTGGGCGGTGGCCTGTGGATCGCGGCCTTGAATGTCAAGTATCGTGACTTCAAAAATATAATGACTTATATTGTTCAGGTCGGTGCTTATATTTCACCGGTTGGCTTTAGTAGTAGTATTGTGCCGGAGAAGTGGCGACTTTTATATTCGCTGAATCCAATGGTGGGGGTGATCGATGGATTTCGCTGGGCTATTCTGGCCGGAGATACCAAGCTATTCATACCAGGATTTTTGCTATCAATTGGTTTTGTGATCCTGGTTCTAATCAGTGGAATTTGGTTTTTCCGCAAAACAGAGCGTACGTTTGCAGACATAATCTAAGCATTGCAAACATAATCTAAGCATTTAAGTTGAGTAGCTAAGTTGAGAATTTAAGTAAAGGCAATATGCCCGAACCCATTATTCAAGTTGAGCATCTAGGCAAGAAATACATCATTGGGCATGAGCTGCAAACCCCCCATCGATCGTTACGGGATGCGATCACCCATACGACTAAGGGATTTGTCAATCGGCTCAAAAACCCCAGTATGGCGACCAATCGAGAGGATTTCTGGGCACTTCAGGATATTAATTTTGAGGTTAGACCAGGTGAGCGGATTGGGATTATTGGCCGCAATGGCGCAGGCAAGTCCACCTTGCTCAAAATCCTCAGCCGGATCACCGAGCCTTCGATCGGCCGGGTGCAGATTAAAGGTCGGGTGGCCAGTTTGCTCGAAGTTGGCACTGGTTTCCACCCTGAGCTAACCGGTCGAGAAAATGTGTTCCTAAATGGCGCGATTCTGGGGATGCAACAGGCAGAAATCAAGCGTAAGTTTGATGAGATTGTGGCCTTTGCCGAAGTAAGCAAGTTTATTGACACGCCGGTCAAGCGCTATTCTTCGGGGATGTATGTGCGATTGGCCTTTGCGGTGGCGGCACACCTGGAACCAGAAATTCTGGTGGTGGATGAAGTGCTGGCCGTAGGTGATGCTCAGTTTCAAAAGAAATGCCTGGGCAAAATGGAAAGTGTGACCGAACAGGAGGGGCGCACGATTATTTTTGTGAGCCATCAAATGGCGGCGATCCAGAACCTGTGTCAGCGGTGCATCTATCTCAAGCACGGTCAGATTGTGGCTGATGGCCCCACCGACGATGTGGTGCGGCGCTACATTAGCGAATCGCAGGATCTCGGCATTGCGCTGACCGAAAGAACCGATCGCAAGGGCACTGGCGATATTCGGTTCACCTCATTACAACTCCAGGATGAGGATGGTAAAGAGGTTCCGCTGGTCTATTGTGGTCAGTCTTTATCATTTTTGGTGCGTTTCCAAAACCATACCAACCAGGCGCTCAAAAATTTCTTTATTTCGATCGCCATTAATGATGCCCTGGGGCAGAGGTTAGTAGTCCTGAACAGTGAGGTAGTCAATGCGGATCTTGAGCATGTCCCACCCGATGTAGACCAGATCAGGATTGAGGTCAAAAGGCTCCCCCTGATGCCCGGTCGATATGGATTAACCCTCTTTTCCAAAATCAACCTTGAGATCGCCGATTGGATTGCTGATGCGGCTTTTTTGGATGTGGAATCGGGTGATTATTATGGCACTGGGAAATTACCAGTAGGTGGAAAGGGTAAATTTGTGATGGATTATTCGATCGAGATCGCTTGACTTAATCTGGTTTTGATCTGGTTTAGGTTAGGTTAGTTTTAGTCTAATTTAATTCAATCACCTCAACCTTAGCTGAGCATTAGCGAGGATTACCGCTCTGCTCAAGCAAGTTGGTAATCAATCCATTTACTTTCCGCAAGGCACGCACTACCAGACTATTTTGCTTAGCTCCATAGGGTTGCTTTAAATTTTGGGGGCGACTCATATCGAAGTGAATATCTTTAGGGGTAAGTTGGGTTGAGCTGTTATAGCTGGTGCCGAATTCGGCCAGGGCGGCATCTAGATCACCTTTCGCGCCTATGAGCTGCCAAAAGGCAACAAAGTCCTGCTCGATCGTTTCGAGATTGATTTCGAGCTTGCGGGTTTTGTCTCTTAGGAATAATTCAATATTTGTATTCACACTGTGACAATAATCCAGGCAAACAGCCAGCGGATCGCTGTTTTCATCAACCTCCTGTAAAATCCCCCCTCTATATGCTTTCATAACTCCACCGTCGTAGCGATTGGTGAAACTCTGCGCCACCTCCATGTCATTCCGTTTGAGATGCACATAGATGGCATCATCACCATAGGTTTGATCCAATCGGCCTAGCAACCAAACTAAGCGATTGTCAATCTCAATATGGTTTTTGGGGTATTGAAAGCGAGCCTCACCCAACACCCCTCGTTTGGCTTCGTGGGCAGAGGTGTAGTTGGTAATGTGGCGGCAGGCCATAGTGAACGTTGTCGAGCCGCATCTGCCAGTGTTTAAAACAAAAACGTTCATATTTTCTCTACGATTCGTTGGAATATTTATTTGACAATGTAATCGAACAAACTTTTTAGAGGCTAAGAAAATGCTAAATCTAGCTCTTGCGTATATTAGGGCATAACTAACTAAGCTATGTTTTTTGTGCTTTTGGGGGGTGGCAGGATTGGTTAACCGGATTCAGTTTATTAGTGAAGGGAACGTCGCTATTCTAGTCTTCCTGGCCTTTATATATGAATATATAAAATAATTAAGCATACAAATAATAGTACATGCAATGATTCAGTCGAACTCTTTGCCCGTAGATCAGCCATCAGGTGACGCGCATCAATGTTTTTTGCTGAAGTCGATCGAATTGGGGGATTATGATGGTACAGATCAGCTAGCTTGCGGCGATCAGAGACATTTACCGATCGCCTTTGCCTTAAGTCTATCGCCAGCACCTTTGCAGTAATGAATTATTGATCAATAATAAACAGGTTTTATGTTTATGCTAGGTAATCTTATGCCAGGTAATCAAATTAATCACCAAATCTAGCGGTGTTCATGGCATTCAGGGGCTGGGCAACTGATATTAACAAGTTTCTTATATGTTGAACAATAATTATAGTTATAGCTATAGAAAAACTAAGAATTTGTATGGGCGATTAATAAAATATCTATCCGAAGGCCAAAAATGTCGGCGGGAATACCCCCAGAGCTTCAATATTTTAAAATCCCTGAGTTATTTTCCGCGTTGGAGACATTCGCAGCGTGATAGTGCGAGCCCGATGGCCGATCGCCTGCCCTGGATTACCTTTGCCGCGATCGATTTTCTGGCACAAAACCTCCGCCCAGATATGAAGGTATTTGAATGGGGGATTGGTGGCTCTACCTTATTTCTGTTACCACGGGTGGCGGAGCTGGTTTCCGTTGAGCACGATCGCGCCTGGGGCGAATCAGCCCAACAAAAAATAACTGAAATGGGCTTGGGGGCAGGCAACTGGAATTTTTCCCTAGTAACGCCCAGCCCTGATGGCATCACCACGGGTCGAGACCCAGCCAACGCCGATGATTATATTTCCTCTGAGGCTAAATTCCAGGGGCAAAACTTCAAAGATTACGTCACGGCGATCGATCGCTATGCAGATGGCTATTTTGATATTATTCTCATCGATGGCCGCGCTAGACCCTCCTGCTTCAAACATGCGATCGAGAAGGTGAAAGTAGGTGGCTATGTGCTCTGGGATAACACCGATCGAATTCATTACGATCAAACAATGCAAGCGGTAGATCCCGCCTATCAGTTTATTGATTTGCCTGGGCCTTCGCCCTATGTGCCTTTCTTCACTCGAACTTCAGTCTGGCAAAGGAGGTAAGTAGAGTTATGGGTTTTGCCTCAATCAAAGGTTTTGGCCGCCGAATTAAGAATCGCATCCAAGGTGAGCGATTGCGCCTAGCCCAAAAATGTGTCATTGGGGCGGGTAATATTCCTGTGCCCGGTTGGCTGATCACCGATAAAAGTTTGGTGGATATTACCAACCAAAACGACATGGCGCGGTATTGGCCAGCTAACTCGCGGCAGGCTTTCTTAGCGGAGCATGTGTGGGAGCATTTGCCGCCGGAAGAAGCTGACCAAGCGAATGCCAATTGCTTTAAATTTCTGCGATCGGGCGGGTGGTTGCGCCTGGCCGTTCCCGATGGTTTGCATCCTGACCCGGCTTATATTGAGTTGGTGCGCCCAGGGGGAACCGGTGATGGCTCCGACGATCATAAGGTTTTGTATGATTGGCGATCGCTCAGTGCCAGTTTGGAAAAGGCCGGATTTAAAATTAACCTGTTGGAATATTGGGATGAAAACGGCGAATTCCACTATCAAGATTGGTCATCCGAGCAGGGGCATATCCGCCGCTCAAAACGCTATGATCCCCGTAATCAGGATGGATCGCTCACCTATACTTCATTGATCATTGATGCGATCAAGCCCTAACTAAACCATAGCGAAATCTTAAATCATAGTTACATCACAGTTAACCCAACTTTAAATAATTCAATCAAAAAACAGTGCGGCTAATTAGAATTTCCACCAACTACCCTGCCTATATCCAGAACTTCTATGGGCAGCGATCGGCACTAGCCACCCAGCCCTACGCCCAGCAATATCAAACCCTGATGGCCGATTGTTATAGCTGGGCAGATTTTTGGACTCAAGCCTTTGGCAAATTGGGTTATGAAGTCTGGGAGCCGGTGGGCAACGCCGAGCCAATGCAGAAAATGTGGGCGCAGGAAAATGGGGTTAGTTATGAGCCTAAAACCTGGTTGACCGATATTGTGGCTGCCCAGGTCAAGCAATTTCAGCCCGATCTAGTTCTGGTAAATGATTATGCTACCTATTCGCGTAGTTTCTTTACTCATCTGCGCCAAATTTGTCCTTCGATTCGGCTGGTGATCGGCTGGTGTGGTGCACCCTACTCTGGCTATGAAAATGTTTTTAAGGCCTATGATTTAGTCTTGTCGAATATTCCTAGCTTTGTGACGGACTTTCGGACCCAAGGGCACAAATGCGAACACATGCACCATGCCTTTAACCCAGCTATATTAAAACGAATCAAGCAAGAGCAAAACACCCCGATTGACTTTTCGTTTGTTGGTTCCATCTATAGGGCGCATAATTTCCATAATCAGCGCGAAAAATTAATCAAACAATTAGTGGCGGCAACTGATTTACGGATTTGGGCGAATATGATGCAGCTCTCTGCCGCTGAGTTAAAACTTCTGCCTTTAAAGCAACAGGTCTATGATTTAGTCCAACTGCTAAAGCGATTGCCCTTGGGGCAAACAGTGCTGCCCTATTTACCCAAACTAAAGTCCTATGCTCGGATGACCAATCGCCCTGGTCTGGAGCAATATGTCGATCCCACGATCGTGGCCAGGGCAGCTCCCGCCGTATTTGGCTTAGCCATGTATCAAACCCTGGCTGATTCTAAAATGGCACTAAATAATCACATTGACATTTCCAAGTCCTACGCTTCTAATATGCGCTTGTATGAGGCAACAGGGGTGGGAACCTGTCTGCTGACCGACGGGCAGGATAATTTGGCAGATATTTTTGAACCCGATCGAGAAGTCGTCACCTACACCAGCGCCGCCGAGGCGATCGAGAAGGTTAACTATTTGCTAGACCACGAACCGGAACGCCAGCAGATTGCGATCGCCGGGCAACAGCGCACCCTGAACTGCCATACCTTCGATCATCGCGCTCGTTATTTGGATCAACTCATCAAGAAAAACCTCGCCTAAGCTAAAATCACAATCAAGATCAAAATGCTGACATCACAGGTAAAACATTGGGCCAAGTTGCTCTTAAAGCCAGAATATAAAAGCGCCCACCTGCGCCGCCAGGAATTAAACCGAATTGGCAATATCCCCAGGTATACAAGCACTACCACAAATATACTGGGCACGCCGATCGAAATCTTAGATAGTATTTCTTTTTGGTATAGCTACCGCGAAATCTTTGAGCAGGAGATTTATGCTTTTCAAACTAATCATGGCCAACCAATTATTATTGATGGGGGCTCTAATATTGGCCTGAGTGTGATTTATTTTAAACAGCGCTATCCCAATAGTCGAATTATGGCCTTCGAGGCCGATCCCCAGGTATTCAAGACCTTGTCTAAGAATATTAATAGCTTTGGTTATACTGATGTGCAGTTGATTAATAAGGCGATCTGGAATGCAGAAGGGAAGCTGGAGTTTAGTTCGGAAGGAGCAGATGCAGGCAGGCTGAGCAATCATACTGAATCTTCAGAATCAACTGAATCTTCAGAGATATTAGAATCTTCAAAATCTTCGGAACAGTCAGAGTCGTTCGAGCAATCGGAAAAAGCAAAGTTCCAGACTAGCAGCCAAGCAATCCAGAAAGTGGCAGTAGACACTACCCGCCTGACGCAATATTTAGACCAACCGATCGCATTGTTGAAGCTAGATATTGAAGGCGCAGAAACCGAAGTCATGCTCGATTGTGCTGACTCTTTAGATCGAGTAGAACAGATATTTATTGAATACCATTCCTTTGCTAATCAAGCACAGCGCCTGAATGAATTACTGGCGGTATTAAAAAAAGCCGGGTTTCGAGTGCAAATTCATACGCAATATGCTTCGCCGCGACCTTTTTTGGAAGTGCCCACCCAAATGGGCATGGATATGCAATTAAATATTTTTGGTTATCGAGACAAGTAGGGAAGCTTGATTGATTCAATTTTCAATTCTCAAGATATTGAAGCAGCTATAGGGGCAAATACCAACATGAGTGATCTAAACAAAATTTTTGCAGCGGTTGAATCGATCGATTTCTTGGATATTGGTTGCAGCGGCAGTCTGGATGATAAATGGGCAGAACTATTACCATTGCTGGCCTACACTGGCTTTGACCCCAATGCCGAAGAATGCGATCGCCTGAGTGGTTTGCCCCACAAATATAAGGCGGTGCAATATCTGCCCTATGCGATCGCTGGGGAAGCGGGAACCCAGACGATGTATAAGACCGAGAGCATTTTTTGTTATTCGCTGTTGCAGCCCAATTCAGATTGGCTGAATCGGTTCTCTTTTGCAGATTTGTTTAGCGATCGCGGCCAGGCGGCGGTAACCTGCACCACCCTGGATCTGCTGGCAACGGAGCAGGGGCTCAGGGCAGACATCATGAAAATTGATTCGCAAGGGTTGGAATTACCAATTCTGGAAGCTGGTAATAAGGTTTTGAGTGAAGCTTTTTGCGTGGAAACGGAAACCGGATTCCTGGAGAATTATCACCAGGAAACTACCTACGCCCAGATCGATCAATTCATGCGATCGCAGGGCTTCTTGATGTTTGATCTGCAACCCCGTTATATGAGCCGCAAAAATCATTTAGCTGGCCAGGGCGCTCATCAACCGCTCTGGTGCGAGGTGGTGTGGCTGTTTGACTTTGTTGGTCAACATGGCCAAAAACGGCAACCCTCACTGGTGCAGGCTCTCAAAGCTTTATTAATCTGCAAGGCGCTGAAGTATTTTGATTATGGGTTTGAGTTGGCCACCTATTTCAAGGACACTGGGGTAATTGACCAAGCCACATTTACTGCCCTGGAAGACCCCCAATTTTGGCAGTCCCGCATGGGGTATGCGAAGCGGAAAAAGCCACAAACCAAGGCTGGCAAGCTGCTTAATCTCTTGCCGGAGAGCATTAATAAACGTCTGTTATTCGGCCTGAAAGAGGTACTTGATTAGTAATTAATATTTAGTAATCAATATATTGATGTTGATATTAATATCGATGTTTTAATAGTCTGCTAATTCTTTTAGTGGCAATATAATCACAAATTCTGTCCCCTTGCCCTGCTCTGAATTACAGGTCAGCTCGCCACCATGTTTTTCGGTCACAATTTGATAGCTAATTGATAAACCCAAGCCGGTGCCCTTGCCCACTTCCTTAGTGGTAAAGAAGGGATCGAACAATCGCGCCCTGGTCTTTTCTGGCATACCGGGGCCATTGTCAGCGAACCGAATTTCAAGCCGATCTGTATTTAAAACCTGGGTGGTGATGTTAATCTCACTGGATTTGAACGGTTGTCCTTGCGATCGTAAACCATAGTTCTCTTCTTCGATCGCATCGATCGCATTGGTGAGAATATTCATAAACACCTGATTCAATTGCCCCGCATAGCAAGTCAGCGTTGGCAGATCGCCATAGGTGCGATTCACCTTAATTTCCGGGTGATCGGATTTGGCCTTCAAGCGATTTTGCAGAATCACCAGGGTGCTATCGATCCCTTCGTGGATATCCACATTTTTGATTTCCGCTTCATCCATCCGCGAAAAGTTACGCAGGGATAGAACAATTTTCTGAATCCGATCGGCTCCCACCTTCATTGATGCGAGCAAGTTGGGCAGGTCTTCTTCAATGAAGTCCAATTCGATCGCTTCGATTTCATCCTGAATCTCTGGCGCTGGGTTAGGATAATGCTGTTGGAACAGCTTTAGAACCCCTAGCAAATCCTGGGCATAGCGATCGGCATGAACCAGATTGCCATAGATAAAATTAACCGGATTATTGATTTCGTGGGCAACCCCCGCCACCAACTGTCCCAGGCTGGACATTTTCTCTGTTTGTACCAACTGCGATTGGGTGCGCTGGACTTCTTCAAGAGCTGCTTTTAATTCCGTTGCCTTTTGTTGCAAAGATGCTTCTACTTGCTTTTGGGCGGAAATATCGCGCACGATCGTAGAAAGATATTCTGGCTTGCCAGCGGCATTTTTGTGGGCAATGATCACCTGGGAAACGGGAATTTCGCGGCCATGATGAGTAATCAATCCCGATTCACCCTGCCAGATGCCAGCCTCGATCGCGGTGGGGATGCCCTGTTCTAAGACGATTGGCTTCGCCCAGTCGGGAATATGCTCACTGAGTGGCTGACCCTCAATATTTAGATCGGCAGGAATTTCTAACATCCGATAGCCCGCCGCATTCATATAGAGCTGGTGGCCGGCCATATTGGCAATGCCGACAAAGTCTGAAGTGGCATCCAAAATCGCCGTGAGTCTGGCCTGGGAGCGTTCAATCTCCTTGCGATCGGTAATATCCTGCGCCAGACCAATTAAACCAGCAATCTCGCCTTCTGCATCATAAAAAGGAGTTTTGATTTTAAGGTAGGTGCGAGCGACCCCATCGGTGGGAATCACTTCTTCAAAATGTTGCATTTGGCGCTGCTGAATAATTTCCTGGTCTTTACGCCTGATTTCAGCGGCAATTGCCGGGGGCAACAAGTCAAGATCGGTTTTGCCAATCACCTCGGCGATCGATCGATTAAAGAATCTAGCCATATTAGAATTCAGAGTCAGATGTCGCCCCTCTAGATCTTTGACAAAGAAAAGCCCCGGCAGTGTTTCTAAGATCGAATTAAGTAAAATATTGGCTTCTTTGAGTTCTTTCTCCACAATCTTGCGATCGGTAATATCCTGCGCCAGGCCAATTAAACCGGCAAGATCGCCCTTAATATTATAGAAAGGGGTCTTAGTGGTCAGATAGGTGTGATCAACCCCCTGCCTAGAAATAACTTCTTCATAGCTAATACTCTTATTTTGCGCCATCACTTCTTGATCTTTAGCCATAGCCCTGGCGGCAACCTCTGCTGGTAAAAGTTCGGCATCGGTTTTACCAATAATCCGATTGATCGATTTATCAAAGAATTGCGCTAAATTGGTATTCGTTACCACATAGCGACCCTGGCCATCCTTAACAAAGAAAAGCCCCGGCAGGGTTTTCAAAATTGAATTAAGCAGAGAAATCGCTTCCTGTAGCTCGGTTTCGGCCTCTTTGCGATCGGTAATATCCCGAATCACCACCTGCCACAAGCGCTTACCCTCCAACTCGATCGGCATTAAGTGAACCTGGGCATAGAACTCAGTGCCATCTGCCCTTAGATGCACCCACTCAAAGTTATAGCCATGATTTTGATGGGCCAATTGAAAAAAGGCGGCGGCTTTTTCGGCCGAATCACGCCCATCCGGTTGAAGCGGGGGCGACATCTCCCAGGGTTTCACCTGCAACAACTGCTCCTTCTGGCTATAGCCAAACATTGCCACTGCGGCTGGATTGCACTCAACCAGTCCCTGTTCTGAGGTGATCAGCAGCGCATCTCGATTTCCTTCAAAAAAGGTGCGAAATCTATACTCGGACTGCCGTAATTCAAGCGATAGTAATTGATGCTGGGTTTCTTTTTCATGGAGGGCAGTTTCCGCCCGTTGCCGATCGGCAATTTCTTGCTCCAGTTGCCGTTGTAAACTTTGGTTTGCTGCTTCTAAAGCTCGCAAGCGATCGGGGATATCTTTATGCTGCATTGTTTTTACATTCAGGCATTCAGGCTAAAATTAGGGGCTAAGCAACATCCAAATATGGTGGCCAGTAACACAATTGGGGTGAGCTAATCTTATTTTGAACTACTTTTGAACTACTAGCGAAGCATTTTTATAGTCATTTATGACAAACAATACTTTCTAGCCGATCTGCTAATTTACCAACATAATTATGATAAATAGACTTAGTTCAGGCTACTTAGATGGTCAGCAATTTATTTAAACCATTCTGCTTCAATATTGATTTGCCAAAGTAATACCTTTAGCACCCTTAGTACCTTTAGTAACTTTGATCCCCAAAATATTGGTCTGAGCAAAATCATCCCCGTTCATAAAAGCTCTAGCCAGGTTTGAGCTACCTTAATGATGCCCTAATTAGCTAGAATATGTAAACTAAACTACAGCTAACTAGCTATTAATCTCAACCCAGGAGGATTGTTTTGTCTATGGATGCCATGCAGTTTTTCCGCCAGAGTTCTGGTAACTGGCGATCGCAACGAACCACCCATCATCTGGCCTTTCGGCGCTCAGAAATTGGCGATTCGGCTATTTATGTGGAGACGCTTTCGACGGAACATCCCAAAATTGCCGAAATTTGCGCCATGCATGAAGCCGACCCCAATGAAGCGATCGGTGGTGCGTTTGTGACCTGGCAAAGCTCAATGGCCTGGGATCAAGAGAAAGAGAATCATGTCGGTGAAACCATCTTTGTATTGATTCCCACTGATGCTGATCGCCGTCAGGGTAAGCTATTGCGCGAGCGCGGTTATGCGGAAATCACGCCGATCGTGGGCGAGTACCACCTCGACGAAGAGAATGGATTGGTGTTGATTACTGATTATGAAACTACCAATTCCTATGAACGATTCTGGTTTGTGAATGAAGATGTGCGCTTGCGTGCCAGTACGGTCAAGCGGTTTGGTGGTTTTAGTACCGCTACTTTTTGCATTGAAACGAAGGAAACCCAAGCAGAAGCTGAAGAGACTTCTGCAACTCAGGTAGGCAACAAGCTCAAACCGGTGATCGATCCTAATATCAAGGCTGATCTGGGCTATTCGATTCTGGGCTGGTAGTTCATTTGGTAGCGATTTTTTACTTTTGTGCGACGTATGGTGACCGCTAGAAAATATCGCCTTGGCCTTAATATCTGTAATGCATTCTTAGAGGCTTTTTCGGTATTTTGCTAGTTGCTTAGCGACCATTTTTTGTCCGTTGATATACCTAGACTATACCTAGACTATACCTAGGCGAGACTCTGCCTAATTCAAAACCGGAGGTTTCAGATCAAATGCCTCCGCTAGTCCAACTTAGGAACTTAAAAATGTTGTGACATCGCGTGCGAATAAACTCTGCAGTCGCATAAGTTGTGCACCAGATAAATAGAGTAAATCACCTTTGCCTAAGAGATTGACAGCATCAGTTTGTTTACCACCAAGCACAATCGCAGAATCAGCATCACTAGCAGTGCGTAGTGCCACCCGACCAGGAAGGTTAGAGCGGATTATCGGTGTAACTACCCTTGCTTCTGGGCGCTGAGTGGCAACAATCAAATGGATGCCTGCTGCCCTCGCCATTGCACCTAATCGCTTAATACTGTGTTCTAATTCTATGCGTACTTCTTTCTCTGACATAAAGTCTGCATACTCATCAAAAATGCAGATGATGCGAGGTATTAACCGATCGAAATGCTGTTGGTTATAGGTTCCAATCTCAGCACATTTTGCTATTTCAAATTTTTGGTAACGATTGTCCATTTCATCTACCAATTCCTGCATCAGTTCAACTGCGCGATCGCTATCTTTGACAACTGGCGAATACAGCCAGGGCATCCGCTCAAACTCTGGGAAGGTAACTCGTTTGGGATCGACGAGGGCAATTTTTAAAAGATCGGCACTATGGCGAACGGTCAAACTTAGCAGTAGCGATCGCAGAAATTCGCTTTTGCCACTGCCGGTTGTCCCGCCAACTAAAAAATGGCAGGTATTAGGATTAGATAAATCGGCTTCGACCAGTTTGCCTTCAAGATCAACACCAATGGCTATTTGACATGATCCTGTTGACTGTTCGTCTTCAGCATTAACATATTGCTCAAAATAGGCTGTTTGGCGATCGGGGCGAGGGAGATCAACACTGACATAACCTGCCTGGGGCGAGATCAAAGGTGGATGATTTAAACCCAGTTGCACTCTTAAATCATCGGTTAGCCGCAAGATTGAATTAACTCTCACGCCAGCTTGAGGTTTTAATTTGATGCGAATAAAAGCAGGGGCGATCGCCGCACCAACATATTCAACATCAGTACCAAAGGATTGCAAAGCCGCCACTAAATCTCGGCCGATCGCTGTAGCGTCGATACTACTTTCTGATCCTGTATCTGGTAGTCGTGGCGATCGCTTAGTTGTCTTTTGTTTCTGAGTGCGTTTTACTGAAGTCTTTGCGGTAACAGCTTTTTGCTTATCTGTAGTTACATTTATTGAATCTGCAATCTGATCAGATTCCGGAGCTGGGAAAAAACTCTGGCATTTATTAAATTGGGGGCAGATGGGGCAGAGTAGATTTGGTTGTGAAGTAGGTGGGGGCGGCTCGGGTTTGCCTGGCTCCCACGCAAGCCAGGTTTGCATCTGGGCTAATCGGTCAGGAATTATTTTATGTACTGTCTCTTTTAGCTGCTGCCAGGAGAAAGTGATTTCCTGCCAATCTGGCATCACGCTGTACACAGCCGAATCAATCTGCAAACCAATTTTTTCACGCAGCATATAGCCATAAAGCGCTACCTGAGCTAATTGGGCAGATCGATCGATCGCCTGATATGTCTTATATTCGACCACACATAGGCGGTGCTTGGTAAAGTCATAAACCAGACTGTCAAATTTTCCCTTCACCAGTTGCGTTTTGCCATTAGGAAGTGTGAAAGTATGCTCCACACTCAATTCTTGAGCCAGAAAAGTAGATCTAATTACCTCATCGGCAGAACAGAAACGGCGATTGTTGACTAGTAATTCCGCCCACCGCTGGATTAAGCCGATTAAACCTTGCCATAGTTGAAGCAATGCTGGGGCTTGGCTGGCATCATTGGCGATCGCCTTTTCTAAGTATGGATAAAAAGCCTGTTCATAAAACAACTGCTGCATTTGCTCGGCAATAGTTCCTACCTCGAGGCGATCGGCTTCTGGCTTGAATAAATCTTGAAAGCGACTGTCCTGTCTGGCGATGGTAGCAAATTGACTGGATAAATTGTGAAAAGCCCTGCCCAATCCGATTGTCTTTCCTGCTGGGACAAACATAGTCATGCCGCCAAATCTATGCCCCAGATAAAACAATCGCGGGCATTCGAACGCAAGCTTAACTTTAGTGACACTTAGCGATTCTGCCATCATTTGTTATAACTAGGAACAAAACAAACTAGTTGTTCATTAATGGGTGCTTGTGGGTTGATAATCTTGATGATTTTTTCCTCCTTACCAAGCTGCTGTACCTTTTGCTCAATCTGTACTCTAGAAATTGCTTTGAACTCTTCCGATACTTTGCCGATCAGAGTAAGTCTGGCAAGCATGTGCTGAGTTTTCATGACATCTTGAATATACTCATCAATTTCTTCCATTTTGGGTGTAGGTGATGGTGGGGGAATTGGAGGAGTTACTGTTTTTGGGGGGGGAACAGTCTTAGTTTTGGCTTTTTGATTTAAACCGGATAACTGACTGGTCAACGAGCATTTTTCAAACACCTTAGATTGACGAATTAAATCTTGTAATTCTGGCAGCCCTATTAATTTATTCCCGATCACTAAATCTCCGGCGAGGGAATCATTGAATAATTTGTAGTAGGTCGCAATGTAATGAATTGACTCCATATCCACTACGATGTGGGCATGGCGATCGCCAGTAAAAATTTTTTGATAGTGCTTATATCCTTTGGTATTTGGCCTGCCCAGCTTACTTGCCCTTAACAAATACAATCGCTGGCATTGATTTTTCTCGATCGCCTTTTGGCAAGCATTCATAATGTGAAAAAAACTGGTCATATTCTGGTCTTCAGTCCATACTACGCCCATATTTCCTGGATTTTGGCTGGGCTGGAAGTGCAACGAATAATGGCTAAATTTAGTGCGCGACAGTAACGGGACCCTAACATTAGTCTCAAACAAAGTGCTCAAGACCTGTTGGAGCATGCGCACTAATTCTGGCGATGACTTTTGATTGGGTTTAGTAATCCTAGCGATCGTGTTTCTCAACTCATCTCGCCATAGGAGTTTAAATAGGGCTATATAGTCGGATTCTACTGTCCCTCCATCGCACTTAATTTGATTGATTAATTCCCATCCCAGGCTCAAGGTTTGGCGAGGATATGTCTTGCCACCCGGAATGCGATCAACTAAATTTTTATGCTTGAGGGGAGCAATTCGTGATTTGGGGCGAGTTGGAATCTTACTATGTAGCGGAGCTAGGCGAGAAGCCCATAGATCCTCTGCTTGATCAAGATTGATTGACTTTAGTTTAATGCCAGCATCAATTCTGGCTAAATCGGAAGCGTGAAGCTGCCTTTTGTTTTTTTCCCATGTTTCGCTTCGCAGACTAATAATGATCAGAAAATTACGCCATGCTTCATTATGTATCGCAGAGTTGACATCAAATAAGGGTTGTAAAGATAACCCTTCAATTGCCCGCGCATTGCTTTCTAGTTGATCGAAACATAAAACAATTGGTTGGGTTTCATCGGCGATTTTGCCAAAGTTTGCTAAATATTTCCACGCTTCATTTTCCGATTTGATCGATTCTTTCAAACCTAATTCTTTGAGAGCTGCTTCGCTGATGTCGTCGCCTTTTAACCATTCGCAAGCAGCATCATAGGTTTCGGCATTAGTCAGGTCATACAAAACACTAAAGAATAAATCAGCATTGTAAACGCCTTTATGTTTGTATCTGTCCTTTAGTTTCTTAACAAATTTCTTTCTCTGGCTCAGAAACAGCTCGCCAATATCAGTAGTTAGCAGCTCTGTAATATTTTTTTCCTTGAAGACAGAAAGTCCCTTTAACCAGAGCATTAGCTGAGATTCTTGTTTGCCCTCAGGCGGCAGGATCAGGCTATCAACGGTATAGCGCAGAATATGTTTTCTAATCGCATCACTTTGGGGATAAGGTTCAATGTAGGCAAAGAATGCCTTTTGATTGAGGGTTTGCTTTACCCGTGATAAAAAATGAGTTTTCCCAGAACCACTTGCACCTTTGATCACGATCGTGCGACTTTGACCATCAGCGATAACCTGATCCAGCACTTTCTCCGTTTCTAAAAGTTCATCAGCATGAATCGAACTAACATTATGCTCAGGATCAAATTCTGCTCTGGTAAAGTTTTTAGCATGACCATGTTTATCAAAAGGATTTACTTCACTTTTAATCACATCAATAATTGACTTCATTTTTGCCCACCCACCTTGCTGTTCTCCATTGAAATGCTGCACTGAATCTGCTAGTTAACGATCGCAAAAAATAATGGATGCGTGCCGAAAGAATCGTAAATCGCGGCGTTAATTTGTGCGCTGGTATAATCTTTAGGTTCCGCTAGTGGCTCAAGCTCGATCGCATCTTTTTTTTGTAATCGAAATAAGGCATGATCCAGTTCTTCTCTGGACAGACGATCCTTTAAATAATCTCTCAAGTAGAAGAGAGGTAAAAAATTATCGGTGTTGTGCTTACGATCTAATTGCTTGATTGCTTCTAAAACGTCGCTATCACCAGGAGTTGAGGACTGAGTAGTGGGCTGAGTAGTGGCTGTAGCAGCCTGTGATTTTTCTGGCAACGCAGCGGATGTTGATTTTCGTAGCGATTGAAAATATTCGTTTATTTGTTCTAAGCATTGCCTGCCCTTAGTGGTGATCCAAACCTTGGGACTGATAGCACACATCTTGTCTTGGAATTTAATCAAGCCACGATCGCCCAAAGCTTGTAAAATTTCGTTTCTTTTAGCGACATTGATTTTCTTGATTCTGATTTTGCTAGGCTCTAAGGCTCCTGGAGCCCTTTCTATTCTGGCCAGCACCTTTATTTCTTGATCTGAAATTGGCAATTGCGATGCATCAAAACTGAGCAGTGCTTTCCCGGCAGGTGCTATTTCTACCTTGCGATCGAAATCTACTAGATCGTCATCACCAAGCGATTGAAACACTTTTTTAGCAAGAGTTATGCCTTCTTTCCTGAAGCTTACTCCGGGAGAGACCTTGCCTTGATAGGTTGATAATTTCAGAAGAAACTGTAAGTCTTGATATTTCATATTAATTTATCAGTAATGAAATAATCGCATTACTAATTATAAGGAACAAGTAGTGGCAAAAAATGTCTTTCGATATATTTTAAACCAGAATTTTACATGACATTTGTCATTTTTCAAAGAGGAGTGCAGCGGAAGAGGCTGGAAAGGTTGAAGCTATGCAGGGGAATTGTCAAAGAGCAGTTCAAAGTATTCAAAGAGCAGTTCAAAAAGTGGTAAATTAGTCAAAGTTGGCTTCAGTAAATGACATAAATGCTGGACATTTCAAAAATATCAGCAGAAAGTTGGCAAAAAGCCAAGCGCCGCGCCGCGATCGTGCGGCCACCAAGTCAGGAATAAGTCAGGAACACAACTGTAGCCGTCACGCCGTCCAAGCCACCACTCAAGCAATTACACCTATCCGAGCGTCATATCTATCCCCTGGTAAATCGCTGCCGCGAATGCTACCCATCAACCATACCCATGCCTCTTCTGAACAGCCAATTGAACTTAAGGCCAATGATTCAAATGAATCAACACCTGCACCGTTCTCTTCTCTATAAACGAATTAAAAAGCTCAGGCCGGATTTACTTTGACTTTCAGCTTTTGAACCTGCTGCTGCACTCCTCTTCATTTGCATAAATTGATCTAAACTTTTCTAGTTGCCATTCCCAACCTGTTGCGCCATGAAAATTATTCACGGTACCTGGATTCCTCAACCTGAGTCGGAGTTTATTCAAACTGGGGCATTTTATGTGTGGGTAGAAACAGATACTTTACCAAAAAAACACAAAAAACAAGCTAGCGATCGCCACCCTTATCAGTTAACAAGCGAGTATCTGGCGGATTTTCTCAGGCAGGAAATAGGCGTTAAAGTATCTATTTTTCAGCGTGACGATCAAACTACCGCTACTAAATATTTCCTTCTGCCCAGTGCCAACAATAAACCATTACCTTCACCAGAACTGAGCCGCTATCTAGAAACAGAACCCCTCGAAGCAACTGGCTGGCAGTCCTGGGCGATCGATTGTTGTTCGATTGTCAACGTAATTAAATTCCTCAATGATCTGCATTTTCTCTGTTTACATCAAGCCGACCAGATGCAATTGGGGTCAGATTTATTTTTCTGGTATCACTACACCCAAGCCTTCCAGCAGGTTATTCTCAAAGATCAATATATTCCGGCGCTGAAATATCATGAGTTGCCGCAACCAAAAGGGAAAAGGAAGAAAGCTACTCCTAATTGGCAGATTTATCCCACCTGGGAAATTATTTCCGAAGCCTATGAAGCAGATTTGCAATCCTATCTGGACTATATGCCTTTGGTTTGTGTGGCAGGGCGAGCGAATGGAAATCATCACAATGGGGCGATCGCAGTTTATGACAAAGAAACCTTACTGCGCCACTTTTCCGAAGCACTGCTACATAATCTGGTCACCAACACACCCATTCCTGGCACTTTTGCGAAAAAGTTGGGCAATTCGCTGCTGCCTGGCGATTGTTTAAATGTTCGCCCCAAACCCTGGCAGGGCAATAATGATTACCTGGAAACCTATCAACAGTGGCAAGTCTGGCGACAAAAGATCGTGGGCTGGCAAAATGATGCTACTTTTCATCTTTGCTTCCAACTGAAAGAAGCGGCTACTGAACACACTGACGATTGGCAGATTCGCTTTCTGGTATCGCTCAAGCAAGACCCATCGCTAAGAATAGAACTGGATGATTACTGGTATCTGGGCACAAAACCCAAACGCGAATTTCTTAAACAGTTTGGCAAGGACTTTGAAAGACAACTTCTGCTGAGTCTGGGCTATGCGGCGCGCATGTATGCCAAGATTTGGCAGGGCTTGGAAACCGACAAACCCTCTGGCTTTCGCCTTACTCTCAGCGAAGCTTTTACCTTCTTGTCTGAAAGTGCCTGGGTATTAGAAGATGCTGGGTTTAAGGTGATTGTGCCTGCCTGGTGGACACCCAAGGGACGACAGCGAGCCAAAATCAAACTCAAAGCTGGGGCTAAACAATCTGCGCCCTCAAAAACTAGTAAAGGCTATTTTCAACTAGATACGATTATTCAATATCAGTATGAACTGGCGATCGGCGATCGCTCCATTACTGAGCAAGAGTGGCAGCAACTGGTTAATGCCAAAACGCCCCTGGTGAAGTTTCGGGGCGAGTGGATGCAACTGGATCAAAGCCAGATGAAGCAGATGTTAGAGTTCTGGCAAAAACACCACGATCAGTCACCGGAAATGAGTTTGCTGGATTTACTGCAAAAAGCGGCTGACGCTGACGCTGGTTTTGAAATTGATCCAGATCAAACCCTGGCGAAGATGATGGCTAAGTTACATGACCCCAGCCAGATTCAGCCGATCGGCAAGCTACCCAAATTACAGGGTACGTTGCGGGAATATCAAAAGCGCGGGGTTTCCTGGCTGCAATATTTAGAACAATTGGGTTTGAATGGTTGTCTCGCCGATGATATGGGCTTAGGTAAAACGGTGCAGGTAATCGCGCGGCTGGTGGCGGAGCGTGAAACTAGCTCAAAATCAAAGTCGAAATCTAAAGCTAAGTCAAAATCACAACCCGCACCGACAATTTTGATTGTGCCAACTTCTGTAATTGGTAACTGGCATAAGGAAATTAATAAGTTTGCGCCGCATTTGCGGGTATTGATTCACCACGGTGGCGATCGCCTGCAAGATGAAGCAGACTTCCAAGCTGCCTGTACCAAACATGACGTGGTGATTACTTCATTTACCCTGGCGCGCAAAGATGCCAAGCTATTCAATACAATTACCTGGCAACGGATTGTGCTGGATGAAGCCCAAAATATCAAAAATCCCAAAGCTGCCCAAACCAAAGCAATTTTAAAAATGCAAGCTAAGCACCGTCTGGCTTTGACTGGGACTCCGGTAGAAAATCGTCTGCTTGATTTGTGGTCAATTTTTAACTTTCTTAATCCTGGCTATTTGGGGCGCGAAGCCCAGTTTCGCAAGGGCTTTGAAATCCCGATCCAGAAAGAGAATAATCAGGTGCAAGCAACCACACTTAAAAAATTGGTGCAGCCGTTGATTTTGCGCCGCGTCAAGACCGATAAGCAAATTATTAAGGATTTACCCGATAAGCTCGAACATAAGCAATATTGCAATCTCACCAAGGAACAGGCTTCTTTATATGAAGCGGTGGTCAAAGATGTGACCGAGCAACTGGAAGCAGCAGAAGGGATTCAGCGCAAGGGTTTGATTCTGTCTACCCTGACCAAACTAAAGCAGATTTGTAATCATCCGCGTCAGTTTTTGCAGGATGGCAGTGAGTTTACGGCGGAGCGATCGGCAAAGTTGCAGCGCTTAGGCGAAATGCTGGAAGAGATTTTTGCTGAAGGTGAGAGCCTATTGATTTTCACCCAGTTCACGGAAATTGGCACAGCTTTGATTCAACACCTCAAACATACTTTGCACTGTAATACATATTTCCTGCATGGTGGCACTTCCCGCCCCAAAAGAGAACAAATGATTGGTGAGTTTCAAGATCCTGAAACCGAACCCTCGGCGTTTGTGCTCTCACTCAAAGCTGGGGGCGTGGGCATTACGCTTACCAAAGCCAATCATGTATTTCATTTCGATCGCTGGTGGAATCCGGCAGTAGAAGACCAGGCAACCGATCGCGCTTTTCGGATTGGCCAAAAGAAAAATGTGTTTGTGCATAAGTTCGTCACGATTGGCACCCTGGAAGAACGAATTGATCAGATGATTGAAGATAAGAAAAAAATGGCCGGGGCGATCGTTGGTGCTGATGAATCCTGGCTGACTGAACTGGACAATGAAAGCTTTAAACAGCTAATTACCCTGAGCAAACAGGCAGTCATTTAATTTAGATATTTAGATATTTAGATATTTAGATATTTCAATATTGAACACCATTGAACCAAACACATCTTTCGCAATCACTCAGCAACTCAATCGGCAATCGGCACAAATATCAACTATGGCACAATTTAGCAAAACCTGGTGGGGCAAGCGATTTATCGAAGCGCTGGAAGAATTTACCGATCCGGCGCGGCTAGGGCGTGGCCGTTCCTATGCGCGTAATGACAAAATTAAGGAATACCGCATCAAAGATGGGCAAGTTGTAGCGAAGGTGAGAGGTTCGATCAATCCCTATTTTGGCGTGTATAAGGAACCGCTGTATACAACCAAGATTGAAATCAAGCCCATTTCCGCGACAAGCTGGTCAAAAGCGATCGCCCTGCTCAGTTCCAGAGCCAGTTGGGTAACCAAACTATTAATGAATGAAATGCCCGATGATATTGACGAAGCCCTTGACAGCCTCAAGATTAATTTACTCCCCCATCGTCGTAGTGACTTTAAAACCAGTTGTTCCTGTCCTGATTATTCCAATCCTTGCAAGCACATCGCTGGAGTCCATTATTTAATTGCGGCACAGCTTGATCAAGATCCGTTTATTTTATTTGAACTGCGTGGACTGCCACGTCACCAACTTCAACAAGAACTGGCTAAATCTCCCCTTGGCAAAGCCCTTGCCGATATGTTCAACGATCAAGACTTGGCGATCGAACCTGCTAATGCTTATTATCCTGAACCGAAGGAAGTCTCACCACCGAAACAATCTTCAGTGCATGACTTTTGGCTAGGCGAAAAGCGCCTACCTCAGACGATCGAACCCGTTACTGAATCTAGCATTCCAGCGATCGTAGTTAAAAAAGGCGGTGACCATCCCCAATTCTGGCATCAAGATCGCTCTTTCATTGAAGTAATGGAAGAATTATATGCACGAGTACGAGCCAATAGTAAAAAGATGCTTTGATGTTAAATGTCAATTACCAATTTCGACGGCGTCAATTACTTGGCAAATAGCGGATGTAAATGACGTGTGCAAATGACAACTAAAACTAAGCTGAAAGGAACTGCATATGTTGAACCTCAAGGAGCAGTAAGATTCGGATTGATAGCGATTATTATTTTTGCGAGCGCTCAACAGCGTTGCGTTTACGGAAACTATCAGCATGAATTTCAACAATGAGAGCATGATGAATGAGGCGGTCAACGGCAGCAACAGTCATCATGTCATCGGCAAAGATGTGATCCCATTGCGAGAAAGGCTGATTAGCAGTAATGATGAGGCTTTTGCGTTCATAACGATGAGCAATCAGCTCAAACAGGACGGAAGTTTCAGCCTCAGATTTTTTGACATAGCCAAGATCATCAATAATGAGTAAATCAAAGCGGTCAAGTTTGGCAAGGATAGAGGCAAGCTGAAGTTGTAGTTTGGCTTGCTGTAGATGTTGTAGCAAAGCATAGGCCGAGAAGAACTTAACCCGTTTGCCCATTTCAATCATCGAGCGCCCGAGCGCAGCAGCAAGATGAGTTTTACCGACCCCGGAAGGTCCAAATAGCAAGCAGTTTTCGGCCCTATCCAACCAGGCCGTATCTTGTGCCAGTTGGATCAGTGGCGCTGATTTGAAACTAGGGCAATGTTCAAAATCGAAAGAGGTAAAGCTTTTACCAGTAGGTAATTTAGCCTCAGCGAGAGCTCGTTTGATCCGATTCTGTTGGCGATAATCCAGTTCCAATTCGCACAGAGCGAGCAAGAACCGGTCGTAAGCCCAATGCTGTTGGGTGGCCTTCTGCTCGATAGTCTGCCAATGTTGGAGCATGTGCGAGAGTCGTAGCTGTTTGAGTATCAGGCTCAGAGTATTGTTCGGGTTTGGTTTCGAGGAGTTGGTCATAGGCTGAAAGCGAATGTTGTTGTACGTTTAGTTGAGGTACGCTCAATTGCTGCTGGGGTAGTAGGAACTGTTGCTGTAGAGCCTTCAGGCTGAGAGTGCCCTGCTGCAGTTGGGTTTCAAGATAGTCGGCCACTGTAGTTTCTCTATCGTGCTTGGCAGCAATATAGAGGGCTTCAACCATGATGCGCGCTGCATTATCGATTTCAAAATCAGCCTGTAACCTCTGCCACAGCTGCCGCCATTGTTGATTAGGCAATAGGTCTTGCTGCCAGGTGCAGTAAATAAAGGCACGGGGTTTACGCCTGAGGCTATCAATTACATGGCGGTAGTTAATACAGCGAGCACGGCGGATTTTGGCTGACCCATGTACTCGCAAACGGGGTAGTTCCACCACTTGTTGCTGCCCCAAATAACCGACCAGGCGGTTGTGATAGATATGAATATTCAGCTGCCTGCCAATCAGTCTTGATGGCACCGTGTAAAGAATGCAGCGCACCGAAATGGTGCTGTGGCAGGTCACCCGCACCGTCAATTCTTCGTAATCGGCACAGCGATATCTCGGTAGTGGTTGTAGGGTTACTTTTTCCTCGGCAAACTTGGCGCTGCATTTACAATTGAGCTTGGCAACCACCTGCTCGATAAATTCTTGATATGCACTCACTGACTCAAACTCAAAGCTGCCACGCAAATACAGAGCTTGGCGCAACCGGCGCTTGAAATGTCCATGGGGAGATTCGATGGAGCCATTTTCATGAGCCACGCCTGGGTTATTGCGACTTGGACTCATGCCATAGTGTTCACATAGCTCGGCATAGAATTGGGTTAGTGGTTTATGCCGTTTGCCCGCCATATTCCGATAGGCAGCACTCAAATTATCGGTGCGATGCTGCTTTGGTACACCACCACAGGCATGCAGCGCATTCTGTAATCCTTCAGACAAGCCGATAAAGCTCTCGCCACCCTCGATTACCTGCACATATTGCCAGCCACTGTAGGCCAGACGGTAGTGGTACAGCAGGTGCTCATATTGTTTCCCTTTGATGGTAACTTCCACCTGTTTGAGCTCGGTAAAATCTGATAGACCCATTTCGCCGGGCTGATGGCGGATCTCAAACATTACCTCCTGCGGTTTGCCATGGATACTTTTCCATACCTGCACTCGCCTTTGTAAGGTACGCAATTGTTGCTCATATTGGCCTGGATAATGCTCGGCTAGATATTCATACAATGTCATCGCCTCTAGACGAGGCTCACGTCGAAGCATTGGCTCTAGCTCTTCCTCCCACACTCCTGATAGCGGATCTCGGCGGGTGCGCCAATCTCGCTCACCTTTACTCTTGGGCTGGTGTTTGCCTTGCTCAATACGGCTGCCGCTACGGACTGATATGCCGGCAATCTCGGCTGACTCATTTTGATTGCAGCCGACCTCTCGTGCTTTCTTGTACACTTGCACTTGATATTGTTTTATATATTGACCTGACACTGCTGACGTTCCACTTTCCTGTTTGAACGTCTTTAGTGTCTTTCTTTTTCCCGTTTTGATCTCTTTTTTCTAGTTGACGCCTACCTCCACTTGCGATCTCATATCCTTGCTGGCGATCATCTTTTTATGCCAAGTAATCGTCATCCAGACGCCAAGGTAATTGTCGCCTAACACTTTGAAACCCATACACGATTTATATACATGAATATTGTCTTTTTAACCAATGCTGCAACCCGCTTTGAAAAATAACACTAAACAAAGACCAGATTGCCAGGGTTAGCTAATGACTGTTGAACGATCGCAATGAACATCGCCATTGGTATTGGCAATGATGAGCACATCCCGCAAACTTATGCCAGACCCAGCATTACTGCCATCATTCCCATCGGCAATTGTATTTACATTAAAGGTTGCCATCCGCCAAAGCACTCCTCACAATTACATCACTAAGATAAATAATAAATAATAAAGTGAAAAAGGTTTAGCAGCAGCAACTTAATTAGTTCTTTTCAAGATTCACGAATGCGAATTTAATTTACACTCCCGATTACTGGTTTGCTCTAGCACAAACCGCTTAAACTAACTGTCCACTTTTTGAGGTGGAGCCACACCTCCAGATCTAGCATTTTTGCAATCTTGTAAAAGCTGCTCTAACTGCTCCGTAGTTAACGTTTCAGGTGCTTCAATCCTGTTAGTCCAGTAAAGCTGACACCGCCACACTTGCCTGATTAATTGTTCTCGGTTAGTCAATGTATCGGACAAATCTGGTTTTTGGGATGGGAACGCACAAGAGCCACCAGAATTAGCCATCACCTTAGCGTTGGCAATTTGATGCTGATTATCTATGGTCAGCCTGCTTTGGTTTATCCAATTAGTAGTAGGCCATACTCCACCAGCCCTACCAACATTGCCTTGATCCAGAGGTAAATTGTCACAGAGCCTGATCGCATCAAAACGGTTTCCGGTCTTCACTTCGTGCGACACTTCGGTGCTGGCCGCAAAGTACAGCGTGGAGAAGGTATCACCGATATCTGTCTGCTCTTCTATACTGGTGCAAATTTTGTCAATCCGGTGGTCAAGCTCTCCGGTCGCTTTCATCGAATCGGATTGATCGACCACGAGGTACAATGCTACCGGCATCTGCTGCATTTGGAACCAAAGGGAAGCAAACACCGGCACTAAAAAGAGCAGAGTCATAAACAATGCTCCGCTTGAGCTTTGTATTTTTTGCGTTATCGCCATATAATTAAGCTCCATGAATATAACGTCATGTGCACCTTTATCCCAGATATGCTGTCTGTAAAGGTGCTGGGGGGATTGTGCCGTATTTCTATAAACCCACCCCGCCAGGTGGGATACAAGAGAAATACACGCCTTTCCCCCAATAATATTTAAAAGCAAACCACTTGTTCTGACTAGATCTAAGCTGTAATAGTCAGCTATAATTAGGCATAGATAATTTCTACCCTCCTAAGCAAGTAACTAACAAGTAACTAAGTAATAATAGTCATTAAAAACCCCAAAAACCATAAAATATTAGTTTTTAGTGCTTACAATCGCGTTTTGGCTGGTAAATTTAATACATACTAACAATCATAAGCTGGTAAAATAATTACATGCTAAAAGCATACCATGATAAATATCATGATATTTATAAGGCATTGCAAGCTAATGCTCTATAAAAGTTCGCAATTATTATTTTCAGTAATGCCATTTTGTCGTGGATGACGATCGTCGAGCTCAGGAATTAAAAAAATATCTGCTAGATATCCTCATTGGCATACCAGGATTAAGTGCCGATTCGATCGGACATGTCCTTTTTGGGCTTCCATTGAGAGAGGAAAGAACAAAAAATGAAGGTAGGAAAGCTCACATAAAGCTTCAAACAGTCAGTGAGCTAGTTAATGGTCTCACCCATGTACTGCAAGCTATTGAAGAACAGCCAGATCTGTTTTTAAGCAATCAAAAGAACCAAAAAGTTAAGCCGAATGCTCAAAAACCTTCTAGAGAGGATATTCTGCGTGCCTTTCATATGCAGAGCCAACTCACTTGGGAAGAGCGTGAACAACTAGGCTTACGAGCCGGTGATGACGATATTCTGGTGCAGCAAGCGTTACTTAATCTGGCTCTATATCCTGGGCAACATCGCAAGCAGCAGATTATAGATCTTTATAAGGCCTCAATCGGTGCTGATTTTTCGGAGTCACCCTCTGAGCCAATTACAAGCCTTGATGATGTTGATGGCTGTATTAACAAATTTTTTGAGCTACGGCTACAAGAACACAAGCTACTAATAGGTAAGGTAAAAAATGCAATTACACGTCTGCTATTGCAGGCAGGTACAGGTCAGATGCGCTTCATTAGTTTTAATGACCAGGATCAATATGTTAAAAGGTTTTTACCGCATGCTTTTGTGGAGCGCTTCACGCAAGTTGTTGTTGATAATAACCTGCTCAATCAAGAACTACCAGTCTATATTCAAGGAATTACCATCAATCATCTTGGTCCTCTGCCAGTACCAATCCACAAGGGAAATAAAGCACAAGGTGTATTTCATAAGGAATTGTTAGAGCTTCATTTTCCACAATATGAACCTCTTCACACACCCATAGATACAATTTTTGAGCAATTATTATCACGAAAGACATCCGAGGCAGAGGTTGAGTTCTATGTCCGGATAAAAGAAGAAGATAATGATGATCAAAATAATAAAAATAGATCCTACACCCCCTTCTCTAAAAGGGTTTATGAAAAGCTAAAAACACAGGTTGAAGGAAAATCTCGAATTCACTTCACAATAAAAAGCTCTGGGTTGGGAGGCACTCTTTCTCAAGTAATACGGGTAATCAATAAGGCTTTATTCTGGGGTATTAATTGCTTACAGGATGATTATTTCCCGATCGCCCATGATGTCTTGATCCACCAGGACATTATTCAGAACAATGTTCCTTCAGCAGTTTGGTCTCATTGCTTAGTGAAGCTTTGTCGCTATGAAACGATTGAAAAAGCATTAACAGCTAGCTACCAACCTTTGCAGAAAAAAGGGGAAAGCAATCCTATTAACATCTCTAATGAATCCTACTATATGGGTATTCGCTCTTATGAAGAATTCACCTTCATTGATCCAATAGGTCGTGGAGATTACTGTCATTTTGACGTACTAGCCAGTGCAGCTAAGGCTGCTCTCCAGGCGCGTCTGCGGGCAGTTAATTTAACAGGGATTCCATCTCAGACTTATGTGCATGATTTACTACATCGCGTAGAACAACAATACATCATTGATGAGGCAAAGGCCTTGGTGACTGGCTATCCATTTTCATCCTTTGCCATGGAGAGTTGGTTAAGGACAGAATTATTGCCAGATAAAGTCAAAGTAGACGTTAAGTCATTCTCTTACGCTACCTTTGATGCCTACCTCACGATCACTGAGACTTTCCTAACTGAAGGCTCATACCGTAGTGCCTTCAAGTATTTAGATGTATTAAAACGATTATTAGATCATATATCTAAAAGTTGGGTTTATTGGTGTGACAAATACGAAACACAGTATAGTCGCTACAACGACATGGAAAAATACGCTTTTTCAGGCTCTTTGCTTGTCCGCTATGAACTATGTCTAGCTGAATATTTCTATGTCTTAGACTGGCAATCGGAGTTAGCATCAGAACAGACTCATTATTTCCTTGCGGATGAGCAATTACGAGATACGAAAGATTGTCTGGGTAATGCATGGCAAGCATTAGACCGGGCAGAACAGTTGCTCACAGTCAGATTGGCTAAATATTATGTGATCCATGAGGTTTCTCAGGCCACCTTTGCCCCCTATTACAAGTTGCTCTCTAAAATCTATCTATTGAGGGCAAAAATGTTGCTGTTCTTTCCTACAGCGGCTGGCACGGTAAATCCTGTGTACAAACTACCGACTGATTCTAAGCGCATTGCTAATAGAACAGAACCAAAGCATATTCATGGGGGACGTTTGTTTCTTCTAGAACGTGCTCGTTTATATGCAGCTTGCAACGGGGATGATGAACTATATGTTATTTGTACAGCTTATCAGTGTCTAGCCTTACTAATGGCTTCATTCGTTCGAGATGGCTTTACGATCGATGCGGCGAATCAGTTGGGCATTTCTATGACACCTGGCGATTGCCGCACTTGGGCACAGCAGCGTCGTGATCATGCATTGCTTCGTTATACCGCCACTGGTAAGCGTTGCTATCACGAGATCAAACGAAATAGCGGCATGTCTTCCGATTTGGCCAAAGAACATCGCATATTTGGGCGCTATGAAATTGATGCGGTGCCAAATATCCGTGAGACGATCGGTGAGCATCCACCTGGCTACAAAAAACTCAAATTACAGGGGGAAATGCATGATGAATCTGAGGTGATCAATGAGTTCTTATATCTCGATATGCGCTTCTTAATGCTACCTAGAAGTACGGTTGATCCAGATGATCCCCAAAGCAAACAATTGATTTATATGTTTGGGCCAACATCGTGCTATTTATTTTTAATTCGCGGCCTCTGCCATCTGTGTAGCAATAACCAGACAGAATTTGGTGATCAGAGCCCTCAATTAACTGAAACAAATGATTTAGATTTAAATGATTGGGACAAAAAGCTAGAAGAATGCTATCGCCTATTTACCTATGCATGGGCAATTGCTGATGATGGTGGTGTTATTGAGCAAATGGCTACCGAAGAAGGCAAATGGAGAATTAGACGCTACACCGAGGCTAGAAATAAGGCGACCCATGATCTTCACGCTACTAGTATCCGGGATCTTTATCCATACCGGGTGACAGATATTGCTGATCTGGGTAAAGTATTTGCCGCTATCTGCGCCACTTTGAGGATTTATACTCAATCTAATGCTCAGGAACGTCATCATGAAATAGCATGGCTGTTTAACGGTTTAAAAGGCCAAGAGAGCTTTCAAAAGGATAATTCACTAGGTCAAGCCTTGAAGGGTCAACGGCGCTATAATGGCCACCTGGCTACGTATTTAGACAAATGTCAGGCCAAAATCAAGGAAGCAGCTCAAAATGCCCAATACAATGCAGCATCTATTCTGGAGGAGAGAGATAGTCTAGTAAGCGACATTTTTGAATTGACTGCCTGTGCTCATGAAACCGATCCTTGTTGATTCTGATACCCCTACTTTGTCAAATCAGGTGCATCTTTCAAATCCTCATCGGCCAGATCCTCAAAATCAATATTTTCATATAGCAGTGAGAGGGGAAACTCCAGATTAAGGCTAAAAATATGAATTAAGGGATCGGCTGCTGATGCTTCAATCGTGGTGGATGAATATTCCCAGGTGCGATCGCGTCGCTGGTAAACTTCAATCCTGGGTTGCTCTGGGTTAATTAGGATATAGGTTTGTAAGGTATCGAGCAGCATATAGGTTTGTTGCTTGATGCCGCGATCGCGGGCTTCGGCAGCAGGCGATAGTACCTCGGCCACCAGACAAGGATATTGCCAGAAATCACGGGCAAACCGATCGCGTTGATCGCAGGTGACCACAATGTCTGGATAGTAGTATTTCCCAGCTTTGATCATGACCTTGGCATCACTAACTGCAACCTTGCAGTTTTTACCACGTAAATGCGGGATCAGCAGGGCGGCGAAATTAGTAGCAACCTGGCTATGGGGAATGGTGCCCCCGGTCATGGCGATAATCTTGCCGTTCTCATATTCATATTTGAATTCTTGATTGGCTTCCCAGGTCAGATATGCTGCTGGCGACATGGTGGGTAAGTCGCTCTGTATCTCTTTATGGGCATCACCTTGGGCTTGGCTAATCATGGCATCTTCCTGGCTACATCAGGCAAGTTTGGTCAGCGATCAATGTAGATCAGTGTAGATCAGTGCAATAGTTAATAGAATAGATATCAATCGGGCTAAGTCATTATTGTAAGAAAAAAGAGCCAAGGTTAGTAATTATGCTATTGACCAGAGACTATCAAGAAACCATACAAGAAAGGGTGCAAAGCGATCCTGAATTTGCTAGTGGTTTGCTGAATGAAGCTATTTCACTTTTTCTAAATGGCGAACCAGAGGTAGCTAGATTCATGCCACGAGATCTGGTTAATGCCACAGTGGGATTTGAAGAATTGGCGATCGCTACGGCTAAGCCCAGCAAAAGCTTACACCGAATGCTATCAGCTCAAGGTAATCCGACTATGGATAATTTCGCAATTATTATTGATGTTTTGCGACGATATCTGAATGTAGAGATTCAAATCAATACTGTGCCCTGCAATTAGCTGCCAAGATTGGCCTAGCTAGTTCTATAAATTAACCAATTCGATCGAGATAAATAGGCCAAACACCAAATAATACAGAAATACATATAATCTTGAGGAATATATACTGATTATTGCTCGCTGCTATACAATAGTGGTAGTCAGCGCTCCCTGGTGCCCGATCCTAAATATTTGCACATTGCTGGATCAAGCCTTGATATTGGCGATATGATTAAGTTTCAGTCGTCTTAGCACCCTTTACATTTTACATGTCATATATACATATCAGTGTATATAAGCTAGTTGGCGCTTAACCGATCCCCTTGTGTTTTACCAATCTATTGATCTATGTCAAAAAAACTAATTGGTGAAGGTTCTAGAGAAGGCTTGTTTATTCGGCTGCCCAAAAGCGAAAAGGCGATCCTCGATCAGTATTGTCGTCTGACCGATCGCCGCCAAACCGATGTAATCCGCGAATATATTCGGTCTTTGGAAGCTAAGTTGCAACCCCATTAAGCTAACTAGTTTGGGCTAATTCGGCCTAGCTAGATTGACCCCTGGCAAACTTCAAAAAAAACAAGTAAAGAACCAAGCCATCCACCAACCAGAAGCCACAAGAAGCACAAAAAGAAGGAGTAGGCATTACTCTACTCCCCTGTCTGGGTCGGTTCTTAGTTATTACGTTCGTTGGGGATAGAATGAGCGAACTAACCTAATAAGGCTTCCATTTGGGTTTCCAATCGCACTAGACAAGCCAGAATCACTGGTTTAGCTTTCGCATTACAGGTTTCGAGCTGAGCCATATAGTGGGCATGGAGCGCTTCACATTCGTTTAGGTCAAAATCAGGAATGCGGCTTTGGTGGGGTTGATAAAAATCTACCAATCGTTCTGTTTCTTCCATTTCTGCCATTTCCTCCATTTGGATTGATGTATTGGTTGCGTGTTGAGGGCGATCGATCGGTTGGCTAAAGGCTGGCTCAAGCTCAATTACTACGGGCATTTCTGGTTGAGGCGCGGTCTGATTGAGAACTGGTTGCAGAATCATAAATTCGGTGGTCATGGTGATTACTCCTGGATTATTTAGGCTTAGGCGCGGGCTTGAATTAATTGGCTGAGTTGATTGAGGCGATCGCTAGATTTACAAATTTGTAAAGAACCTACGAACTTAAGTCCTGGTCTGGCACAAACTGATAGAAATATTGCTCTAGCTTGCGATGCACCAACTTGGACATCGCCGGAGTGCAGCGCGTGAATAAAGTTTCCATTAGTTGGCGAATTTTTTGCTGCTGTTTAATTTGAATCTGGCGGCGTTCATTTGCCGAAAGCTTCTTAAAATTGGCTCTAGCATTTAATAGTTCGCGCTGGTTAGCTGGCTGAGCGGTTGAACTGATGCCTGTTTGAATGGTTGGTTGTTCAGCAAGCTGATTGGTTAAATGGTTATCTTGCGAAATTGCCAGATCTGGATCAATATCGATCGTAATTGGCTCTAGTCCAGAATTAGGCTCAAGCCCACCCGCTCGATCCGGCTCAGACATGGGCAAACTAGCAGGTTTCGATCGCTCTTGATATTTGGCCACAATCTCCTTCACCAGCTTTCCTGTAATGCGATCGCCCGTTGCCAGCACCTCCTGCCATGCCAGTCTTTGTTGCTGAGCATCCAACCCCGCCAAGGGTCGGCATTGCCGTTCATTTTGGGGCAGCATTGGCGCAACACCGGTAAGATTTTTAATCACCTTTGCGGCGGCAATCTTGCCATAGGCATAGGTCTTGCTAATCCCAAACTGCTCAAACGCATAGGCTTCAAAATTCGCGTGGGTTTCGCGGTAGAGGCGGCTCTCTTGAATATCCAGCAAGGCTAGACCGATTTCGATAATATTCTGCCGAATCATCTGCTCATATTTATGCAAGCGCTGCCGTTCTGCGACCGAGAGCGGTGATTGTAATTCGGCCTCAGTTAGCTCATTGCTATTAGTAAGCTGGCTCACAATCTCAGCATTCACGATCGCTGAATTAGAAAGGCTCAAGGGGCGATCGCCTTGATTCAAGTCTGCTTGCTTAAATCCTCGATTCGATTCCAGATTAGATTTAAAGTTAGATTCAACTTCAACTTCAGGATCAGCTTCAGGATCAGCCCCCCCATCCAAGTCATTATGCAAGTGATTGAAATTATTAAAGTCATCATTCCATCGATCCGGTTGGGACTGCGCATTAGCTGGCATAGGGCGTATCTCCTGTTTCTAGGGTTGCTGTAGTTTCTAAGGCGAACAACAAATCTAAAATCGCGGTCAGTTCCGCTTGATATTGCTGAACTTGCTGCATGTGGGCACGGCGGGCATCCAACCCAGCCACGGCAATCGGTTTAGGTAGACCCAGGGCAGTAGCGTGGCGCAGCGATCGATCCATATAGGAAGCATCGGCCTTTCGGCTCCAGTTGCTAATCTGTGCTTCGGTGGCCTGGAACAATCGCGCCAGGTCTTTGTTCTTGCCCAATTCCAGATGCCTAAGGGTAATTTTGGCTAGCAATTGAGAACGACTGAGTTGGCGCAAATTCGCTATGTTCGATTGATGTTGGTGAGTTTTTCTTAGTTGGTTCATCGGTAGATCTGGTTTGAATAATTTTGAAGCTAGCGAAACTAATAGGAATATTGAACATCTTAAAAATGCAAGCAACAATGCTAATAAATGCAAGCAATTATAAGAGTTTAGGAACTAACTAGAACGATCGAATTAGTGCTGGGGGCGATCTTTCTAGCCTGCTTAGATATCTAATGGGTGAGAATCTTTAATAAAATGCACCCATTTAACGAAAATTAACCCATTGCTGACTTTAATTTTTTGTGAGGTATTAATTGGAGTTTTAATTTAAACTTAATTTTAATTTCAAACTACGCTTAAGCCCCAAGGTACGGTAATTACAACTGCTTCTAGCCGGTTGTTTGGCTAGAATGTTATAAGTTGTCTAGCAAATGGGAATAATAAATATAGTCAAATCAAATAAGCTGCCAAAAGGTGGTTGTCCGGGGGAGTCATCGAGTATTTAGTTAGCCCAAGTTAGCTCAAGATGTAGATAAGCAGACACGATCGTTAACTGTTAGCACGGATGTTTGAATGTTGCTAATAGTTAGTGATAGCAGGGGAAATAGTCTTTGTTTCCATTAAAAATATAATAGCCTCTTATGCATTAGTGTAATTTGCAGTTAAACTATATATGGTGCTTAATCTTGCCATTAAGTATATTCTAAGTTATACGTCTAGAATATGTCAAATTATATTTTATTGCAATCTATAGTGTTTTTAAATACAAACAGGGATTGTCATGAAAATTGAATATATCCTTATAAAAGGTTGCACACAGGCGGTACTATTAAGTATTATCTCTACTATTACCTTTTTGCCTCACTTGATAAAGATTTAGTTCCTTCATTGCTTCGCTTTTAACCTATTCATTTCTGGGACATTTAGAAAGCTAAATCCTAAATCTTAAACCATTGATTAACCCAACTAACTAAGACTAGTTGGGCTGGGTCTGCTCCGATCTTGGTAGAGGTGGCTGACATTAATAGATAGTAGTAACGACGTATGCAACTCAATTATCAAAGTACATGCCCAAAGATAATGGACACAAAAGCAATGCGATCGCCGCATGAGATTCTTAGTCTAGTAATGCAGCGCCACGAATTAACCGGCACCCAAATGGCTCATCAGTCGGGGTTGTCCGAAGCTCAAATTAGCAACTTCAAAACTGGCCGCAAAAGTCTGGCCACAGAAAGCTTAATTAAATTAATTATGGCGTTGCCTAATGATGCTCGTGTTGAATTCCTAGAGGCTGCTTTCGATCTGCCTGATTTAGGTTATGCCTATCTGAAGCGGCCACGTCCGTTTACAGCATTCCTGTTGTGGTGGTTGAATGAATTTGATGTCACCCTACGTGATTTGCAAAAGAAGGCATTGATCTATACCAATTTTGAGATCGAGCAACTAGACGACCTATTGCATAATCGCCGCGACCCAACTGATACTGAATTGTTGGGTTTTTCGATCATTATGGCGCAGATCGATCCTGACCAAGAGGAACGCTACGCAACAGAAAAGTTAATTGCAATTCGTGATTGTGGTGAACCTTATATGTGGTCGGCTCTTGAAGCAGAATCGAGTATCAATACGCTGGGGTCAAAGAATGGCAAAAGGGGTAAATATCCCTAGCACATTTCGATCGGATCGAAAAACTATTTAAACTTTTTTTGAGCATTCTTGCTGCGTAAATAAGTAAGCTAAATCTTAGTCAGGTACTAGTTCTTGGCTGATTTAGCTAGTTCGTTAAATCAAATCGCTTTGCATCAGCTAAATTAATCATTTTAATTAATCATTAAGCTAGTTGAGGAATGCCCCAAATGTTGATCAATATCAAGCCCCTGCCATAGTTGGTGGGGGTTAATTTAGTTACTAATTAATTACAAATTAATTACCAGCAATCGCCAGGATTAGGTTTGGGATAAGTCGATCGCCTGCAAAAGTTGGCATAACGCCTGAGCTATGATGGTCTGATAGTCTTTCTTTTACAACTCAGCCAAGTTCCTTTTTATTGCTATCCTTAAAACTCAAAACCTATGACTGAACTAACCCAAACTGCGATCCAAATGCAAACCGCGATCCACGTCAAAACCAAAGTGCTACCAGGGAATCGGGTGGAAATCACCTTGCCCGCCCACACCACGGCGAAGATGGTCGATGTATTTGTGGTGCTGCCAGAACAATTGCTGGAGGAGACTCAGACATTATCGATTTTAGAAATAATTGAAAATGTACGGGGCAAAATAAAGTATCGATCGGCTGAAGATATCGATCGGCAAATTCAAGCGGAGCGAGATTCATGGGACTTCTAAGAAACCTTTATTTTAACTGTTATAGTTTGAGAACTAATCTAGATATCTAACCATACAATCAAATTAACTGAATAATCAGAAAGTGCGACGGAGCAAATAAATGTTTTCAAGATTAGAACTTGATAACTTTGGTATTTTTAACCAATTTGTGTGGGAGAACCATACCAGAATTAATATCTTAATTGGCAAAAATGATACCGGTAAAAGCTATCTACTTAAAATCCTTTATGCACTTGCAAAGAGTATAGAAGATCATAATAAACAAGCACAGCCAGATTCCTTACAGAAAGACCTAAGAACTCTGCTGGCAGATAAACTAATTTGGACATTTCAACCCGAGAAAGGATTAGGTCAATTAGTTACAAAGGGGCAAAGTAGATTAAATGTAGAAGCTCGTATATGCAAAGAAAATTATCACTTTTCTTTCGGGCGTGACACCAATCGTCAAATCAAAGATATTTCTAATTTTGTTCTACCTTCAGATAACTTGGGAGCGATTTTTATTCCTCCTAAAGAAGTGCTGACAGCTTTTGAAGCGATCGCCGCAGTACGCGAGCAGCTTGAAATTTTTGGCTTTGACGATACATACTATGACCTGATTACCGCCCTACGTTTACCAACTACTCAAGGCAGAATCCAAAAAGATTTAAAGGAAGTTCTGGACAGTCTTGAACAGCTCTTCAGTGGTGAGATTGTCCGTGAAGATAAGCAGTTTGTGCTGAAGCGAGGTAGAGAAAAGTTTGGCATGTTTCAGGTGGCTGAAGGTGTTAAAAAAATTGGCGTTCTTACTACCCTTATTCGTAATCGCGTTCTTCAAAAGGGAACTATCTTATTTATAGATGAGCCCGAAAATAATCTGCATCCTGAAGCGATCGTGACGCTTTGCAAAATGCTGTTTAGTCTCAGTAAAGCAGGAATTCAAATTTACCTCGCTACCCATAGCTATTTTGTGATTCAGCAGTTTGAACTAATTGCGCGTCATCATAATGAAGAAATTCAGATTTGCTCTTTAGTGAAACAAGATGAAACAGAAAATACAATCACACCGGAATTCCAAGATTTACGCCAGGGAATTCCTGATAATCCAATTATTGATGTTTCTATTAAGCTGTATGAGGAGGATGTGAGATTGGAGTTAGAAGTGTAGATATGCCAGATTACCAGGAAAGTGGCTTAAATATTTCACTACCCAATAATCAATGCTTTCGCTTTTGTGATTTGAACACATATAAAGGGCTTAAGGGGAAGCAGCTAAAAGAAGTTGATTTTTGCTGGTGGGATTCAAGTCGTAATACATTCTGGCTTTTGGAAGTAAAGGATTACAGTCACTTGACAAGTATTGAAAAGTTACCTGACCATCTGCTAGAAAATCTTACTAATAAAATAACGGATTCCTTACTTATACTCGGTGCTGCCTGGAGTGGCACAAATAAAGGTCAAAACATACTTCATGAATTACCATCAACTTTCCGAATCTTTCCTATGACACCGCATAAGATGAAGATAGTATGCATACTTAAGCTCACTGAACATCATAAAAAAGTTTATCTTAAGCCACTAAAAGATAATTTGAATAATCGACTGGCTGGCAGAGTTGCGCTATTTGATTTACAACGTGTCACTTTAATTGATCACGGCACAGCATCAACAATGGGGTTACCAATTACTTCTATGTAAAGATGAAATGGTTCTTTCACGATCGCCTAACCTTATTTACCCCATTTCAATCACGTAAACCGGCAAGGGGATAGAAAGGGCGATTATCATCCGTTGTAGTGTTAACCATTCAACCAGTTAGCTAGTTAACAGGCCAGCTATATATAGTTTCTTGTAGTTGAGGCCTAAATATTAATTGGCAAGGGGCATAACCAGATATACATTGTAAGCTAGACTATGTATGCCCTCCCTTTGATAAGAAACTTTACATTTAGCCGTGTATATGTGAGCGTCTGTTATTTTGAACATAGCCAGCATATCCCTTGCCTTGTGTTAACAATTGAAGACTATGGTCGGCAATCCTGAGCCTTGGTACCCAAGTAAGCAAAGGCGATCGATGGAGCAAACTGACATGCTGTACCGATCGTTGTTTTATGGTTCTGAACATGCGATCGTGGTCTATGCCAGGGATACTACTGTTCTAGCGATCAATCCGGTTGCGGCTAAGCATCTAGGGCGATCGATCGAGGAATGCTGGGGCAAGACGTTGCAAGAATTAGAGCCATCAAAATATGAGCTAACCGGCCAAAGGCTAGCACAGGTAATTGATACTGGCGAAACGCTGCAGACCGAAGATTGGCTTGAATTGCCCAGTGGGAATAAATGCTTCGCTTCTACCTTGCAAGTGATTCGGGATTTTGAACCGGGCAAAGACGCGGTGCAGGCGATCGCCGTTGATATCACTGCCCAAAAGCAAGCGGCAGCAGCAAACCAGGAAAATGAATTCCGCTCTCGCTATCTCTATGAAAATACGCCAGTAATGATGCATTCGATCGATAGTGCGGGCAGATTGGTGAATGTTAGTAACCATTGGCTGGCAAAACTTGGCTACACCAGAAAGGAAGTGATTGGCAGAAAGTCGATTGAATTCCTCTCACCAGCTTCACGCCGCTATGCAGAAGAGATTGCCTTGCCTGTCTTTTTCCAAACTGGGAGAGTAGAAGATGTGCCATATCAGTTCGTTTGTAAAGATGGTCGGCTCTTAGATGTTTTACTCTCGGCGATCGTGGAGTATGACCAGAATGGCAATATTAACCATTCATTGGCCGTATTGAATGATGTAACTGAGCAAAAAAAAGCAGAAGCAGATCTCCGTCAAGCCTATGCAGAAGTGGAAGCCCAGGTGCTACAACGGACAGAGCAACTAAGTCAGGCCAATCAACTTCTTCATCAAGAGATTAAAAAACATGTGGTGACGGAAACTGCGCTGCGCGAGAGTGAAGCAACTAAGCAGATTATCTTAGATACCATTCCCGATTTATTGGTGCGGATGGATGCAGCAGGCAATTATCTCGATATGATATCTGGTGGTGATATCCCCTTGATCAAGCCGCTAGAGGAAATGGAAAATGTCAATATTTATGATGCTATACCTCACGATCTGGCAGAGCAGCGTATGCACTTCACTGCAATTGCTTTGGCCACTGGCGAGAAACAGATTTACGAATATAAAATAGAAGTAAAAGGAAGGGTCTATTATGAAGAGGCTCGGATTGTAGTTATTGGTGAAGATGAAGTTTTAGTTATTATTCGTAATATTAGCGATCGCAAGGAAGTAGAAGCTGCCCTGCATGAAAGTAGAGAAAGATATCGATTACTATCAATGCTCAGCCCGATCGGGATCTGGAAAGCCGACCCACAAGGGCGCTATCTTTATGTAAATGAACGGGAATGTCAGATCACTGGTCTTAGTGAAGCGGAATTAATCGTAGAAGGGTGGGAAAGTGCCTTATTCTCTGACGATCGAGAACAGGTTCTAACAAAATGGTCAAACTTCAGAGCTCAAGCTGAGCGTAATGAAGCAGAGGAAATCGACTTAGAATGTCGCTTACTGCATGTTGATGGTACGATCGCCTGGGTCTGGACGCAGATCGTAGTAGAACGCGATGATCATGGTGAAATTAGTGGTTATATTGGCGCCGTAATTGATATTAGCGATCGTAAAGCAGCCGAGATCGCTCTATCTGATAATTCTGCTTTCCTGCAAACAATCATGGATAATCTACCGGTTCCTTTATTCGTGAAAGACGGCCGCACAGAAAATTTTGGCCAGTTCATCTTTGTCAATGAAATCTTTGAGCATTTGTTTGGAGTCTCAGCCGCTGATATCATCGGTAAAACGGATTATGATTTCTTTCCCCAAGAACAGGCAGATTTCTTTCGACTCAAGGATCTAGAGGCCTATGAGACCAAAGGGGGCGTGGATATTCCCGAAGAACCGATCGATAGTATCACCCTGGGCAGGAGAATTCTGCGTACCCTCAAAGTCCCCCTCTTTGATCAGGCGGGTAATCCCAAGTACCTGATTGGTTTTGCTCAGGATATTACTGATTACAAGACCAATGAAGCGAAAATGCAAGCTAATCTGCTGAAGGAACAAGAGTTAAATCAGCTCAAAACTGAATTTGTGAACATTACTTCCCATGAGTTCCGTAACCCACTCGCTACAATCAGTGCAGCTTGTGAGAATCTGATCAACTATTCCCACAAACTGTCAGAGCAGAGCAAACGAAAACGCTTGAGTAATATTAAACAAGCCTGCCAACATATGCATAACTTGCTAGAGGAGGTGTTGGCATTGGCGAAATTGGAATCGGGTAAGTTTGTCTATGACCCAGCTTTCCTTGATTTTGGGGCGTTCTGCCTGGAAACAATTAACAAATTTGAAGTAACTAGTCAACAAAAATCAATCGACCTGGATTATCAAGTGATCGGCGATTGCAGTCAGCTTTGGCTCGATCGGCGCTTAGCTAGCCTGGCTTTGCATAATCTCTTGAGTAATGCAATCAAGTTCTCACCTGCCCACAGCACAGTCAGCATGACCATAGAGCGCCATGATCAAACAGTAACAGTAGTAGTAGCAGATCAGGGGATTGGCATTCCCGCTCAGGATCTAGACCAGCTATTTAACTCCTTTCATCGCGCCAGTAATGCTACCCAAATCGAGGGCACAGGCTTGGGCTTGTCGATCGCTAAGCAGGTAATTGAGCTATGCGGCGGCACCATTAATGTAACCAGCACGATCGATCAGGGCTCAACCTTCACGATTGAACTGCCCTGTATGCGATCGAACTAATTGCCAGGTTTATAGTTAGATTTATAGCCTGGTTTTACGAAATTTTACGAAATTTTACGAAGACGAGCCACGCGTTTTTTAGCAACATACCAACCCGCCGCCCCCAGCCCCAGCGCCACCAATCCCATACTGGGGCTAAACTCAAACGGCACCAGCAACACCCGCACATTATCTACCCCATTGGAACCAGCACTAACATCAAAGTTCAGGGTGCGACCAGTCCAGGTAATGCCAGCGCTGCCACCATCCACGCCAATATTCATGTCATTTATGCCGGGATTAACAATACCATCAGGGGGATAAGTAACATTCGCTTGGGCAAAGTTAAGATTAGAAGGATCAAGGGTATCTGAGGCACTGAGGAAAGTATCCTGGAAAATCAAGCCGCCGATCGGTTTATCAAAGGTGATCGAAGCGGTGGTCGATCGACTAATGCCAATCCCATCAGTTTCTGGGTCATAGGAAAAATAGTAAGAATCAATCATAATCCCAGCCGGAATTGCGCCAATACTGAGATTACCGCTGTTATAGTTCACACCTGGTTGATCCGCATCCACTGCAATCGGCACCGCAAAAATCTGGTTCACACTTTCTAGAAAGAAGAAAACGTTAGTATCGCTTTCATATTGATTACGTTCAATCGTAAAACCAGGACCGATTGGATCACCAAAAAAGCCACCACCCGGTGCCTCTAGGTTATCCATCATTGAAAAAGTAAGAGCAGCGGCGGGGTTGGGTAAGCCGATCGCCCCGCACAGGCTAGCTGTGGCCAGGAACAGTACCATGCTCCACCTTGGCAGTCTGAATAATTTAAATTTAAATTCAAATTCAAATTTAAATAGCTTGAGCAAGCTGGCTGACATTAGCGATCGATCGCCCCAGCTTAATTGATGGTTTGCTTGGTCTTTAGACAGAGCTTCAGATAAAGTTTTAGATAGAGGTTCAGTTAGATGCTTAGCTTGAGACAATTTGGCATCGTCAAAATTTGACCGCAGCGAGCGGTAACAGCTTTCTTTATTCATAGTTTCATTGATCTCACATGAATCCTTGATCGCAATCGCTACCAGCTAAATCCAGGTAGTTCAGCCGATTGAAATTAAAGGTTTAAAAAATTACAGGTTTAAATTGATTGAATTTACATCAATTGAACGGATGTGTATCAGTTAATCCAGACACTACAATTGTGAATCGTCTTGGTTGCCTAACTGGCAGTTCTAGTATCCCATTAAAGCGAAATAATCTTCCTTCGCCAAATGACTAGCGTTAATCATATTGCGCTTTTAACCAAATTTATGCCTATATTTCGCAAAAAAATAGACTAGATTCTGGATCTAGCTCAAGTAGATTAACTAACGTAATGGCCAGGTTCATTTTCGTCTGAATTGCCCTGAAGCTCTTGGTGATCAGTTACGATCGCCCATGCATTTAATAGTTATACAGCTAGTTAGCGTTCCCTTCCGCCAGGAACAGCATAATGTCCAAAATATCCGCTTCATCTTCCTGCAACAGATCGCCACTAATATACTTAGCACCAACCCGTGCTAATTCCGTTTGAATAAGTGAGGGTAGTTCCAGCTTGCTGCGCAAGGTAGCGATCGCCGTTTGGATTTGATTACAGTCATACATAGTTCAAAGTTTAGATCCGTCTAATTAAGCCAGTGCTTGGGCTAGGATTGAGATTTTTTGCTTTTTTACTAGGTATATTAATCTGGGAATATTTGTAATATTTACAGTTTAGGCTTAAATTGCTTTTTTACAAACTTGCTTTAAAACAATTTGACATTAATTCGATTGCAATTAATCAGGCTTGGTTTTATATAAATACTTTATGTATATCTAGCTTAAGTATAAACGCGGAGGCAATTCTGTATTCCAAAATACTTAAGCCAACTTATTCACAATCGTCGGGCAGGGAGTTTGGTTCGCCGCAGGTATAGCCACGATCGCCATTAGCCAAGGTTTCTTCAGGGGCTGGGTTATGACAATCATTCCTGAGAACGATCGGCCTCAGTTATGTTTTTTGAATAAATAACTTGAATTAATTCATAGCTAAACTGCCAAATCCGATTAGCAGCCCTGGTGGACAATGAAACTGGCGATCGATTTCCCTGCCGCCAATAACCACCATCCTTGGCTTCATCCAGGAGCAATTCATGGCTGGAATGCTGTTTAAGGGGATAAGAAACTTCCCCTGCCCGATCGACACTACAATATCTGTTCAAATCGCAGGCGATATCGCAGACAGGATAAGTTGGGTAAGGATTGATCGTTTGGGTGTCAGTTGAATCAACCGGAGACGAACTAGAATGCTCTAGGCGCTGTCGAAAACCGAACAAGAAGCGATCGATTGTTTTATTCATTTGTGATGGCCTATATGGTGCTTTTAAGTGATTGATTAAGTGATTTATATAAAGGGCTGCTGGCGATCGCTAATTGATTGGATTAGCAAAAACCAGAGAGCAAGATTAATCAAGCGAGGCTCAGGACTAAAAAAAGAAGTGATCTGAGAAAAATGCTTGATCAACAACTCATTTCAAATTTATTTGATGGGTTATGCAGCAACTACTTTCTTAACCTGCAATCCCTAACTAAATAATTTGCGCTGCTAAAAGTAAAGGCTGACCGCCGACCGATCGCTTAATTACTTAATGCTGCAAAATAGCTTGAATAAAAAATACTAATTTATTAGCTCAATGAATTGATGTAGCTAGACTCAAAGTAGCTTGGTTTAAATTAAATTTACAAATAAATCTACTAAGTTGACTAAATTAATCCCTAAGTTGTAACTGGTTGAAAGGCAACTAGTCACGATCGATTTAGATTAAATATTAGCTATCTATTTATGTTTATATAAAACTACAATTAAAATAATTGATTTGTTGTAATAAGACCTTTCCCTAACTATCTTACCAAGTAAATCTTTGCTGCGGATGTTAACTTTAGATGAAGCAAGACGAAGAAATATTACAAAAACTAATCACTGAATTGACAAATTCAGTTGAACTAGCCTCTGCTCAGAGATGGTTACGGCGATCGACTATTAACTAAACTATATTAATTTGGCAATGAGTATTTACTTTAATCTATATGTAACTTTATATACTTTATATATTTAAGATCTATCTACATGTATTTAGATCTACCTTTTAATATGAAGTAAAGATGTGCTTATTTTGAATTCAGCTTGACCACTTGGCTATGCCTTGATAATGCTCTTATATGTTAATTTGAGGGAACAACAAGGGGGCTAGGAATTTAAATTATGGCCGATCGCCAGACTAACAAAATTGAACGCCAGCGATTATCATCACTGTCCTCAGCACAGTTTTCAAAGTCGCAGTTTAAATCACGATTGCGTTCACTAAATTGTCTCAGTCTAGCCCTCACCACAACTGGAATTGGCTTAGGTATTTATGTTGGTTTTAGTTATCTAAACTATGGCGCGGCGTTGATTGGCTTTGAATCAAAATATCTAGATCTAGATCTAGATACTGTTGCCTTGGCTCAAGAAATCCAGATTGTGCCCGATCGCTCTTTGCCTCAAAACAGCATCGTGCAGCCCGATGGCAATACCCTGAATATCACTGGTGGGGCAATAAATGGGGCGAATCTGTTCCATAGTTTCAGTGAGTTCTCGCTTAACTCTGGCCAAACGGCGCATTTTCAAAATGACGCAGCGATCGCCAATATCCTCACCCGTGTCACTGGCAATAATGTTTCCGAGATTGATGGCCTGATTCGTGCCAATGGCAATGCGAATTTATTTTTGCTCAATCCCAATGGGATTTTGTTTGGTGAAAACGCCCGCTTAGATCTAGGTGGTTCGTTTGTGGCCACCAGCGCCGATGCGATCGAGTTCGCCGATGGGAATCTTTTTGCCGCTCAGGATGCAGAATTAGTGCCCCTCTTGACCATGACTGCACCCGTGGGTTTGCAGTTTAATGGGAATGATGGTGTAAATGGTGCGATCGAAGTGCAGGGGAATGGCCACAACTTCACGAGGGAAAGCCCCATCTTTGCGCCAGTGCTGGGAGTAGGAATGCTAGAAGATGGTTTGCAAGTACAGCCAGGACAGAATTTAGCCCTGATTGGTAATGGTATTAATGTCAATGGTGGCTTGCTTGCGGCCGAGGGTGCGCATATTGAGCTGGGTAGTTTGTCAGCGGGTAGAGTTCTGTTTACGCCGATCGCCCAGGGTTGGGAATTTAATTATGAATCAAGTGCCAATCGCCGCGATCTCAAGTTTAGTGATATTAATCTGCGCGATCGTGCCGCCGTGGATGGCAGCGGCAGCCTGACCAGTGGCATTTATATTCAGGCTCATAATTTAAATATTACTGATGGCTCGGTGGTGGCAATTCAAAACCAAGGCTTGATGCCAGGCAGTGATATCCGCGTGAATGCTAACGGTACAGTCGCTCTCAGTGGCACAACGACTGATACCACAATTCAAAGCAGTATCACCAATACCACCTTGACTCCAGGCGCATCGGGAGCGATCGCCATCAATGCCGCTGATTTACACGTACTCGAAGGCGCTAGGCTGGTATCGCGTACCTTTAGTAGTGGCAGAAGCGGCGATATTGAACTGAATGTCAATAATGATTTCCGGATCATTGGCTTCTCACCAATTAATCCACTTGTGTTTAGCACAGTTAGTTCTACTACGCTCTCAGACGGCAGGGCAGGGGATATTCGCGTAAATACCCAAAACTTAATCAGTAGAGATGCGGGAGTGCTTTCTAGTGCTACCTTTGATCGCGGCCAGGGTGGCGATTTGACCGTAGTTGCCACTGACTTGATCTCTCTAGCTGGAGCCGAACCCTTCACCACCACCCCCAGCTCGATCGCGGCGACAACCTTTAATAGTGGCAATGCGGGGAATGTGACTGTTACTGCCAAAAACTTAGTGATTGAACAGGGTGGCCGCATAGATTCATCTACCACTGCCACCGGCAATGCTGGTAGTGTGGAAATTAATGTCAGTGAAGCGGTGATTCTAAGTGGCGATCCCACTCAACCAGGCGAACCGGGTCTGATTGCATCCGCTTCGGCGATCGTGTCCGAAGGCTTGCAAAATGCCTTTAATCTGCCGCCAGTGCCCACGGGCAATTCTGGGAATGTCACGGTTAATACAAAATTGTTGCAGGCCACCAATGGTGGTTTGGTCAGTGTGGTTAGTAATGGCTCTGGCCATCCTGGCACAGTGCGCATCAACAGCGATCATATATTGCTTACCAATCGGGGTGGCATTCTGGCTCTTACTGATCAAGAATCGGGCGGGAATATTGAAATTACCACCGGTGATATCGATATGTTTGCCGCGTTTATCAATGCTTCCTCGATCGGTACTGGCGATGGTGGCAATATTCGGATTAATGCCACAGGTAATGTAACGGTGGCAGATGTTGATTTTTTAAACGTCTTTAATAATGTATTTGTGCCCTTTATTTTTATTACACCAGGCAGTCAGAACATAGCTGAAGTGAATGGAATTTTGACCCTTACTAATTCCGCTGGCAGGTCGGGCGATATTGATATTCAAGCCAATCAATTGACTGTGCGTGATGGCGGCCTGGTGGTCACGGGCGTGTTTGCTAGTAGCACCGCTGGCAATTTAACAATTAATGCCAATCAGTTGCTCAATGTGGATGGTGGTTTAGTAGTAGCGATCTCGGCGATCGGTGATGGGCAGGGCGGGGATGCTTCAATTACCAGTCCGGTGATCAAGCTCAGTCAGGCCGGGTTAATCACCTCAATTACGCTGGGTTCGGGGAATGCCGGGAATGTGATTGTGCAGGCTAGTGAAGCGATCGAAATCACCGATACCCTGTTGAGTGGTAGTCCGATTCCAGGCTTTGAAGTCATTCCTTCTTCGATTTCATCGGCCGCCACCGCTACTTCCACGGGCAATGGCGGTAGCCTGGTGGTTATTACGCCCCAGCTAACTTTAAGCAATCAGGGGGTAATCGCTGTCAATGCTGATAACATCGGCCAGGCCGGTAATTTGCTAATTCAAAGCGATATTATTTCACTGGATAACAGCGACATTACTGGGAATAGTATTTCCGGTCAAGGCGGAAACGTTAATTTGCAAGTTGGCGATCGGCTGATTCTGCGCAATGCCAGTAATATCTCTACCACCGCTGGATTAGATCTAACTAGCAGTGGGAATGGCGGCAATATTAATATTTCCACACCAGTGCTGGTGGCCTTAGAACAAAGCAACATCAGCGCCAATGCCTTCCTGGGGATGGGCGGCAATATTGATATTGTTACTGCTGGCTTGTTCACCTCAACTAATAGTGAGATTAGCTCTAGTTCTCGCCTGGGGGTAGATGGAGTGGTGGAAGTGAATAGTCCCGACATTGACCCCAGTAGTGGCCTGGTGGAATTGGAAACTAAAGTGGTGGATTTTAGTAACCTGGTGGCGGTGGGTTGTGATGCCGATCGCGGTAATACCTTTGTGGTTACGGGTCGCGGCGGCTTACCAGCCACACCACGAGAAATCGTCAGAGCCGAGCCCAGTGTGATCGATTGGCGATCGCCCTTTAGTACGGCAAGCAGTACAACCAATAATCAATCGCATTTACCTGATCCATCCCAATCAGTAAGTTCAGTAAGTTCAGTAAGTAAGGCCACTAATCCAACCCCTAGCACTAACCCACCCAGCGAAATCACCAAAATAAACGAAGTGCAGGGCTGGCGCTTGGATCCAAATGGCCAGGTGATCTTAGTGGCAGATGCGACGAATTATGAAAGCCAGAGTAATCGGATTTTGCCTAAGCGCGATTGTACTACTAAGCAATAACTTCGATATGACGTACCAACAGCTAACCCCAATCTTAACAAAGCTCCGCCACTACACGGAAAACCTCTATGCCGATCGATTGGATCGATTGGATCGTTTGATTCTATTTGGTTCTCAAGCTAGGGGAGATGCAGAGCAAGACTCAGATATTGATATTTTAGTAGTCCTGAAAGATGAGGTTGACTCCTGGACAGAAATTAAGCGTACTGGTGATTTTATCTCTCAGTTGGGTCTGAAAAACAACATCTTGATTTGCAATATTTTTGTCTCTGCTCAGGAATATCTGGAGCAAAATACTGCCCTCTTACGGAATATCAAGCGAGAGGGCATGACTATTTAACCTAAGCTGCCTGATGCTTAGGAAAATCAATATAACCCTTTGCCCCAGGGCTATACCAGGTTGGCAGATCCGAATGCTACTTTAATACTGCTTAATTTAGAACTCATTTGATGATTCATATTGTGTTGGTGCAGCAGCAATGACTAATCAAAATCCTACTTCCATCCCAGCTAATCGTGCCAATCAGATTGAGACCTACTTTAATTTAGGTAACCAGGCTTACTATAAAAACAAAAAAACCGAAGCCAAGCAATATTATCGCCAATGCCTCCAGCTCAAACCCGATTGGCTCAATGCGCTATATAACATCGGCGTAGTTTGCACGGAACTAGAACAATGGCCAGAGGCAACAAAATATTTAGGCCAGGTAATCGCCATCAAGCCCGATCATGCCCATGCCTATAACTATCTGGGCATCATTGCCCGGCGGCAGAATCAATTAATCGAGGCGGTGCTACAGTTCCAAACCGCGATCGCCATTAAGTATCAATTCCCCGACGCGCATTTTAATTTGGGGATGACCCTGCTGCAAATGGGTAGACTGATTGCGGGATTCGCTGAATCGGAATGGCGCTGGCAAACCGATCGCTTTACACCCCTGAATTGCCCTCAACCTCAGTGGCAAGGCGAAGACATTAGCCAGCAAAGTATTCTGGTGCATACGGAGCAGGGCGCAGGCGATGCGATTCAATTTATTCGCTATATGCCCCTGTTAATCCCCAGATGCAAGCAGGTAATTCTTTGTTGCCCCGATCATCTGGTGGCCTTGTTCAAGCCGATCGCCGGGATTGCGCAGATCTATACGGCGGGGGCGATTCCTCTGTCTGAGTTTTCCACCTTTGCGCCGTTAATGAGCTTGCCCCATTTGTTAAGAACGACGCTAAACACAATTCCCAATCAGGTTCCCTATTTAGACATCGAACCAGATAGAAAGGAAAAGATGGCAGCACTTTTTAGTAAGTCTAATTCTAATCCCAAAGTTGGCATTGTCTGGGCGGGGAGCCCTACCCACACCGACGATCGCAATCGTTCTTGTACCTTGCGTGATCTGCTGCCGATTCTGGAACTAGCGAATTTAAATTTCTATAGCCTGCAGAAAGGCCCCCAGGAAACCGAGTTAAACCAGTTACCTGATGCTGTGCAAATCAACGATTTAAGCCCCCATATTCACGATTATATGGATACGGCGGCAGCGATCGATCATTTAGACCTGGTGATCGGCGTGGATACCTCGGTGGTGCATCTGGCGGGGGCGTTGGGTAAGTCGGTATGGGTGATGCTTTCCCATTCCCCGGATTGGCGCTGGCTGCTGGATCGCTCTGACACGCCCTGGTATCCAACGATGCGGCTGTTTCGGCAATCGCAACCAAGGCATTGGCAGGATGTGGTTGAGGCGATCGTTGAGAATTTAACCAGTATAATAGTGCAATAATTTGGACTTTGCTATGGCTACTCTCAATCAAAAGATTCAGCAACAACTTGATGCCTTACCCGGTGACCAGGTAAAGGCGGCTTTAAAACGTTGGCTAGATATTTCTGATGCTGATCTAACGGCACTGGAGCAAGCTTTATGGGAAGAACAGGAAGCGATCGCTGCTGTTGACACAATGATGGAATCCCAGAAATTTATTCAAGAGTTTCCTATTCTGACTGAAGAACAAAAAATCCAACGCAGCCTAGAAGCACATGCAGACTATGAAAAAAATGGCGGGATTGCCAATGCTGAGATTGAAGCTTGGATCAGCAATCTCCCCAATTAGAGTAATCTTATGGCTAAGCTGATTTGGTCATTTCCAGCTAAAGCTGACCTTGATCGACACTACTATTATTTAGCAGCGCATGAGCCCAGTGCTGCACGAAAAGCAATTAAAGCAATTAGTAAGGCTGCTAAACGACTTGCTAGTATGCCTTATCTGGGAGCCGTCCTTGAAGAAAAATCCAGTTTGCGAAAATGGCCAGTTTCTTTTGGGAAGTATGGCTATGTGATTCATTACACAGTGACCAATAATGCGGTTGTTATTGATGCTGTTTATCATGGCCGCGAGGAGCGATCGTATTAAATTGAAATCACGATCGCTATCTCTACAAGGCATGAGCGATCGACTCTAAAAACTTTTCAACCTGAGCAGGCGATCGCAGATGATAAACCCGCCTGGTCTTGGCCGCTTGCGCCACATAATCTCGATACTTCGGCGTTAACTTCCTATGGCATAACCACAGATTGCGATAACTGTTCAGCGAACTTTTGAGAATAGGGCTATGTTCCGGCCAGCCGGAAGGCGGCACAAAGAAGCCTGTGATCATTCGTTTGGTGACCCGCCAGAAATGCAGCGGCAGGGGTAGATCCAGATAAACCAAAGTATCAGCCCGATCGAGCCGGAGCCAGAGCGTATCGATCGAACCAAACCCATCGATCACCCATTGCTCACTGGCTAAAATTTCCGCATGGGCTTGCTTATATTCTTGGCTGGAAACTGCCACGCCGCCTGGTTGATATTGCACCCTATCCAGAATATGCAGCGGTAGGTTAGTAATCGTGGCGATCTGCTGGCTCAGGGTTGATTTACCTGCTCCGGCATTGCCAAATACGGCTACTTTTTGCATGGTTTTTTTTGCTGTTAAATCATCAATCATAGCTAATTTACTAGCGAAGCAATTAACTGATGATGCTCCGCCCAGGCCGACCAAACCTGCTGTGCCCACGATCGCTCTGAGCTTTCGCCACAACTAGCCTTAAATAAATACTTTTATGAAGTTGTATCAATCCACTCTATGAGTGCTTTTTTTCTGATATATATATAGATATGGGTCTGTCTAAGCAATTTAGCGCATACTTGCTTGTTACTGCTAGGCTTACCCTTGATTGATTGGGGACGGAATCAATCGGTCAAGTAAAACTGAATAATACTGAGCTATTAAGATCCAGTTAAGACAGGGAACAAGACATGGCAACTCTAGATGCAAACCTACTAGTCGATCGCAATGAGCTTACCGAAAGCGATCAAAGTATTCTTAAAACGCTGAGAATCAATCGGCATGATGCAGAACCCACCGATCGCATTGAAGCTTCTGGTGCAGCAAAAACTAAAGTTCAACCAGCCAGAACCAAATATCTCTGGTGGCAAAGATTTGCTTAAATCTCAATCCTAAATCTAGTAACCGAGATACCCTAATGCTCTGGCACTAAGCTAGCCCACAACTTGGTTAGCCATATTTTTTGTGCAGGTTATTGGGTAAACCTTTTCCGCCTTTTCAGCAATTAGAGCAACAATATTCCCCTAGGTTTTTTGAAGCCTAGACCAGATATTAGTTAACGATCGTCACTTCTTCTTGATCCGACCAGGATATCGAAGAGGTGATTTTTAATGCCCCTAGAACATAACACCTGGCCGATCGGCAAAGTATGCTAATCACCAATCAACCAATCTAAGGCATCCTCACCCAAATTATGCGGATATAGGCTTGAGCAGATATTTAATTATGGCTAAAGACAAAAACTGGCGAGCCCCTCAGACTCACCAGCGAGGTCACTGTTCCCCGTTGGCTATATATGACGATCGGCTTAAGCCAAGGTTCCCACTGTTTCAAAAAAAATTTAAAACTTTTTTGCGATCGAGCTAAAACTCTTGCTATAGGTAGCTTTTAGCCAGAAAAATAAATTTACTAATCCCGATCGCTAACCTTTTTTGCTGCGGTGATTAGACTGCTAGTACTGTTAGCAAATAGTGAGCAATATAAACCGACTTGGATTAGGCTTGCATATTTGGATAAATACACTATAAATACACTCTAATCACTACTTGGATACTTAATTGACTCTAATCCGAGACTCTAATCCGATCGTAACCAGCTTGATTCGAGCCTGAGTAGAAATCCTGAGCTGAAGGAGCAATACTAAGCATTTAATAAACCTTTCGCCAACTCCTGAAGCCATCTCTATAAAAGGCTTTCATGCTGAGCTTGCCAGTTCATCCCCCCCTTGGGATAGATTGACTATTGATCAGATTTTAATATAGCTTAAACTTAAGTTATAGGCTCTAAGCTATAAGCATAGGTTATCATTAAGATAGGATAATCTGTTTCAAATTCTGGGGTTTTAGTCAGCTCTTGTGCAGCTAATGGGATAAAGTTAAATCAATGTTAAATCTATTTTAAAAAAACTAATTAGCGACGGTTCAGCATTTGCGACGCTGCGATCGCTGGAACGAAACCTGATCTTCCAGCACACGACGCACCGCGATGCAGATGTAATAGAGTGGCGGATTGACTTACTGTTCACCGGATGCGTGGAGCAACCCACCCAGGATTAGAAGCTAGCTATGCTTGCCTGCCGTCTTGAGCCCTAAGTTCTGATTAAGGAGGAATTACTAAGTGGATTTTTTGTCCGATTTCTTTATACGCTTCGTGGCGAAGTTGCAGTCCCCGACCCTCGGCTTTCTGATTGGTGGTATGTTTATTGCCGCCTTCAATAGCCGACTGCAAATTCCAGATGCAATTTATAAGTTCATCGTTTTCATGCTGCTCATAAAAGTTGGCCTGAGCGGCGGTATTGCAATCCGCAACGCCAATCTGACGGAGATGCTGTTGCCCGCTGCGTTTGCTGTGGTAGTGGGAATCATTATTGTGTTCATTGGGCGCTACACATTGGCCAAGCTGCCGAACGTCAAACCCTTGGATGGCATTGCGACCGCCGGCTTGTTCGGTGCGGTGAGTGGCTCTACCCTCGCTGCCGCTCTGACCCTAATGGAAACGGAAGGTATTCAATACGAAGCCTGGGCCGCCGCCCTCTATCCTTTCATGGACATCCCAGCGCTCGTGACGGCGATCGTCTTGGCTAGCATTTATGCCAGTAAGCAGAGCGGTACCGCAGGCAAGCGGGTCAGGATATGGCCGATCGTAAAGGACAGTCTCCAGGGAGCTGCCCTATCGGCACTGCTGCTCGGCATCGCTCTAGGCCTGATAACCAAGCCGGAAAGCGTCTATGAGAGCTTCTACAATCCCCTCTTCCGTGGTCTGCTTTCGATCTTGATGCTGGTAATGGGTATGGAGGCCTGGGCCAGAATCAGCGAGCTGCGCAAGGTAGCCCAGTGGTACGCCCTATATGCCTTGGTGGCACCGTTGTTGCATGGGTTTATTGCCTTCGGTTTCGGCGTGATTGCCCACTACACCACGGGATTCAGCTATGGCGGCGTTGTGATTCTTGCTGTGATCGCCGCCTCCAGTTCAGATATCTCAGGGCCGCCCACTTTGCGAGCTGGGATCCCGGCGGCCAATCCCTCCGCTTACGTGGGCTCGTCCACAGCGGTCGGTACGCCAATTGCACTTGCCTTGGGAATACCGCTCTACATGGGGCTTGCCCAGTCGTTGATGGGCGGCTGATCCCAGATGGGTCGTGGTCTGCCGGTGTTTTCTTGACCCGGCAACCAACGCGGCGGCTAAGTCGGCGCGATCGAGAACGGTGTTGCCGTTTTCCTAAGTTTCTATGTAGTTTAATAAATATATACGTCGGGAGGTAACCAACATGTCCCAGCAAGCAAGCAAGCTCGTCATCATCACGGAAAAGTTACTGATAAAAAAAGTCGCCAGGATCATCGACGATGCCGGAGCCACTGGTTATACGGTGGTGGATGCTGGTGGTAAAGGCAGTCGCAATGTGCGATCGTCGGGACGACCCACTGTTTCTGACACCTACTCGAATGTAAAGTTCGAGGTGCTCACCCCCAATCGGGAAATGGCAGTGAAGATTTCGGATGCGGTCGCGGCGCAGTTTTTCGAAGATTATTCGGGTATCGCCTATCTCTGTGATGTGATGGAGGTACTGCACGCGCACGAGTTTTAACTCAAAAGCCAGTCGATCAAACCCAAAAGCTGGGGTTATGCCCCGGTTTTTTGGTGACCGTATTTCGAGCGATCGTAGGCTTGAGTGAATTTGAGCGGTGTAATCCAGATATAGTCAGGATGCTACCTATGACGATCGGCATCAATAGTCAGGGGGCGATCGCTTTATTGCTAGATCGTGCTACAAAAATAAGACGGCTTGCCCGATTCGATCCCTGTAACTGGGTTAAATTAATCGATCGGGTGATGCTATTTGATCCCTTCATCCTCCCATTGATTGTTATATGTCATCCTGTTTGATTCTGACTGAGCGCAATCGCTACTTTTCCTGTCATATTCAATTGCCCGACGAAGCAAAGCCAATCCCGGCGATCGCGGTGGCGGATTGTTTTTATGGCTATTTCAAGTTTGTGCGTACTGCCACTGAGGTCTTGAAACTAATTGGGCGACTGAGTTCGCGGCATAATCAACTGGCGATCACTAATTTGGCCACCGCCACTCAGGGATATGGCATTTGGGTGCTGGAACCCCAGGCGATCGACATGAGGCCAGAGCAAAGCCAGCTTCAACAGGCCAAAACCCAATTGGCTCCAGCCGCGTTTAAGTATTTCTCACTGGAGCAAGAGTGCCAGTTAATTGATATTCGGGTGCCGGATCTATATGAGACAATCCCGGCGATCGCTGATGGGGGTAAGTATTACAGCCTGTTTAAGATTGAAGAAGATGAGGTGGAAGTGTTGCTGTTGGCGGCCAAGCTGACTGGAAGGGGTGATGAGGTGGCGATCGCGCAACTGGAACAGGGCTATGCGGTATGTGTGCTGGAGCTGGAGGCTAATCCGGTTAGTTCTTAGGTAATTTGGTTATCTTGCTAATATAGTAACGCAAAATATTAGTATATTTAAGCCATTATTAGCCAAGATATTTGCGGGTGGCTGTTCATGAGCAACGGGAAATTTAATCCAGTCAAAGCAGTCCCACAGTGGCGATCGTTTAACCTAAATGAGTTGATTTATGATCTTTCCGATTTGAATACACATAGAGCCAATTATTCTTACGCAAAACATCCAGCCACATCTACATTCGTTGTTACCTATAGCTGCCACTGTTTCTCTTTGCCTTGATTTTTAAACTTACAAGCTACTCTGACTAAATTAACTATGATCGTAAGATATAACTAGATAACTTAAGTTAAGAATGCAAGAGCTACAAGGTGAATTATGGCTGCTCCTGACCTGAGCAAACAGTCAATTCAAACGCTGCCTCTAGAAAATGGTGATCGGCTCTCTCGCAATGAGTTCGAACGTCGCTATAGTGCTATGCCTCACATCAAAAAAGCCGAGCTAGTTGCCGGAATAGTTTATATGGCCTCACCTCTGAGAATTGATCGCCATGGTTATCCGCATACCATCATCATGACCTGGCTGGGCACATATCAAATCGCTACACCAGGATTGATCGCCGGTGATAATGCAACGGTGCGATTGGATCATGATAACGAGTTGCAGCCTGATGGTTTGCTGATGATTATCACTGACGGACAGGCCAGCATTAGCACCGATGGCTATGTGGAAGGAGCGCCAGAATTAATCGTCGAAGTGGCGGCTAGCAGTGCTTCGATCGATCTGCATAACAAGCTAGAAATTTATCGCCACAATCGGGTGCAGGAATATTTAGTCTGGCGGGTGTATGAAAAGGAATTTGATTGGTTCCGGTTGCAAAACGAGGCATATAAACAGATGCCAGCAGATGAGGCAGGAATTGTTCAATCCGAGGTGTTCCCTGGGCTGTGGTTGGCCAAAGAGGCTTTACTGAGTGGCAACTTTGCGAAGGTGCTGGAGGTATTGCAACAAGGGCTAGCAACATCGGTACATCAGGATTTTGTAGGCCAACTCCAACTAACTCAGACTCAGTAGTCGGATTAATTAGTGGCAAAACTAAGCCAGGGTATAGAAGCCGATGAGAGTGAATTTGTGGTTTTTGACCCCGAAGAGATTATCACAGCAGAAAAGGATAAAAACACCATCGACGAATCATGAAGGCTCTTTACAAACCAGTACAAACCAGCTTGAGTGCAAACATCTGGCTATAGCTCCAGATCCCATGATCCAGTAACTTACGATCATTACGATCGCTCAAAAACCGTTCATCCACTTGCCGCATTCCCTCTACCAGATCCAGACTGTTTAAGCTGGCGGGGGCATAGTTCCAGAGCCGATCGCGCACTGCGGCCAGAATCGGGTAGGCTTGGGCATGGCTGCGCAGGTCTTTGAAGCGGGTAATAATTTCAAAGCTGAGGGTGGCAAGTTGATATTGATTTAAGCTCTGGGGCGATTCAAATTCGGTGCGGCGATAGCTGACTAATAATTGCGATCGCTGGATTGGCTGGTTTAGTTGCTCTTTTGTTAAAGTGCCCAGGCTGAGGTTATAGGTGGTTTGCACCGTGCTGAGGCGGGTGAGCAGATCGGTTTCGATCGCACTGAGGTCATACATAATCTTTCGTTTATTGAGAGCTAATCGGGATTGATACTAAATTGATACTAAATTGATACTAATGGGGCGCTATGCAGCTATATTCAAGGGTTTTAAGTGCTAGATGGATTCAGTCATGAATATCAAAAAGAATGATGGTAAGAATTAATCGGTGAATTAATCAACATAATCGCAGAGAGTGGTGGGGGTGAAGACTTGTTTGTAAGCACCATAGGCGGGGCGATCGCTGGTGTTGACCACTTCATCACTGCTATTCAAGCCCAGGGACAATTCGCAAGCACCAATCTTTTCGAGCTGAGCCAGGGCATCTTCATACCGCTGCCGCACATCTTCGCGGGCACTGATCGAGTCGAGAAAATAGCGAGTAATATCCAGCTCCAAACCGACCAGTAATTCTGGATAGGGGGAGCTAAACGGCATTTGCACGGCAATCCCAGGGCATTTGGCGATCGCGCCATTAATTAGCCCAAAGGCTTTATTCTGGTTCTGGCTGAGAACGCTGGTGTTGATCGTGCTGGCGGTGGGATCGGCCAGGTTGGTCAGGGCGATCAGCTCGGTTTGGCCAAAGGCATCAATCAAGTTCTGTTCGGTGGCGTAGGTCATAGATTCTGAAGAACTAAGGAAGGGAATATTTAGCGAACTAGAATTTAGAATTTAGTTACATAAGAAAAGAAAATCCCAATGGGAAAAACGAATCATTAGGCTGGCTCGTCAATCCCACTGGGAATTAGTAACAGATAGAGTTAGAGATAGTTAGCAGATTAGATCGAGCTAAGCACTAGAGAGCTTAGGCAACCGCGTCTTCAATGAAGTAACCAGCCAGATTGCTAATCACCTTCTCATCCACGCTTTCGCCAGCCCGCACCATCTGGCCACCACGCGCACCCATGTAATGGTCGGGAATCACGCCAGCAAAGCGATCGCCAAATTGGGCAGTGAGCATGAACGTGACCCCAGGCGCGATCATATTCGGGGTGGCAGTACCGCGATAGAACAGCGACACATGCTTACCCCAAATGCGGCTAAAGCTGGCGGTTTGGCCTTTCTTGGCGGTGTTATACCAGGCATCGCCCACTTTTACTTCCTTGAGCCCAAACAGGGCAGCGATCGCTTCCAGGGGCACAATGCTGCTGGTGGCAGTGGATTTACCATAGACGGCCTGGATGATCTGGGGGTGGAGTTGGAGCTTGTCGGCCACCTCACGACCCAACACCATCACATTGGCGCGGCGCAACATCTTGGAGAGGCCATCGGTAATCACGCCGATCGGATCAGAGTTAGTAAAATCAGAGAACTGATCGTTACTGGCAAGCTGCACCTTTTGATCGGTGGCATAGGTATTGGCATTGAACACCACGTCGGCCAGGCGCTTTTCTCGATTGAGGGCGATCAAATCCATCAATTGCTCAGTGGCCACACCCATCGGATTGAAATTGGGAATGTTGCGGGCATTCTCAATATCCCGATTGGGGATTGGTGTATCGAGGGCATAATCACGGCATTGGCCAGTTTTTAGCTGGCTCGAAAACTCATAGACATTTGGCTTGGCGGTACGCCCCACCGCATCGTTGGGCATGTTATAAGAATCTTCGATCGTGAATTCGGTGTATTCATACAGTTGGCTACCGACCAGGGCTCTGGGGGCGACGCTATCGGCGATATATTCTTCATTGCGATGCATCACGGCGATCGCGGTCAGGTCGGGGCGAACTTCAAAACTTGCTTCACCAGCCATAGTTGGGATTGCTCCTTAATAATTACTTGTTAGTTGAGAATCTGGGAATCTGGGAATCTGGGAATAAGTGAATCTGGGAATAAGTGAATAAAATTTAGTCATCTCAATCCAGTGGGTTTATTTAAACCAGGGCGATTGATTAGGGTTGGCTAGAGTTAAAACTAGCTTTTAAGCAGCACCTTGAATTTGTTGCGGGGCAAGCAACACCGGGAACACATCACCACTGAGGGCACTGACCAGGGCTTTACCGATCGCCTGGTTATTCACGCCCGCGCCTGGGGCAGCCACCACGGCTTGACCATTGGCATCGCTGGTCACCAGGTCACCACGGGTAATCGTGCCGCCAGCTTTGAGTTCGGCCACGCCACTAAGCACCACTTCCAGGCGATCGCCACTGACTTTTTGAGTGCCGCTCACACCGGGGATATAGGCCACACCCACCAGGCGATCGGTGGCGGCAATGGCTTCAATAACGGTGTTGTCACTAGAGCCAAATTTAACGATCCGGTACTGGTCGATCGTGCCAGCGGCGGTGTAGGTGGTGGTGAGGATGTGATTGGAAACAGACATAGTTATTGCTCCTTAAAGCTTTAATTGGTAGAGGTTTAAACGAGATCAAGTAGATCAAAATTCAGCAGATTAAGCGGTTAGCAATGTAGATGTTTAACAATTCAGCATTTAAGCAATTCAACAATTTGACAACTTGGTAATTTGACAATTTGGCAGTCCAGCAGTCGAACAGTTCAACCATGCAAAAATCTAAAAGTTTAACCACTCAACGACTTAGCTAGCTAACAATCGATAAATCTGGAAACCTGGCAATCAGACCAGCTAGCCTTTCAGTGCTTTAACATTTCAGTGCTTTAACATTTCAGTGGGTTAGAAAGCCAATCAGCTAACAATTCAACCAGTCATCAATGCAACAGTTCACTAATTCAGCAATTCAACATTTTAAAATTTCAATTAGTTGAACAGCTAAACTTTTAACCAGTTAAACTTTTAGTAAGCTGAGCATTTAACAGGTTGAAAAGCATAGACTGAATTTGCTAAATCATTTGATAGATAGGCTTTTCCGAGTTCAAACCTTTTCAGATTTACAAAGGTAATAGTGCTAACTAGCCAAAACTTTCGCCACCGCTTCCGCGATCGAGGGTTCTTTGCCCAGTGCCTTTTGTTCATTGATATAAGCCTGAGCTTGGGCTTGAATCGATTCTGTTTCATTGGTGGGGGTAAATTTATTGGTGCGACCAGCAACCTCGCCAAAGGTGATAATCCGAGGTCGATCGCGCAGGGTTTGTTTGAAGGTGGCGATCGCTGAGGGGTTTGCTTTCGCTTTACTGTGGGAATCGGGATCAGCCTCACTAAATTGCACCGTTTCCGATTGCTCTGCTTCAGTGGGCAAAGCCAACATCAAAGCTAGTAAAGTTTCCTTTTCACTGGGCAGCAACTTACCCTCATTAATCAAGCCTTCTAGAAACTCATTCAACTCAGCTTTTTTAACCTGTTGTTCCCGCTGGGCTAGTTCCTGCTGGCGTTGCAGAAGTTCTTCTTCTTGCTGCTTGAGCTGGTTGAGCCGATCGGTTACTGCTTGTAATTCCGGTGTCGCTTCTGGCTCGCTGATGGTTTCAGTTTTTTGGTTATCCTGAACGGACGCAGGATCACTGGAGCTAGCCGATTGTGACTCTACCGCTGTTTGAGCATTCTCAGTTACTTTATTTTTTGACTGCTCTAGATTTGCTCCTTGAGCTTTTTCAGTGGTATCAGCCTGGTGATTGGCTTCTTTATTATTAGCACTATTATCAGTAGTATTAGTAGCCTTAGTCAGAGAGTTAGCCATTTCCGCCAACGGTTGCAGCTTGGTGATCAAACTCTGCTCGATCGCCTTGATTAAATTAACGGGCAAATAGCGATCGCTCTCGGCCTCAGAAGTCCAATCGACCATAAACCGCCGCATTCCAGTTAACATCAATGCCATCTGGGCGGGTAACTCGGCGGGGATTTCGAGCGCTTTATTTGAATCAGATGATTGCTCTGATTGCTCTGATTGCTCTGATTGCTCTGATTGCTCAGATGATTGTGTTGCGGATTGCGGTTCGTTATCCTCTCCAGAGGTTACTGAACTGGTTTGCTTTGATTCCGCGAAGTTAATATATACAGCGCGATCGCCAGAGCTGAATTGAGCTTTTCTTTGAGGCAACGCCATACCTTTGATCGCCGGAACCTGCACCAACGCCACATGCCGCAAGCCCCATTTATCGAGATCATAGGGACTAGAAGGCTCACCGGGCGGGTACAGCGCCACACTTACACCAGCAAATTGCCCCTGATTGAGAATGGTTTGCAGTTCTGCACTTTCATTCATTAAAAAGGCAAACAACGAATCGCCGACCACGGTCAATCGCGCCACGATCGCCAGGGCGGGTTGATTTTCAGCATGACCGATTAACACCGGCGCACGATACTTTTGCAAGTTATAGCCCGCCGCAATTTGATTTAAATCCTGAATCGAGAAGGAGAACTCCTCCCCAGCACTATCTAAATGAGTGCCTGCTTTTAATATTTCCAACATCGGAAAACCTATTCCTGAAGTATATTTCTTGGGATATCTGTTTAGTTGCTTGCTAACTGATTAACTAACCAAAGGATAAATTCACGGGCAAGCATAACTGTAGAGATTAGCGATAGAGCTTGATTGTAAAGCTTGACTATAAAGCTTAATTGCAAAGAATAATAATTTTTGATTAGTCTGCGATTACTTTTCGTCCAATATTTCTAACCAGAACAAAGCATAATTCATTTCCCACCGTAGACGATTTGATTATAGCAAAAACAAAAACAGCGCCACTGGTGGGATTCAGTTGCACTGCAATTAGTTTTATTCTCTTTGCGCAATCGAGAACAAGCTCTACGTTTTTGATTGTAGCGGATTAGCAGCAATAGCCGATCGCAGCAAACATCAAACCAAATAATTATATTTAAACTAACTAATTTCTGATCTGAGAAGAGGTACTATGTGCACCATTGGCGAATTAGCTAGCTAAATTGACTTCAAGAAATTGAGTAAAGAAAGGAAACCAAAACATCGCAGGGAACAAAACAATTACCAGAATCCCCAAAAAAACAGATAACCCAAAGAATCGATCTAATCCCCGTCATTACAGCAATGCAAATAATTTAAAACCAGCCTTAAGCACATCAGCAAAATCAATTACGACAGTTCCCATTCCAGGCCAGAAAAGTATCAATAATCTCCTCTAGCTTGCTAGGATCACCAGTGCCCTGCCATTTATTATTAAATACATAGCAACGCAACCACTCCGCCGCATGGGGGTGGCCATCTTCATCGATCCCAACTTTGACCTCTGGAAATTTGCAGCCAGACAACGAGGTGCAGGCCAAATCAATTTTGACCCACCAGCCAGGGTTATCACAACTGGAAATATTGATGCCGTAATAATGCTCCCATTCTTCATCACATTGCTGTCGATACCAATCTTGCAATTTGGCGATCGCCGAGTTTGACATATATCCTCCCTTTTAGAACATATATTGTAGTTTGTTGTAATTTTACATCGTTTATAGGATTTTTTCTATTTAAAAACAATAATAAACCTAAAAACGGGGGCGATCGCTGAATTTATCCCCCACAAACCCACCAGCAAAAGTGCCTTGATTACCCACAAACCCTCACAGACGCTCAAAATAAGTTTATGTAAAGTTATATCAGTTGCAAATAACTTGTTATGTCGGAGCAAAAACCGTTAACTATGGAGCAAGTCAAACATATTGAGGATACAGCTAATAAAATCAAGAGTATTGGTGTTTCTTCCAATCTAGTTTTAGAAGAGTTTGCGCGCATCAGCCATAAAATCGTGGCCGATGAGTCACTCAGCTATATAGAAATCTCTTTCTTGGAACTAATCAGAGAATCCCTAGAACTTAATTACTCGACTGAGAAGGATGAAAATAGTTAATTAGGCTTTGGAACGATGCTCGATCGGGTGCTTGAAACTACTCAGCGCCAAGCAGTGCAACTAATTGAAAGGCTTTTCTATGTAGAGAAAAGATCCATATTTTATATTTATATATGGATAAGAGCAGGCAGAATTGAAGCGGATTCATTTGATTCTGAACGATCGCCAGATGGGGCTAGGGGCAATCCTGGGGGGAGAGCCAACTCTAGCCCTATTAGGCTTTGATTTTGATTTTGATTTTGATTTTGATTTTGATAAGTTGTAAAAAGTAAAAATCCTTTCAATGCCTTCTCAGGCTATTCAGCAAGCCAATCGGAACCAAGCCGATCATCCACCTTAGTCCACCGGAGATATACTCTAGAGCGAGCGGTAGGCATATACTTAAAGCTATTTTCAGCTCTGAGTTCTGGGCTGGTTGGATTGCTAACTTCCGATTTGACTGCTTGGTTCTTTGGTTCAATGGTATACATGGTTTTTGGTCTGGCTTAAAACTCTGAAATTTGAAACTCTGCAATGCTAAAACTCTGCGTTTTATGCTTCTTTTTACAAAGCGTTTTGCAATGCGTTGAGAGGCATTTGGTTGATTGAGCATTAAGCTCGCTCTCAACTGAATCTAATATAACTTTAGGCATAGACAAACCAGGTGATGGGACTATCCTGCCAGCGGTGATATTCCCAAAGACATAGTCTGACCTGGATCACGATGAGTAAGTGTGCTGCATCACCTGGAGATTTACGGGAAACCCCAAAAAAGACTAAGGCTAAGCATTTTGCTCTATCGTTAGATAAATCCAGTCAGGTTATTTCATTGATTCAGTTCAAGCATTAAAGGTATTAAAAACCACCTCATGCAATTCGTTTTTCTAAATATTGACCAATCATCTGTTCTTCACCAGCACGGCAAATGATCGTCTGGCGGGTGCGATAGAGATCGCCCACTAGTCTGATTTCTTCTTCGAATGAGCAACCATTGTAGGCAGTCTTCAAACATAAAGAATTAGCATCACGCATACTGAATTCTGCGGTCACGGGTCTGCTGGTGGAAAAGCCCCGATCGCGGTACATCAAATTACCCTTGATCCCAAATATGGTAGAACCCAGGTTAGGCTTTTTCTTGGCCGCCACATTCAAATAATGGCTTTCCCAGGTCACCAGTGCACCGCAGCTAAACTGAAAATCTGCTGCCAATTGATGCTTTTGCGCCAAGCCTGCCAATTCCACGCTATCTGGTTCTAAATACTTAACGGTCAAGAAGCTTTCCACTTCCTGGGTTTGCCCTGATGTGCCTGATGCGCCTGATGCGCCTGAGGTGAGTGTGTAATAGCGCCGTTGCGATCGCCACTTCCCCGCCGATTCTGAAAAGAACGCTTGCGCCATTGCTTCGAGAGTCTCTAGAGCTTCCACATTCGCCCCAGACACCTGAGAATCAAACTCTTGGCTGGCTGTTTGCATGTCCAATTAAACCTCTTGATTAGATTGAATATTCCCTAAACCGCTGGAGTTTAGTTTATATTCGTAAATGATTAATGTGTTAGTCAATGCCTATTATTACATTTTGTAAAGCAAAACATAGCTAAATACATCCAGCTAAGGCCATAGATAGAAGGGCGATCGCCTTTAGCCAATCTAAGCCCATCCTAGCAAAATGCCTCTATAGCTTGGTTTTACATGTCTTACTCCAACCTATAATCAATCTGTCAGCAGATCGATCGCACCACCGCTTGGCTTTGTGGGCATGGCAATAAGTATTTATGCCTTGCTTGACAAATCCACCAAGATAAAATCATTTTTCTCAAGGGGGATTAGTATCTAAATTAACTAAATTAACTAAATTAACTAAATTAGAATTAGAATTAGAATTAGAATTATCAATCAGTTAGTAAACTTGGTCATGCTTACCAATATCAATGAGCAAGATTTCATCTTCTGATGAGTCAGGATTCTTCTTAAACTTAAAAATAATTCGATAGGCATAATCTACCGAACAAGACCAGGAACCAGCTAGATTACCCTTCAGCTTATGGGTTCCAAGCGATGGGGAAAATGGAGCAACTCTTAATCGGTTTAGGCATTTATCTACTTTTTTATCGAGTTGAGGATTTTTACGAACCAGAGATTTAAATGCCCGCTGAAAAGCCGGATCAACGACAAGTTTATCATCGATTCAATTCCGCCATTATTTCTTCTACGGTGCCACGAAATACTTTGCCCTGTCGATAATTTTCTTCAGCCTGGGCAATAGTACGGGCGATCTCCTCGCGTCGTTTTAGATTGCGGCGCTTTTTGACCAGGTCAAAGATCATCTCTTGCGATTCGGCATCGAGCTCTTCCACCAGCGCTTCAACCTGCTCCAGGATGTCATTGAAGGTCAGCTTAGGTTCATGGTCAGCACTAGCGATCGCATCACCATCTGCGTTCTTGTCAAGATTAGGATCGGTATTATTAGCATCGGTTTGCATGACCTTATTCTCCTCTGGCGATCGGCACGGCTGTAAATTTAATAATGCGAGGGCTTGCCTTTATTCTACAGTGAGTTTCCTGAAACTTAGCAAGCCAACCCAAAAGAGACTAGCCAAGGATTTAGGCATAAGCGAGGCGAAAGCTCAATTTCTAAATCATCTCGCTAAAGTGCAACGCCCAGGTTAAACTGCTTCATAAATACAAATATTATATTCGGTGAAGGCTTTATCCTTAAATGGCTGCAAGTTTTGATAGGCTTCACTGGCAAACAATTCCTTGATCGCCGTAGCCGAAGGATATTCAACGATCGTCACGAACTGCACCCCCGCCGTGCCGATCACCGCTTCTTGATGACTATACCGACTCACAAACTTACCCCCTGCTGCCTCCATTAGGGGTGTAGTTCCTTCCACATAAGCTTGCAAAGCTTCTGATTCCTCTGGATTCAGGGTCGTAAACGCGATCATCGTGGCCGTCATATTTTTTATTCCTGGCTAGTTTGCCCCTAGTTTGTCACATTAGGATATAGGGAGTTAGTAAACGTAATCTAAAGATGACGATCCCAAGAGAGTCAAAGGAAACAGTAGCATTTGTAGATAACTACTGCAGTGCCTATGAACATCTATTTCATGACGTAAGCGGCTACGAAGCATTTAAATACTTGCATGTGGGAATGATTTCGCCAATCAAACGTAAGACCCTGTCAGCGATCGCCCGAGCAGTAGGATTGAAAGATGCCCAACGGTTACACCATTTTTTGAGCAACTCACCGTGGGATATAGAAGCGGTCAGAGACCAAAGATTGGCGATAATCCGTCATTACTTATCAGGTCAAGAATTTGTGCTGGTGATCGACGAAACAGGAGATCGCAAGAAAGGAAAAAAGACCGACTATGTGTCGCGTCAATATATCGGTAATTTGGGCAAGGTAGAAAAGGGGATCGTGTCAGTGAATGCCTACGGCATCATTGGTGATCAGACCTTGCCACTGATGTTTAAGGTATTCAAGCCAGAGAGACGTTTGCAGCAAGGAGATGAACATAAAAGCAAACCAACCCTGGCCATAGAGATAATCAAAACGCTTCAGGGGATGGGATTCAAGTTTAAGTTGGTACTGGCAGATAGCCTATATGGCGAAAGCACTAGATTCAAGGAGCTTTTTCAATTCACCAACGCTTTTACCGGCTGGATTCCTGGCAATCCACATCGCTTCTTCCTACACCCAATATGACAAACTAGGGGTATGACGCAATGCCTAATCCTTTTTCAGAGCTTTATCCCAATCCGCTCAGGGGTGAGGCGTGATCTCTAAGATCGTAATTTCTTTTCTGCCTGAGCCATAGAACCAGAAAATGCGATATGCACCTGGGGTTTTATTTTCGACATAAACTTCAAATACCTGATAACCATCGTCAGTTTTCCAGCCTTTATATGGATGCGGATTCAACCCTGGTGCTTCTAATCCAGCCTCCATCTGGCCGAGGGTCTTGTTGACTCTCTTTAGTTTTTTAGGGTTAGTGCGCTCTAGCTCTTTGATAGTTTTCTTGGCTTTTGGCTGGATGATTAGACGATACTGCACAACCCCTATTCCTCTTCCAGGTCAGCATATTTGGCAAAGGAACCTAAATATTCACCTTTACCAGCTGCGGCATCTGCGATCGCCTCTTCTAACATTGCCTCTATTTCAGGCTCAGGGGGATGATCGAGGGGTTGCAGAGTGTCTAACCAGGCTTGGAATTTGTTGCTTTCTCTAATTTCGTATAAATCCCACAGAATGGCTTTGGCACTCTTGCGAATGTCTTTGAGCAATGGTTCGATCCTGGCCTTCTGATGTTTGCCTTTAGAATTAAGCCGATCGCTCCAAGCATTAGCCAGCATTGCCTGACATATTTCATTGAGAAAGCTATTGATGATTTTCTCGCTCGCCTCATCTCGGATAAACCAGTCCAGGATGGCATCAACGTTATTGGCGATATAATCAAATCCTTCACGCTGTTCACCGATGATCGTTTCGGCGTTACTCCTGGTTTTACGCTCTTCTTCAGATATCCAGTGCAGAGATAAAATAAATTGCTGTGGCACTTCTAGTTTTTGATATAGCTCAGATGCCCATCGTTTAAATCCTTCGCCAAGCAAGCTATTGTTTCCTTCCAGGTATTTTTTGATGTCCTGGCGGAGAGAAGCGACCCCTTTGTAAGTGGCCAATAATGGAGCCTTCTTGTCAGATTTAGAGGTAATTAAAAACCTTTGCCAGGGATCATGCCAATCCTGCTTTAATCTCAATTGCGTAGCTGTATCAAGTTGGCTTTGCTCCAGACATCGATCCAAATGAGCTTGGTAGTCCTGGATATTCTCAGCAGTAATTGGATTGATATTAGCTGCTGCTTGATTTTGCTGATCCAGCCCCAAAATACTCATAACAAATCCACCTGTTGCGATTAGTCTCAGTATATAGCGATCGACTGGGGTTCGGGGAATCGCTCCACTTGAATCCGATCGATCGCTTCATGCATCTGGGCAATGTCATAGGCAAGTTGCATTCTTAACCAATGTTCCGGTGTAGTGCCAAACGCTTTGGACACCCGGATCGCCATTTCCGGTGACAGCGAAGTTCGGCCATTAATGACTCTGGAAAGAGTTTGCCGCGTCACCCCCAGCTTAGTTGCAGCCTCGCCAATGTTCAGGCCAGTGGATTCGATCGCATGTTTAATAATTTTGCCTGGATGGGCTGGTGATTTCATTGCCATAATTATTACCCCCTAGTGATAATCCACTAGATCCACATCATAGGCCATGCCTTCCTCAAACCGAAAAATAATCCGATGATTTCTGGATACAAAAACACTGTAAAAACCGCGTTTATCACCAACCAGAGGATGCAGTTTGAAACCTATTATATTCAACTCATCAACACTTTCAGCAGTATCAAGGATTGATAAATAGACCTCAGCTTTATCAGCAATATCGGGGCGCAAACCCCGCCGATCGCCCTTGGCATATAGCCGTTTTAAGCCACGATGTTTAATGTTGTGGATCATAATCTACTGTAACATGTAACATTACGTGTTACAACAAACAAATGGTGCAAACGCTTACTGCTCAAGGGTTTAAGGTTGATAGTGATTACAACGACAAAATGAATGCCTACTATCAATTATGCGGCAGGTATTGTAATTCAATCTGGAAAATTCGCTGGACGAACTATGTCGATGATCAGGACAATGTAAACAACTTGGAAGTTAAATACGATTTTGTGTGCCTGTAGCCGCGAATTCAGGCATAAGCAACCCTAGCTCGGTTTCAGTACGGCTAGAATCACCGCATAAAAACCGAATTAATTCGCCTTAGACCTATTAATTAGCGGATTTAGCTAAGCAAGCACTCAATCTTTAGCAACAAAAACTTAACTAAAGATAAACAATACATAATCCTGGATCACCTGTGCTAAAATATGGGCACATGTAGGATTTTTGTTGTCCCTCTATTGAGGGCATTTTATTGTTTACCATTAGGGAAGAAGCTAAAGCCGCTAAACTTAGAGCTTCTTTTTTTGTGCCTTTATGGTGGCGATCGCGCTGGTACGCTTCGTAAATCCGCGCCCTCTAATTGACTCCCTAAAAGATACTCAGAGCCTTGCTCACTCAAGCTTTTCCCAAAACTCACCCCCAACGCCAACACTAACTGAATCGCTTGGGCGATCGTCTTTTTCACCTTTCTTGCTGGCTCAGCCTTTTCCTGCTCTGGTGTGGTCTTAGCGGTAGACGTTTCAATGGCAGGATGATTAGCCAGGTCGGTTGCGGTTGGTTTTAATGGGGGGGTGATCAGGTCGCGGTTTATAAAACTAATCAAGAGGGGGTGATCAGCGATCGCTTCATTGCCATTCCGCCATTCTTGCCGCCGCATCAGCACATGTTGCAGGTTTTGCCATGCGGTAGCTTCAATCTGGCAATGCCTGAGCCAGCCACCATTTTGCCGTTGTCGGGTCGAGGTGGTTTTCAGCCCCAGTTGGGAGAGCAAGCGGCGGAAAATCCAGATATTAGTGGCATTGGCAGGGACGGTGAAACCAAGATATTTTTTAATATCCTGGGCAAAGTTGCGACACAGATCGCCCAGGGTTTCGAGATCCCTATCCGTATATATATGCTCCGGTTGTAATAATTCAATTAAACCCAGCTTTTCGCGCACAAACCGCCCCAATTCATAGCAGCGCAGATCGGGGATAAATACGCCTTTTTCATATTTGGCCTGGTGGTTGATCGCCTCGGTGTCCAGCTTGATCGCCAGTTCAGGCTGAAATAAAGCTTCCAGGTTCAGAATCTGACTGCGTTTGCGGCCATCATCGTCATAGTCCACCAGCTCGGCGCTGACATCGTTGGTGACATAGAACCTGGCGATCGCGGTTTTGGCTTCCCGCAGTAGCTCGGCGCTGGTGCGAAATTCTTTGTTAGCCAGTTGTTTCGATTCAGTCTTGGTTAGAATCCTGGCCTGGGCGATCGCCATGTATCGTTCCCATTGCAGGGCTTGCTTGGCCTGTTTGAGTTGTGCCGCCAATTGTTGCTTGGGCTCATCGGCCACAATTTCCACCTGATTACCCTCATAGCTTAGCCGCTCGATTAAACTACGGCGCAGCGTCCACATGGCGCGATTGTTACGGGCTTGCAGCCTTGCCCACAGGTCGAGATGGGGATTTTGTCCTTCCTGGTCGGGGTCGGTTTTAATAAACAGCAGCAACGCTGGCTCCAGGCTGGGGCGAATTAGCATCACTTCCCGACTCCAGCGGGTGAGCAGATAGCGCTTGAGTAAATGGGGCTTGTCGGTGCGATCGACTTTACTAAAATTGCGGCCTTGGTTGGCACACCACACCAGGCGGGGGATATTACTGCGTACCCTGGCCAGGGCTTGGCTGGCATCGGCATCATCATAGGCAGTGCCATAGAAAATGCCATAGACCTTGTCAAAATGCTCAATTTCGATCGAAACCCCGGTAGTCAGGCTGGGCGTAGCGATCACCACGTCGTAGAGCTGAGCATAGGAGTTGGGATCACGAATAAAATTGGCCTCGTCGGTGCCGCCGCTGGTTTCGGAGTTAATCAGCAGGATGTTTAAATTGGGGTGCGCTGCCTTGATTTTTTCGATTAACCGGGCGATCGCCTTGGAGCTGGTCTTGGAATCGGTGGGAATAAACAATTTCAAACCATCATTAATATCCGCCAGGATTTGTTTAATTATGGCTGATTCGGACTTGGCCGCGATGAACTGCACCGGATAGCCCTGTCCCTGGTGGCGATTGCTGATTAAAAATAACTCCTCGTTGCGGGTTAGCTCATTGGCTCGGAGTGATTTGAGGTAATCCAAACTGGCATCGGATAAATCGGCATCGGCCACAATTACTCGCCGCGCCACTTGAATCAACCAATGGAAGTTAGCCAGCAGCGCGGGGCGTTTGCCATTGCTGTTGCAGGTCTTGGAGCAGAGCAAATGCTTTAACACCTGTTCCACCTCGTCGATCACCAGGTCACAGCCCACAAACTGGTTGGGGTCGAACGCCAGCAAACTATCAACGCAAGCCCCCACCCGCAGCGCATAGCCATCTTCGCTGATAAATTGCCCAGCGGCCTTGTCCAGGTCAGCCTTGTAATGCACTTTCAGCCGTTGGCACAGGTTCCGCATTAGGCTTACTCTATGCCCCAGCAGGACGATCTTTTGGGTGGGAGCAACTAGCTTAGCGATCGCCTTGGTTTTGCCCGTACCCTTGGCCGATTTCAGCGCTATGATACCAGTTTGGGGCACAGCGGCAGGATTCAAGCCATAGTCCAGATTTGGTGTATCTAGTTCTAGACTCGGTGCATGGGTGAGGCGTTGCTGATTGTGCCATTGCCATTGATAGCTGGCCAGGGGTAAGGCTTGTCCATAGAGGTTCTGCCAGGCTGGTTGGCTTTCTGCGCCCTGCGCCACCAGAAAATCATCCACCCCGGTTTTGTCTGTGCCTGGGAGCAGCGGCAATCGCACCACCCGCACATTGCAGCCCGCCTCGGTGAATAAATTGCCAGTTCTGATTGTGGCGGTATAGACAGCCTGGGCGGTTTTGAGCTTGGTTTCTGCGTCAAAGCAAAAGTAGATCGGGCGAGAATCGGCAGCAAAGGCATTTAGATAGGGCTGGAGCGCCACCTGCTCTTTTTGGTTTTCATTACCTTCTGTATCTTGATTATGCTTAACCCGTCCCATTGTGATCCCACTGAGGGCGATCGCCGCCTGCCCGATCGAGAGCAACGCGCAAGCCTTTTTCATCCCCTCAGTAATCACGATCGAAATCTGGGGGTTTTCAATCAGCCAATCCCAGAAGCCATAGCCATTATCATCACCTAACTGGCCAGCATTAGATCCAGCATCAGCGCTAGCGTAATAATTATTACTTATATATATGGACTTGTTGGCGGGATTAATCGGGCAAGCGATCGGCAATTGATATTGCTCCGCGATGGTTTGCCAAACTTGAAAGGTTACCTGGGCAAATCCACCCACCTGACCGCGACCGGCTGGGTTTTCATACTTACGTGCTTTACCTTTGCGAGAATCGAATATAGGGTTGCTAAGCTTGACCTGAAAAACATCAGTGTGGCGATCGATGGGGTTCCAGGTAGAAATAATTGCGCCAAACTGCCGAGGGCGTTGCAACTTCCCGCCCAGCGAGAATCGCCAGCGTTTGACCCGCCAATTTAAAGATTCATGAAGTGGGTAGATTACCTCACCTCCGTGTAAATGCTCCTCATCGGCTGCTACACGGACGTTGGCAAAAAATAACTCAGGCGCGATCGCGCTGTCAATGATCCATTCCTGGGCGGTTTTAGCCTGGAATTTGGCCAGCTCTGATGCTGGATTGGCGGGAAAGTCAGCCTGGTTATGGCCCTTGAAAAAATTTCCTATTTCTGAGGCCGAAAAGCTTTGAGTTGCTTGACTTTTTCGGTATACTATAGCCATATACTATGTCCTAGTATGATTTCGACTCTATGTCCTAGTACGATTTCGAGCGATCGATTAGTGCTTATAGCCAATGAACTAGTTGATTTATTTCGATTAGCTTGCGGGTTAATACAGTGGCCTAATTGATTTCGAGATTTATCTAGACCCATAGGAATAGCTGGAGTCGCACAAGGGTTAGTTCCCTTTGCACACAGCACCGCATTGCTCCTGTTTAAACAGCTAATCAATTTCTTGCCCTCCGGGGTTTTGAATTGGTTGAGTTAAAACAATTAGTCAATTTTTTTCCTCCTTTGGAATTGAGTTGTTTCTAATTGAAAATCTAATCAAGTTATGCTCCTTTGTGAGTATGGGTTGGTTGAAAATCTAATCAAGGTATATGCCTCCGGGAATATAGTTTGGTTGGTTCTAATTAACTGCCTCCTTCGGGAGTTGAGTTGGTTAAAACAAACAAAAACAAATAGATAGGTAATTTAATTGCCTCCTTCCAATTGGATAGTTTTAATTAATTTGAATTGATTTGATTAATTTGGGTTGATTTGGATTGATTAGTTTTGCTCCTTTTGGATTGTTTGGTTAATTAGGTTAGTTATTTAGTTGTCTCTATTGGTTTCTAGAAAGTTAATTTTGGTTATTCGCATTTCCTAATAACTTTCTGAAACATTTTTCAAAAGACGCTACCTTTTCCAGGGGTGGCGTTTTTTGATGCATTTTGAGCGAAAACAATTCGGTAGTCCTTGTCTAGAAAAAGCATTACCTGGAAAAAAGGTGCAGCTTTCTGGTTTCTATGGTTATCAAAACCAGAAATTAATTTCTAAACCCGTTTCGTGTTGTTCAAAATGTAATCTTGTAAACCTGTGAGTTGCGATCGCTGGAAAGCCGCTCACAAAGATCACCGTAGGATTATATCTTACACGGATTAGCCCGACAGCGGAATCACTAAACCTGGTGTACTGGGTGGAGCAAAGGCTATGCCCACAAGTGCCCGAATGGCGGAAACCGCCGCGATCTTTTTTTCAGGCTGGTCTGGGGCGCAAATTTTGGCTTATTGTGGTTCTTTTCCACTTAACTTTTCACTTAAGATTTATTAATAAATGATCGTTTCTCCTGGCCAAATCATCGCGGTCGATCATAGCACCAGTGACAAGGGCGATCGGTATCGCTTAGGATCAGCGGAATTGAAACAAGCCGCCGCCAAATTAACCAGGTTTTGATTAAACTATTTGCTACTAGCCCAACTTAAACGCAAAACCATAGACTATGCTTGATGACATGGCGATATGATATGGCGATATAACATAGCGATCGAGACGCTACTGCGATCGTCTGGAGAAATTGCCATGCATAGACAGCAATGAGTATAAATGCTTAGCTAGAGCATTGCTTGCTTAACATAACTTCACAACATAAGGTGTAGATTTGCCTAGTGTTTCGATGATTTGCTTAAAGAAAGTACACAAATCAGCCAAAAATAAGCACAAGTAGATAAACTGAGGTAAATTTAGTTTAAATAAGCATTCTAAGCAATTTTAAGAATCGGAGATTTAATTGTGGCTATACCGTTACTAGATTATTCGCCGACAAGCCGAAATACCAGGGTTACTGGTTATGAGGTTGCCAGTGAAGAGCAGCCGAAGATCTATTCAACCTCAGATTTGCCATCAGCTTCAGCAATTGAAGATGTAATCTGGGCGGCTTATCGTCAAATTTTTAGCGAACATCAATTATTAGAAAGTAATCGCCAACCTTTACTGGAGTCACAGTTTAAGTTTGGCCAAATTAGCGCCCGTGATTTTATTCGTGGTCTGGCCACCTGTGATACTTTCCGTCGCCTCAACTACGATGCTAACAGTAATTATCGGTTTTCCCGGATGATGGTGCAGCGTATTCTTGGGCGCGATTTCTACAACAAGCGCGAAGAATTGGCCTGGTCGATCACTCTTTGTACCAAGGGTCTGAACGCCTTCATCGATCAACTTGTAGACAGCGACGAGTATTTAGACAGCTTTGGTGATGACACCATCCCCTATCAGCGCCGCCGCATTCTGCCCCAGCGCAAGGGTGGCGAAGTGCCGTTTAATCTGGAAACCCCCCGCTATGGTGACTATACCCGTGCCAAGCTTGGTTTCCCTCAGGTGATCTGGCAAACGGCGGTACGTACTTATATGACTACCGATCGCAAGCCAAAAGTTGGCGATCCGGCCAATTTCTTGAACATGGCACGTACGATCGCCCCCAGAGGCGGCCCGGCTCCGCGTGTTTCGGCTCAAAATATTGATTTGAACAAGGTTCCTTACCGCAAACGCTAGGGTTTTAGGGTTTAGGAATTGATTCCTTATCGATTGGTATTTGAATTGTTTGATTGTTTGTCTATTGAGCTTCTGTTTTAGTTTAAATATTCAGCTTAAATAAGCAATTTAGAATATCTATTTTATTATTTTATTGACAACAGGGTCGCCGTAAATGGTTGCCCTGTTTTGCTTTTACAGGTGAAAGCACTTAAACTAATAGCTCATCAAATCCAGGTGCATAATGAAACAACAATTAGCCCAAGCCCTTTTAATTAGCAGCCTTGCTACCGTTGCCATTGCCTCCCCTGCCCAAGCTCTGGACTTTTTCTTTTCCTTCAATAATGATGATTTAATACCTAGCACTGTTCCTGGAACGGTCAGTGGTCGTATCCTGGGCTTGACTGATAACGCTACTGGGTCAGCTACCAGTATCATCATTGATGACTTCCCAATGGCTTTAGGAGGCACTTTTGTAATCGGTAGTGATGCAGCTGCTTGGACGATTGATGAGCATAGCTTTACGGTCATAAATGGGAATATTACTGCTGCTAACTTTGAAGCTCTCGCGGGTCCCAATATTTTTTGTCTGAACGCCTTCGTGCCTAGTGGGCAATGCGCTAATGGTTCTGTTTTAACTCTTGATGCTGTAACTACGCGTGTTGTCAACAATGGTGGATTTGCAGCGATCACATTCACGCCCGTTCCTTTTGAGTTTGAAGCCTCGCTGGGGCTGATTGCGCTGGGTGCGATGGCTGGTGGTTATGCTTATTCTAAAAAACGCAAGGCAAATAAGAAGATCGCTGCTTAGTTTATTCCCACATAAACCCCAAATTCAACTCAAACCCTGGCAACACATCCCGACCAGATAGGGTTTTGGGCGATTCCAGCAATTCTTTTTCTGGCTGAGCATCCTGGTCAGGTTGATATACTTCCACCTGCTTCTTCTCTGGATTAATCAACCAACCAAGTCTAGCCCCATTTTCGATATATTCCACCATTTTGGCTTGAACCACTTTCAGCACATCGGTAGGGGACATCAACTCCACCACAAAATCAGGACAGATGGGCGGAAATTTTTCCCTTTGCTCCATATTCAAAGCATCCCAGCGTTCCTTCCGCACCCAGCTCAGATCTGGAGAGCGAATTGCCCCATTTGGCAAAACAAACCCGCCATTAGAGTCAAATACATAGCCAAGCTTAATTTTTCGATTCCAAAATACCAGATCGGCATTTAGCTCCGAATTTGACTTACTGGTTTCTCCACCGGTGGGCGACATAATAATTAAATCTCCATTGGCGCTGCGCTCAAATCGCAGGTCAGGATTGCGGCGACAAAGCAGATAGAACTGTTCATCGCTTAATTCTATGACTGATCCTAGATTCAGGGTATGGGCTGTCATGGTGTATTGCTTCCGAAAGGGTCAAGGAGCTGTGTTGCTATTCTAACGTTAATGGCAATTATAGCCAGTGCCTCGATTATCTTGCTTACTCTGGCTATAAATACCCTAGATCTAATGAAAAACTAATAGGCGATCGCCCTGCTCATTTCTCTCCCTATTAGTTCAACAACATCACCAAATCAATCCATAACGATCCATAAAAAAAATTGGTTATAGCCCAGCTCTATCTCTATACTGGTTGGGGATAGGCTAGTGGTTGCTGGTAATTCACAAATTAATCATTGATTAATGAATTAATGGATTAATAATGCCGCGATCGCAACATAGGTTTAAGAAGACGGAATAGAGATATGACCCCATTTCAACTCAACGCAAAAGTAAGAGAGCTGATTGAAAAAGCCCGGATTGTTAGTTTTGAAACCTGGCAGGACACCCACCCACCGGAGGCGATCGCCCTGTTTCAGGCCGCTGACGATGATCGCCGCTATTTAACCGATCCTGAGTTAAACCAAATTCAAGCGCTGGCTCCGGCACAGAGCGAAATGGTGTCGATCGCGGCTCAGTTGCGGGATGAGGCGAAGGGAATTGTGGATGAAGCCAGGGCAGAGGTGTTGAGAACTTTCCCTGATATTACCGCACCGGGTGGCGGGCTATATCCGCCGGAACGGGCAGAGGCTTGCTGGCGGGATTTCTGGCATTTTTTGCGCTGCGTTACCTATGGCATTGCTGGGGGGCGGACTGACTATTTGAGTGCGGTGGGCTTGGATTATCTGCAACAGCTTTACCATGAATTATCGGTGCCGTTAGAGGCGATGGTTGAAGGGCTGGGCTGTTTGAAGAATGCCAGCTTGCAACGGCTCACCCCTGCCCATGCGGATTCGCTTTCGCCCTATTTCGATCGCCTAATTGCTGAGCTGAAGCAGTTTAAGTAGTTTTAGTTAATTAATTAAGTAAATCATTCAGTTGCTGTTGAGCCAGTTTGGCAGCTTGCGCCACAAATTTATTCTCGTCCTGCTCTAGCATTTGCAACGCTTCCTTACTCTTGGCAGTGGGCAGGTTCCCCAATGCTTCCGCCAGGCGTTTGCGAATTGTCCAATCTTTCGCCGTAGCAAACGGTAATAAATAATCCACCGCGCTGATCGAGCCGATCTCCCCCAGGGCAGCGATCGCCGCTTCTTGGAGTAGTTCCTGTTTACTTTGCAATGCTTCAATTAAAACCGCTTCCGCTCTGGTATTTTTGAGGTTTCCCAAAGCCACCGCCGCACTGAATTGCACCAACCAACTATGGTCTTCATAAAAAGCATGGCGGAGTGGTTCGAGGGCGCGATCGTCTTCGAGGTAGCCCAATGCCCCGGCCGCGATCGCTCGCATATTATAGTCAGGATCGGAGATCAGAATTTGGGTCAAAATATCTAGATTGCTAGGATCGGGCTTGATCCCCAGGGAAAAGATGGCGATCGCCTTGACTTGCTCATTACTGTCATTCAAAGCTTGCTTAATCAAGGGCAACGCTTGCGCGGTGGGCATTACTTCTTTTTGCAGATCTAACATCGCCAGAACCCGATCCTTGGCATTGTTGCTTTGCAGTTGCTCGGTGATTTGCTCTAGATTGGGTTGCTGGGATTGATCCCGGTCATGTAGGCTCATATATCGAGGTAGAGCGATCGGATAGATTCCCATTCTCGCATATGCATAATCAAAAAAAGGCCGATCGGCATTACTGCTAATCAGCCCTCTTTATTCAATTAGTTTTATTCAATTAGTTTTATTTACTTAGTCTTACTTAGGCTGGAAGTGTGAGCGATTAGTGCCTCAAGGGCAGAAATCTAAGCTACTATGCCACCGCCTAATCTAATTGCTTAACTAATTGTTTAACTAATTATCTAGATTATCTAGCGTCTTTCGCGGGGTCTGGCCTTGTTTACCTTCAAGTTACGGCCGCACCATTCTGCGCCATCGAGGGCGGAAATGGCTTCTTCTTCATTGGCTTCATCTTCCATGTGCACAAAGCCAAAACCACGAATCCGACCGGTTTCACGATCGGTGGGCAAGTAAACTTCCTTTACTGCACCATATTCTGTAAACACCTCGGTGATGTTTTCTGCGGTAACGTCATAGGAGAGGTTACCCACGTAAATAGACATAAAATTATCTCCAAAATCTAAAAATGTAGCGAGAAAGTCCAGATTTGGAGTCTAGAGTGTATACCAATAGTTCACAAACCAAAAAATCATTTCCCAACTTGCCTACATTAGCATAACTAACAAAGGATCGCTAGAGTGCTAACCCACCAAAATTAGCATGATCTAAAAATTCGATTGAAGCGCTGCTATTACTGCATCATAACTTATTATTAATCTGATTAATCTGCCTGATTGAGGCTAGATCAGAGGCGATCGCCCCTATGCAGTTCCATGCCTGAGAAGAAAGAATGCCTTTTCTAGGTGCGATAGAATAAAATCACAATTCCTTACCTCTCTTTACCTCAGTGAGGCCATCATGACCGCCCACACCCTCAACCTTGAATCAGTCATAGAACTAAGCGATGACCAATTCTATCTGCTTTGTCGGCGCAATCCTGACTTGCGGTTTGAGCGCAGCGCCAATGGAGATTTAATTATTATGTCACCCACTGGATATGAAACCAGTAGACGCAATTTCAGCCTGATAGTTAAATTTGGCTACTGGGTTGAGCAAAATGACTTGGGCTATGGATTTGACTCTAATGGCGGGTTTATTTTACCAAATGGTGCAATTCGCTCTCCAGATTTGAGTTGGGTGCGCAAGGAACGCTTAGATGCTTTAAGCATGGAAACAGGAGATCAATTTCTACCGATTTGCCCTGATTTTGTGGTGGAGTTGATGTCTAAGACTGATCGCCTTTCGGTAACTCAGGCGAAGCTGATTGAATATATCGAAAACGGGGCTAAGCTGGGTTGGTTAATAAATCCGAAGGCGCAGCAAGTAGAAATCTATCGCCCCAATTCAAGGTCAGGTCAAGATGCTCAGCCAGAAAAAGAATTATTAGAAATGCCGCAAACCCTATCTGGTGAAGAGGTGTTGCCAGGGTTTGAGCTGGATTTAGATTTTATCTGGGAGGAATAAAAATCATGATCGCGCCTGTGACTGCTCAAGTGACCAAGAAGTTATTTAGCGTTGATGATTATTACCGCATTTATCGGTCAGGGGTAATCACCGATGCCGATCGGGTGGAATTAATCGCTGGAGAAATTGTTTATATGTCGCCTACTGGGGCAAAGCATTCAGCATGTGTCAATCGGCTCAGCTACCTTTTGATCGATGCTTTTGGTCGAGATGTAATGACGATTATTCAAAACCCAGTTAATCTGGATCAGTTTTCCCAACCCCAGCCTGATCTTGTTTTAGCTAAGTGGAAAGATGATTATTATGCCTCTGGCCACCCCACGCCTGCTGATATTTATCTCTTAATCGAAGTGTCTGATAGTTCGGTAGGAATCGATAAGAACTATAAAATGCCATTGTATGCCCAAGCAGGAATCCCAGAAACCTGGTTAGTTAATTTGCCTGCCCAATCGATTGAGGTATATCGCCAATCTACGGCTAATCGCTACGCCGAACCACAGATTTACAAGTCAGGACAAACTATTAGCTTGCAATCTTTTCCAGCTATGCAAATTCCGGTGGCACAGATTTTCCCGATCGGGAAGGGAGATAAAGCATAACGATCGCTATAGATAATCGCTATCAATCAATATTAGAATAAAATCACAATTCCTTACCTTTCCTGACCTCAGTGAGGCCATCATGACCGCCCACACCCTGAATCTCGAATCAGTCGTAGAATTAAGCGATGACCAATTCTATCTGCTTTGTCGGCGCAATCCTGACCTGCGGTTCGAGCGCAGCGCCCAGGGAGATTTAATCATTATGTCCCCCACTGGTAGTGAAACTGGCAATCGTAATATTGAGCTGGGCGCAGACCTAGTGATTTGGAATCGCCGTACTAAATTAGGTTATTGCTTTGATTCAGATAGTGGATTTAAGTTACCAAATGGTGCCAATCGTGCCCCTGATTTGAGTTGGATTAGAAAAGAGCGCTACGAAACCCTGAGTAAACCAGAAAGAAAAAAGTTTGCCCCCATCTGCCCTGATTTTGTGATGGAGTTGATGTCGCCCAGTGATGAACTCAGAGTAGTTCAAGCGAAAATGGCTGAGTATATCGAGAATGGGGCAAAGTTGGGCTGGTTGATTAATCCAGAAGCCAAGCAAGTAGAAATCTATCGCCCTGGTAGGGATAAAGAATTATTAGAAATGCCGCAAACCCTGAGTGGTGAAGAGGTGTTGCCAGGGTTTGAGTTGGATTTGGGGTTTATGTGGGAGGAATAAAAATCATGATCGCGCCTGTGACTGCTCAAGTGACCAAGAAGTTATTTAGCGTTGATGATTATTACCGCATTTATCGGTCAGGGGTAATCACCGATGCCGAGCGGGTGGAATTAATCGCTGGAGAAATTGTCTATATGTCGCCTACTGGGGCAAAACATGCTACCTGTGTCGATCGGCTCAACCGCATTTTAATGCGCCAGTTAATTGACCGATCTCAATTGCGGGTGCAAAGCTCAATTCATCTCTCGGCGCAATCACAGCCCCAACCAGACCTGGCTCTGCTCAAGCTTAAGGAAGATGAATATGAATCCGGCCACCCCAGCCCAGCGGATACAGCAGATTCCGCAATAGAATATGACATGATAGGAGTAAAGTAAGAATCAAAAAGTATGAGAGCCCATTCTCTAGATTTGCGTCAGCGCATAGTCACAGCGTACGAAAATAAAGAAGGTTCAATCCGTGAGTTGGCAACCCGATTCAGCGTTAGTAAAGACAGTGTCCATCAGCTGCTCCAACTTTATCGCACTACTGGTTCAGTTGAGCCAATTCCATACAAGGCAGGAGCAAAAGCCAAGTTTAATGAAGCTGCTCTGGCTGAGTTAGCAAAGTTAGTAGCCGCTAAAAATGATGCCACACTGTCGGAGTTATGTGAGCAAATGTATGAACGTACTGGCATCAGGGTATCAGAACCAACCATGTGCCGTACGTTGCAAAGGCAGGAGTTAACTCGAAAAAAAAACTTTTCACGCCGATGAAAGGGATACAGAACGAGTGCAACAGCTGAGAGCAGATTATCAACGCTGGCTTTGGCCACAGGCAATGGAAAACCTGGTATTCATTGATGAGACAGGCGTTAACCTGGCAATGACCAGGTTGTATGCAAGGGCTACTCTAGGTGAGAGAGCCTATGCTAGTAAACCACTTGCTCGAGGCAAAAACGTTACTATAATTGGGGCTATGGCATTACGCGGTGTGCTGACTAATTTTACTTTTACTGGTAGCAATAATACTGATACTTTCGTGTCCTATCTCAAAGATAAATTGCTGCCTAACCTATGGTCTGGTGCAATTGTGATTATGGATAACCTCAGTGTACATAAGGTTGATCCTGTGCGAGAGTTAATTGAGTCCGTCGGTGCTCACTTGGTTTACTTACCGCCTTATTCACCAGAGCTAAATCCGATTGAGATGCTGTGGTCAAAGGTGAAACAGTTTCTACGCTCTTGGGCGGCCAGGGACTATGATGACTTGCATAAAGCTATTTCTAACGCTCTTGCCAAGGTTTCTCTAGACGATATTATGGGCTGGTTCCTTGAGGCCGATCTCTGTGCGTCTCTAATCTGAAATGCGCTGTATTTATCTCTTAATCGAGGTGGCGGATAGCTCGCTGTTGTACGATCGCAATGTCAAAATGCCGATGTATGCAGCGGCGGGAATTGTTGAGTTCTGGCTGGTGGATGTTGAAGCGCAATCGATTGAGGTTTATCGCCAGCCTGATGCTAATGGCTATGCAGAAACACAGATTTTTAAACCAGGCCAGAATATTAGCTTGACAGCTTTTCCTGATGTGCAAATTCCGGTGGAGTCAGTTTTCCCGATCGGGAAGGGAGATAAAGCATAACGATCGCTATAGATAATCGCTATCAATCAATATTAGAATAAAATCACAATTCCTTACCTTTCCTGACCTCAGTGAGGCAATCATGACCGCCCACACCCTGAATCTCGAATCAGTCATAGAACTAAGCGATGACCAATTCTATCTGCTTTGTCGGCGTAATCCTGACCTGCGATTCGAGCGCAGCGCCAATGGAGATTTAATCATTATGTCCCCCACTGGATATGAAACAAGTGAAAATAATTCAGAACTAGTTGCAGACTTAGTGATTTGGAATCGCCGTACAAAGCTAGGTCATTGTTCTGAATCTAATGGTGCGTTTGTTTTACCCAATGGTGCAATCCGTGCTCCTGATATGAGTTGGATTAGAAAAGATCGCTATGAAGCCCTGAGCAAAGCTGAACGGGCTAAATTTGCGCCGATCTGTCCTGATTTTGTGATGGAGCTGATGTCACCTAGCGATGAGCTTAAAGTGGTGCAGGCGAAGCTGATTGAATATATTGAAAATGGCGCTAGACTTGGTTGGCTGATTAACCCCGAAGCCAAGCAGGTGGAAATCTATCGACCCAATTCAAGGTCAGGTCAAGATGCTCAGCCAGAAAAAGAATTATTAGAAATGCCCCAAACCCTGAGTGGTGAAGATGTGCTACCAGGGTTTGAGTTGGATTTGGGGTTTATGTGGGAATAAGTTAAAGCGAACTAGGCATTTAGCTGCTTATTCGCCTTTCTCTTTTTATTAAACACATAACCACCAAACATGCCACCAGGGGCAATCAGACCCAGCGAGGCTTCAAACTCAAACGGTACTGGTACAGTCGTAACAGTAGGATTAAAATTAGTAGTGTCTATACGACGGACTTGTATACCAGCTCTCTCTCCGAGGTTAGTTCTGTTGATTAAGTCAATCGTACCACCTGCATTTGTGAGTGGTCTGGCAAACTCAAGATCGAGAAAAAATGAAACACTACTCTCACCAATAACCATGTTAGAAACATAATTCCTAGGCGCTGGCGAGCCGAAACCGCTTGAAGACGTACCTGTATAGTTGATAAAAGGTCCAGGATAAAACCTGCCGTTCTCAAATGCGCCGCTTGACCCAGCAGTGGAGATTATATCGATATTGGAATAAGTATTAGTATCAGCATCATAATCAAAACTGCCAGTTATGGTACCACCGATGACATATTCAACATTATCAAATCTCCAGGTAAGCGCTTCTGCTGGACTGGAGTTAATGCTACCAGCCACAGCGATCGTGGCAGCAAACAAAGCACCTTTTAAAAGCATATTCATACTCGCCATCCTACTTGATATATTCAGCTATAAATCTGAACATAACAGTTTTTTAAAATTAATAAATCACCATAAAGCAGGTATTATCTAATTAATTAGATTAAATAATGCATTTTATATGTTTGTGTTTGGATATGTTTTTAAAAGCCCGTTGTAGCAATTAGTACCAAACCTCACCAGGGAAATGTAAAGCTTTATATCTAGCCCTTTTCAAATTCCCAACCAAATGATTATTGGCACAGCACCCTAGAGAATCACCGAAATGTAACAGATTGTTACTTAGTCCGACATAACCGAGACATAAGCCCAGATCACCTTTTATGGTTTTAACTGTGATGATTGCTTTAAACTTAACAACCTATATATATTAAAGCGATTAACTTTTATCAGATTACTATTAACAACAAGATTTTAAGGAGAGCTAAATGCTTGACGCTTTTTCTAGAGCTGTAGTCTCTGCAGATGCCAGTACCTCCACCGTAGCTGACATTTCCGCCCTCAGAAACTTCGTATCCAATGGCAACCGTCGCTTGGACGCTGTAAATGCGATCGCCAGTAACGCTAGCTGTATGGTTTCTGATGCCGTAGCCGGTATGATTTGCGAAAACCAAAGCTTGATTCAAGCCGGTGGTAACTGCTACCCCAATCGTCGCATGGCGGCTTGCTTACGTGATGCTGAAATCGTCCTGCGCTACATCACCTATGCGCTATTGGCTGGTGATGCTTCTGTCCTAGACGATCGCTGCTTGAATGGCCTCAAAGAAACCTACGCAGCCCTGGGCGTGCCCGTAGCCTCCACCGTACGTGCCGTTCAAATCATGAAGGCTCAAGCGGTTGCTCACATCCAAGACAACCCCAGCGAAGCCATGGCCGGTAACCGACTCCGTAAAATGGGTACTCCTGTGGTAGACGATCGTTGCGCCACCTTGGTTGCTGAAGCTTCCAGCTATTTCGATCGCGTGATTGCTGCGCTCAGCTAGTCGATAAATTCGATTGCTGCGAACCCAATACATAAAACTAACACCAATCAGCGCCATAAAATAAATTTAGGAGATTTAATAGAATGAAATCCGTTGTTACCACTGTAATCGCCGCTGCCGATGCAGCCGGTCGTTTCCCCAGTAGCTCTGACCTAGAATCAGTCCAAGGTTCAATCCAACGTGCTGCTGCTCGTTTGGAAGCTGCTGAAAAGCTAGCTGGCAACCTCGACGCTGTTGCTGGTGAAGCCTATGATGCTTGCATCAAAAAGTATCCTTACCTGAACAATGATGGTGAAGCCAACTCCACCGATACCTACAAGGCCAAGTGTGCCCGTGACATCAAGCATTACATGCGCTTGATCCAATATTGCTTGGTAGTTGGTGGTACTGGCCCATTGGATGAATGGGGTATTGCTGGTCAGCGTGAAGTATATCGCGCTTTAAACCTGCCTACTGCTCCTTATGTGGAAGCATTGAGCTATGCCCGCAATCGCGGTTGTACTCCTCGTGACATGTCTGCTCAAGCATTGACCGAGTACAATGCCCTACTGGACTATGCAATCAATTCCCTTTCCTAGTTAATCTTCTTGCCGAATTCCTAAGTGATTGAATAGCGATTGAATTAGGAAATTGGGTTAGAGCTAAAAGGGATTAACTAATCGAATGGGGGTTAACCTCGACGAACCTGGAGATGTTGGCTTTGTGGCTAAATGTCTCCGGGTTTGTTTTCAGTGGTTCTTTCTAGTTGGATCAATCTAACTGCATCAATCAAGCTGCATCAATTATGGATAAACGATTTGCCAATCTGTTTAACCTCAGTGAAGATGAGGCGATCGCCCTGCTGGATACCCCCGGCGATCAATTAGGCGAGCAGGATTCGCGCTATATTGCCGCTGCCCATCTGGTGAACTTCAAGACATCAAAAACAATCGCCGCTTTAATCAGAGCAGTCCAACGCACCGACCCTGACTTAGAGAATCGGATTGTGCGGCGCAAAGCAGTGGAAACCCTGGGGCGATTGCAGGCCACCGAGGCGATCCCAGTGATTCGTGCTTGTCTGGACGAAGAGGATAACTATTTGATTGAGAATGCGGTCTGGGCGATCGGTGAAATCGGCAAGCTTGATCGCATTGAGCCAAGTTTGTTAGCAGAAGTGACGCAACTGCTAGAAAAACCTGGCCAGACCTATCGGGTGATTATCCACACCCTGACCAGTTTGAACTATGAACTTGCATTACCTGCGATTCGTAAATTCACCGCCTCAGAGGATCTGCCCACCGCCAGCGCGGCGCTAACTTCCATCTATCGGTTCACTGGCGACCATGAACCCATGCAACGAGTGCTGAGCATGTTGCAGAGTGATCAGGTGCTGGCCAGACGATTGGCGATTCAGGATCTGGTTGATGCCCGATATTATGAAGCGATCGCCGCGATCGCCCGTACGCCAGTTTCATTGGTGTTCAGGTTACGGGGCATTCGCCTATTGGCAGAAATGGGCATGGCTGAGGGAAAAATTGATTTTGAGCAGCAGGTTGCGCCCCACTTGGAACAAACCCTGCGCGATCATCCCGCTGATTTAGAGCTGGTGCATGAATATGACCAACCGCCGGATTTAGCTTTTTTAGTTAGGGAACTCTATCAAACCGATTTTGGTCGGTGCTATCTGGCGCTTAAAACGCTCTTGATGGAACATGCTGAGGTTGCCCCTGCGGCGTTGTTTGATACCTATGAGGCAGAGGCCAAGGCCGATTATGGTGCTCATTTTCATGTAATTAAACTTTTCGGTTGGCTGAACCATGCCCCAGCCTACGCGATGTTGCAGCATAATTTACACCATCCCCAACCGCAGTTCCAGAAGTCCCGTGCGGCGGCAGCGATCGCCCTGGCGGAGATTGCCCAAGGTAATGAGCAGGTTGATAAGCAAACGGTGATTAATGAACTCAAGTCTTGCCTGGATACTAGAATCTGGGACTTGAAATATGCGCTGCTGCTGGCGCTGGAGCAACTTGGTGACAGTGGTGAATATGCCCGATTCAGTGATGATCCCGATTTCCTGATTCGCGCCAAGGCACAAGCCAAGCTCGCTCCTATTCATCATCAAGGCGATCGCTAATTAACAAAGTTACATAACTGCTATTCTCCTCCAGGAAAAGATTCAATCATGATTTAAATTATGCCGATCTAGATTAGATTTATAGCAATTGCTTTCTTTTCTATTATTTTTACTAACTCCTTTAACTTCCTAAACCTATGTCCACCGATGCCCTGTTCGAGCAACTCAAACACCCTAATCCCAATCTGCGCGATCGTGCCATGTGGGAACTGGTTGACCATGCTTCGCCAGAAGTGATTGATAAATTAATGAGCCTGCTCAGCGAAACCGATACCACCTATCGACGGGCGGCGGTAAAGACCCTGGGGGCGATCGGGGCAGACACAGTCTCTCCCCTGGCGGCGGCATTGCTGAATAGCGATGATGTGACGGTGCGGGGTAGTGCGGCCAAGGCGATCGCGCAAGTGGTAATCAACCATCCTGACCAACCCCTATCCGAAGAAGGTGTGCAAGCGCTCAAAACCGCCCTGGGGGATGCGAATCCAGTCGTAAATATTGGCGCGGTGATGGCCTTAGAACGAATGGGAACCCCAGCAGTAGAGATTCTGATTGAGGCATTGCAAACTACCGATAATCCGGCGCTGGCACTGCCGATTGTGAATGCGATCGCTAGCATTGGTGATCAGCGTGGCGTGGTGGTGCTACAAAGTATTGTTGAAGATGAAGCAACGGATGCTTACGTGCGCGAGGCGGCTAATAGTGCCCTGGCGCGATTGGATCTGACTTCTTCGTTTGAACGCCGTGAATATCCTTCTTAATGTCTTACTTAATGTTTTATGCCTTTCTTATCCGCTTCTTCTCTGCTTCTTTTCTGCCCTAAGCCCAGAAAGCATAGATTACAGGCTATCCGGTAGATTGCCCGGGTCAATGCCCAGTTCCTTGAGCTTGTCTAATTGAGCGGCGAGGCGATCGGCTCTGGCTTTTTCTTGTGCGGCTAATTCCATTGGCGAGGCATAGCGCTGTCCCACCAGGGAATGCAAAGATCGGCTTAAGAATCTTGCCCCCAGCTTGCTCAATCTTAGCCTGGGTTGCTGCCAAATCCTGGCTATACAGCAGATTCCGCAATAGAATATGACATGATAGGAGTAAAGTAAGAATCAAAAAGTATGAGAGCCCATTCTCTAGATTTGCGTCAGCGCATAGTCACAGCGTACGAAAATAAAGAAGGTTCAATCCGTGAGTTGGCAACCCGATTCAGCGTTAGTAAAGACAGTGTCCATCAGCTGCTCCAACTTTATCGCACTACTGGTTCAGTTGAGCCAATTCCATACAAGGCAGGAGCAAAAGCCAAGTTTAATGAAGCTGCTCTGGCTGAGTTAGCAAAGTTAGTAGCCGCTAAAAATGATGCCACACTGTCGGAGTTATGTGAGCAAATGTATGAACGTACTGGCATCAGGGTATCAGAACCAACCATGTGCCGTACGTTGCAAAGGCAGGAGTTAACTCGAAAAAAAAACTTTTCACGCCGATGAAAGGGATACAGAACGAGTGCAACAGCTGAGAGCAGATTATCAACGCTGGCTTTGGCCACAGGCAATGGAAAACCTGGTATTCATTGATGAGACAGGCGTTAACCTGGCAATGACCAGGTTGTATGCAAGGGCTACTCTAGGTGAGAGAGCCTATGCTAGTAAACCACTTGCTCGAGGCAAAAACGTTACTATAATTGGGGCTATGGCATTACGCGGTGTGCTGACTAATTTTACTTTTACTGGTAGCAATAATACTGATACTTTCGTGTCCTATCTCAAAGATAAATTGCTGCCTAACCTATGGTCTGGTGCAATTGTGATTATGGATAACCTCAGTGTACATAAGGTTGATCCTGTGCGAGAGTTAATTGAGTCCGTCGGTGCTCACTTGGTTTACTTACCGCCTTATTCACCAGAGCTAAATCCGATTGAGATGCTGTGGTCAAAGGTGAAACAGTTTCTACGCTCTTGGGCGGCCAGGGACTATGATGACTTGCATAAAGCTATTTCTAACGCTCTTGCCAAGGTTTCTCTAGACGATATTATGGGCTGGTTCCTTGAGGCCGATCTCTGTGCGTCTCTAATCTGAAATGCGCTGTAATAATATCGAAGTCATTGGCAACCTTGTTTACAATCTCCCCATAGTAGTCCTGGTTAATGTTATTTCTACTAGTAGGAGCATTTAGCAACTCAAGCAAAGCATTCTTTAGAGCACCGATCGCTTGGCGGAAAGGCTCGATCGAACCTGCCAGGGATACCAAATCCTTGATCAACCGATCCAGAAAATCATCTTCAAGGATGGATTCATTACCAGCCAGCAAAGAGTAAGTGATATGGCGCAGCACATCAGCACAGTACAGACAGGCAATCCCATCAGAATTGGTATGATTACTCGTCACTGCCTCAACCAGTTCTGCCGCATGAGCAGTAATTAATTTAGCAATATATAACCGCGCCTCTGATTTTTGGAACAAAACACGAAATCGCTCCATCTGAGACTGATCCAAAAACCTGCCTTGCTCTCTGGCAGCTTCAATACTTTGTTTAAGCGCGTCCATATCCACTCACTAAAACTTTTCTGCTTTATACCATTATCACCCAACCCCATAAAGACGCATAGGGCACAGAGGGGCAAGCGATCGCCCTCACAAATAACCAGCGTGATATTGACCGCATATCTGCTGTGGCTATTAAAAAATCCCTATTTTTATGAACCAGAAATCCATTTGATCCTGTATGTTTTAAAATCACGCAAATCCTTGCCCTGGCTATAAACATGGGAAAGGATAAACACCAAATCAATTGGAACCCTAAAACATGCGTATGAAATCTTTGACTAAGTTTGCTGCGAACACCTGCCTGGTAGGAGCGATCGCCCTGAGCCCTATATTCATAACTCCTGTCGCTGATAAACCAGCTTTCGCTTCATCCACAGAATCAATCGAAACCATCTTGCAAGATATTCCGGTATTTTTTATTACCGATCAAGCCGATAACCCACTCATATCCACCAACTCCAAAAGTGGCAAAAAATTCCTGGTTCTCTTCCTCTCCCCCGAAGAAGCACAAGAGGTGTTTAGGCGGGCGCAGGCAGACGGTGCTCAGATCGCGCATATCCGCGCAGTGAGTCTGGCTCAGTTTTACGATACGCTTAACACCTTTGCAGAGGCAGATATTACAGTTAGAGTTCAAGCTTCCAAACAAGCGCTTGAATCTGCCAGCTTTTTACAAGAGCAGCAAAGGGAGCAATCCCAGTAAGCCCGCAGTAAGCAAAACCACAACAGGCTAAAATAACGGGGCAGCAATCGCCTACCCCCCATGACCGATCGGGATTTTCATCACCTCCACGCTAGCATTGACCTGGCAGGTAAAGACCTCTACCAAGCCAACCTGAGCAATCAGGACTTGAGTCAGGCCAACCTGAGCAGTGCCACGCTGATTAGGGCGAACCTTTTCCAGGCCAATCTCTGCCATGCGAATTTAAATAACGCTGACTTGCGGGCAGCCGATCTCAGCGACGCGAACCTGAGCAATGCCAATCTAGAGGGTGCTTGTTTATATCGGGTCAATCTTTGCGGTACTGATTTAAGCCAAGCGAACCTGACCGATATTCAACTCAAAGGCGCAGTCTACGACCGCAAAACCAGCTTCCCCGATGGATTTAACTATCAATCATCCGGCGCGATCGGCCCCGGCGCAAACCTCAACGGCGCACCCTTGAACACGGCCAATTTGCCAAATGCTGACCTGACTGGGGCAAACATGCTGGGCGCTTATTTGGGAGGAGCTTATCTGTGTGGCGCAAACTTAACCAGAGTGCGACTATCCCAAGCGGACTTGCGGCGATCGGTTTTGACCGGGGCAACCCTGCGCGAGGCCAGGATCAATAATGCCAACCTTTCTGGCGTAGACCTGCGGGCAGCGGACTTGACCGGAATTGAGTTTGAACAATTAGAGAGTATCGCTGGGGCGGATTTTTCGATGGCGATCGGCCTGACTGAGGAGCTACGGGGGCGATTGCTCAGCTATCCACCGGAGCAGTTGGATACGTTGCATCCGATTACGCTAACCACTACTCGTCAAAGTTTAGCTCACTAAACATACTTAAACATCCTGGGGCAACAACCCCTCCAGCGCCGCACCCACAACCCGGTGCGATTCATCCTGGCGCAACTGCGCTAACGCCTCCCTTGCCTCCGGTGCATCAAAAGCGCGCAACGCATGGGCGACCCGAATCCGCACATATTCCACCGTTGAATCATTGTTTGCCAGAATTAATTCCAGCGCCGCCGCTGCAAATTCGGTCTTGGCCAAAGTAGCCAGCGCCGCGATCGAAGTACCCTTCACTGACAAATCCTCACCCGCGATCCCAAGTTGCGACACCGCCAGCAACTCCGCCACACATTGCATATCCGCCAACGCACCCAGAATGCTGCGCCGCACCAACCAGTTATCATCCCTGGCAAAGGATTGCACCAGATGAGGTGGGGCAATATCTTCAAACAACGAAACCGAGTTAGCCGCCTCTGCCCGCACATTGGGGTTGTCATCACAAAGCATCATTTGCAACAACAATTCAAAGGAAGCGGGAATTTTTTGGCGACCCAGCTCCCGCGCCACAAACGATCGCACCAGAAACTCACGATCCTGGTGATGCTCCCGTAGTAATGGCACTGCCACTTCGGCGGGGAAGTCACGTAGCGCAGCTATGGCCTTGATTCGGTAATGAAAATCGGGGTGCTTGAGATCGGTTTCAATTTGTTGAATATTCATAATTTGTGATTTTGGCGCAGTGGGGCAAAGTGACAGGGTTATATTACAAATTGTAAAGGCAATGCCCCAGTTTGGCTCTAGTCCCCAGGCCGAAATCTACCCCCCACCTCAGGCATAGGTTTTGCCAAAGCCCCATTGATCTTGATTCGATCGATTACAGATTGCATCAACTAACTATTAACTATCCTCCAGATTCATTAGCTTGACTAGCCCCTAACAGGTCTTTGTATTTTTTGTATTTACAGATGCTATTTGATTGGCTAATCCAGGCCGCCACTGCAATGCCTGCGAGAAATTACAAGAAATCGAACACCAGACCGTCAGCAAAACCATCGCCGTTACCAACCCTAAAACCGGCTCATTCCTAATTCTTTAAATCAAATAACGCATTAGAGGACTATCTCTGGGCTATATATATTTCTAAATTGCTACAACTAATTATCACCGATCGCCCCAAAAAAGCAGCCAACCCAATCTAATTAGAGTATATTTCGGATATGTAACGATACATTACTGACATTTATTACTGTTTGTAACATACAGTTCATGGCCGATCGCTTTATACGATAGAAAGTAGGTTAAGGCTAACTATATAAACCAATAACTTAGCATTACTTAACGTAATCCATTCATTTAGCCAGATGGTTACTAACCACGATCGTTAAACTTACGGGCAATTTATTTAAAATTCACAATGGTTTAAATGAGTAGCTCAAGGTCTCAGCGATTCAAAGAGTGATTCAAGTAATTATCAGGGTTTCGATCGAAACCTTGCCTAATCTAAATCTGGGTCAACGCCTAGCAAGCGCCCAGTACGCTTAGTAATAGCTTTATATATTGAAACAAGATTTTAAACTTTTTCGTTAATTCAGGAGATATAGCATAATGCTGCCAACAGCTTCACGCTTAGGTATCAGTCAAATTGAGGAAACTCCCGCCCTTGAATGGTGGCCAGGTCAATCCGACGAGCAAGCCGATAATATTATTCGCGCTGCCTATCGCCAGGTGTTAGGCAATGCCTATGTAATGCAAAGCGAGCGGCTTACCTCGGTCGAATCCAGGTTCAAGCGGAATGAATTGACTGTTCGGGAACTGGTGCGGGAAATCGCCAAATCCGATCTCTACAAGACTCGCTTCTTTGATAGTTGCGATCGCCTGCGGGGGATTGAATTAAACTTCCGCCATCTGCTCGGCCGCACCCCATTGGATTACGATGAGCTCAAAATGCACTGCTCGATCTATGACAATGAAGGATATGAGGCTGATATTGATTCCTACATCGATAGCGAAGAATATCAAGAAGCCTTTGGTGACAACATTGTGCCCTATATCCGTGGCTATAAGACTGAAGCTTGTCAGAGCATCAGACAATTCTCGCAATTGTTCCAAATGGTGCGCGGCGCAGCTAGCTATAGTCTCAAGAGTGATTTTGGCGACAAGGCTCCTAAGCTCAATGCCTTGACCATCACCAGAACCCCAGCCACAGTAATTAACCCTTCACCAGCCACCACTGGTGGAGCCTTCTCCAATCCGCCAGAAAATGCCAGAGTTAACCTGGCTCCTGGGGCAAGCGTCAAGAGCAAAACCTATCGCCTGGAGGTAACTGGTTTCTGTAAGATTTCTAGATTTGCCCGCTCCAACCAGGTGTATTATGTCCCCTTCGATCGCCTGCTGTCTGAATATCAACGGATTCACAAGCAAGGTGGCTCGATCGCCAGCGTTACCCCCGTATAACCCCCGTATACCCCCTGTATAACCGTTAGGCTTAAGCGCAACTAGCAGCTATTACTAATGCTTGACTAATGCTTAGGAATACTTAGGAGCAGGATTCTATCTTGCTTCTAGGTGTGATTAGCCGTAAGTATCTGCAAGTATCTGGGGTTATCTATTTAATCGTGTTTTTCATATTCACTAATTTCATATTCACTAAACAGTTTTAATCGCTTGATCGAACTCATTCGTTAAAGTTGTTTATATTATTTTCATTTTCATTTTTTTTATTTACTGAGGTTTTTAAGATGGCACTTTGGCTCGAAAGCAAACCAGTTAGATTGACTAACATTACCGATAAGCTGAACAACATCAACAGCGAAGATGAATTGCAAGTAGTAATTCGGGCGGCCTACCGTCAGGTGCTTGGCAATGCCCATGTGATGGATAGCCAGAGACTTACTGAAGCTGAATCACAACTGCGTGATGGCAGGACTAGCGTGGCTGATTTTGTCCGCGCGATCGGTCAATCCGAGTTATATCGCACCATGTTCTTTGAGAATTCTTCTGCCTATCGGTTTGTGGAGCTGAACTTCAAGCATTTTCTTGGTCGGGCTCCCCAAAACCAGACCGAGGTGGCCGAGCACATGGCAACCTACCACACCAAAGGCTATGAGGCGGAGATTGATTCCTATATTGACAGCGATGAATATAAAGAGGCATTTGGTGATGACACCGTGCCCTATATTCGTGGCAACGCTTCTCAGCCGGGGATCTCGAATGTCAGCTTCAATCGCACCTTTGCGATCGCACGGGGTGATGCCTCCAGCGACATTAGCAATGTTGCCAAGCTGATCCGCGATATTGCTGGGAATATTCCCACCAAAATTGTGCCCCCCGCTCAAAGTCTCAGCGGTACAGGCAATCGTGCCAAGCGCTATCGTCTGACGGTGGCTGGCGCTCAGGCTGGCCCACGGGTGACCCGCGTTAGCCGCACTAAAGTGTTTGAAGTCAGCTATGATCAGCTTTCCCGCCGCTTGCAGGATATCCAAAAATCCGGTGGTCAGGTGGTCAGTATTAATGAAGTTAGTTAAAATCGATTGATTGAATTTAATTGAATTTGATTGAATTTAACTAAAAACTGGCGAGCAGATCAGACGGCTGTTATTTGGGTTATGGATCTTCGCCGACCTGGCTGAGATCCTTTTTACTTTATATACTTTAGTATTCTTTGGATTCTGGACGGGGCAGAATGATGGTTCCAACCTGATTTCTATCCCCCAAGGAGCAAGCAATAGTTGATGCTAGGCACCGGAATAGATGGATATTAAGGAGTTCGTGGCGCAATCAATCGGGCAATGGCGATCGCAGCGGAGCGCTCATCATCTGGCGTTTGGTCATTTTGAGGCGATTCGATCGGAAATTGCGATCGAGGTAGTGGCCGATCATGATCCGGCGGTGATTGAGTTATGCAAAGCCCATGACATCGATCCTGGTTCGGCCGTTGCGCCCTTTCGGATGAGATGGGAAGGCCAGTCCGATTGGGATGAAGAAGAAGAGGTAAAAGGAACCTGCATTCTGGTGCCAGTTCCCGACCCAGGCCAAGCCAATCGCGGTAAACTGTTGCGCGATCGTGGTTATGCCGAAACTATGGCCGCCGCTGGCGATTATTATCTCACTGCCGATGGCACGTTTGTGCTTACCACTGCCTACGATCGGGCTGCCGCCGAGGAGAAAATCTGGTTCATTAATCCCAATGTGCGCTGCCGCGTATCTTTGATTAAAACTAGTGCTGGCTCTGGGGTGGTAACGGCTTCGTTTTCCTCGGAAATTCGCCAAGAGATTCGTCAAGAAATCCGCCAAGCTAGCTAATCTATCTATTAATTAAGCTAAGCTAACCAGCGCCAATATCCCTCCATATCCCTGATCATGCTCAATGCTGATATGACCGATCTTCCTAACCCAACTACTAATCCTGGTGATTTAGTTACCTTGGCGCAGTGGCTGGCGGGGGATTTTAGCAATTATCAGCAAGCAGCGGCCAATCCAATTAATTATGCCCATATTCGGGTGTTCTTTCGACCATTGCCGCCCGGCTTTTTCCCTGGGATTGGCTTCTATTCCGAGCAGGTCTATGATTATGATCTGTGGACTCCCTATCGCCAGGGGATACATCAATTGGTTGACCAGGGCGATCGCATTTATATTGAGAATTATGGCCTCACCGATCCAATGCTCTATGCTGGTTCGGCGCGGGATTTGAACATTCTCAACACCATTACCCCAGCAGCAATCAATCGCCGTGATCATTGCGCTATGGTCTTTCGGCGCGAGGGCGATCGCTTTATTGGCGCAGTGGAAGGAAAGGAATGCTTGATTCCTAAGAATGGCCGCCAGACTTACTTAGATAGCTATGTGGAAATCACGGCCAATACCTGGGTCAGTCTCGATCGGGGTCTGGATGTGAATACCCATGAACAGGTGTGGGGCTCTGAACATGGCCCATTGCAGTTTGAGAAACGCGAGAGTTTTGCCGATGAAATCCCAATTATCAAACAAGATTCCTAAGCTGGCTCCATCAACCGCAGCCAAAATGTTGCCGCCAGAAGCCCAAAAGAAAATTAAAGGTTGGATTCGCAGTCGTCATTTAATCTGTTCCGGTAGTTTCTTTGTGTTTGAGACCGTGGACTATGGCGCGGTCGATCGCTTCGTTATTTGCGTGGAGGCGTTGGGCGGGGCGGTGATTTGCGTAGATCCGATCGATAAAATCTGGATGGGCGATCATCGCCAGGTGATGCTCTATCAGGCCAGGGCAAGCTTGCATACTCCCCACCATGACCTGAAGCAATATTGGATTAAGTATGGCAGTTTTCGCACCCGGTTCGATCGCCAGCCTTGAGATTGACCGATCATCCCGATCACTCTGGACAGGACAGATAACTGCCTGAACTCCTAAATCCAGCAATCCAGAGATCAAGCATAAATCACCCCAACCACGATTGGTCTTTTTTTAGCATAGAGTCAATGCTAGGAATAGACTAAAATCAATGGTTTAAAACTTAATTTAAACTTAATTAAGCCAAATCAATTTAAATTAATAACTTTTGCTTCAAATAACTTTATTTAACTTCAAGAAGCAACTAGTGGCATTGATTAGTATTTATACTTAGAACTAATAATAAGCAGGATTTAATTAGCATGGCCAGTACTTTCGTTAATCCAGTTGTGAATCCCGATGCCGATCTGGGCATCAATTCATTTGTGCAAACCGATCCAATTCGAGTTTGGCCAACCTCCAGCAGTGAAGAACTAGCAGTGGCGATTCGCGCCATCTATCGGCAGGTGCTTGGTAATGCCCATGTAATGGATAGTGAGCGCCAAATTACTCTAGAATCGCAATTCAAACAGGGCGATCTGAGCGTGCGGGAATTTGTGCGGCGGCTGGCCAAGTCAGAACTATATCAATCCCGGTTCTTTGCTAATTGCTATCGCTATCGAGCGATCGAATTGAACTTTAAACACCTGCTGGGTCGGGCTCCCAATAACTTTGATGAAATGCGTGCCCACAGCGATATTCTAGATCGGGGCGGATTTGAAGCAGAAATTGATGCCTATGTCGATAGTGATGAATACCAAGCAGCCTTTGGCGATGACGTGGTGCCCTTTTATCGTGGCTATCGCACCCAGACTGGTCATCCCCTAATGGGTTTCAAGAATATGTTTGAATTGCTGCGCAGTGCTTCTAGTAGTGATAAGAACATTGCCACTAATAATAAGGCAAAGCTGACCCAAACGCTGATTCGCAGTGCTAACCTGGCGAAGCCGCAGAGCGATGGGGTAAGCGGAATTCTGGCGGATGTATTCAAACCCAAATCAGCGATCGCCCAACGGCAATCCTATGCCAGTTCAAGCACCTATGGCTATGGTTCCTTTGGCAGCGCCCAAAACTTGTCACAAACATTCCAGGAACAGGCAAAGCAAATCAGCCAATTACAAAATCAACTGACCGAATTGCGCCCCTTTGCTTCCCTAGGAGCAGGCATAGCCAGAAGCGGTTGGCAGCCCAGCGCCGGCGGCGGGGCGATCGACTCGGATCTTTCGATCGCGCAGCAAGTGGCAGCCCAGAAAGACCAGATTGCCAGACTAACCGAACAGATCGCCGACACCAGAAGGTATGCGGAAATTGGGTTTGCCAGAGCGAATAAATGGCAACGGCGTTTTTAAATCTTCTTAAACCTTGATCAATCTCTTGTAAACCTCTTGTAAGCCACTTGTAAACAGCTATTAAATCGAATTCGGAGAATTATTATGTCAATCCCGCTCTTAGAATACACCACCAAGTCAGAGAATCATCGTGTGGATGGTTTTGAAGTACCTGGGGAAGAGCAACCCAATCGCTATAAGGCTGGCCAGGGGGGTATAGCAACTGATGTGGATATCTCGATTTCCACTGCCTATCGACAGATTTGGAATGAGCAACAAATGTTGAGCCACTATCGCCAACGTTTCCTAGAATCGCAACTGCGCTCTGGCCAAATTACCGTTAAGGACTTTATTCGTGGCCTGCTGCTATCGGCATCGTTCCGTAATCTGGTCTTTGATACCAATAATAACTATCGGTTTGCAGAAATCTGCGTACAGCGGGTGCTGGGTCGGAATGTGTATAGCGATCGTGAAAAAATCGCCTGGTCGATCGTGCTGGCTACCTCTGGCTTGAATGGGTTTGTGGATGCGCTTTTGGCCAGTGATGAATATAACGATAACTTCGGCGATCACACTGTGCCCTACCAACGCCGCCGCATTTTGCCCCAACACGATCGGGGTGAAACCACCTTTAACCACATGGCTCGCTATGGCACCGACTACCGCGATAAGCTACCCAAGTCTTCCTATGGTGGTCGGGGTGGTGCGCGCTTGAGCTATACCCGCTGGGAATGGCAGCGCAATCTACCCAAGGAATTGCAACAGACCTGGATCGCCTTGTTCTATTTTGGGCTTGCATTCATTGTGCTGATGTTTGGCGTGACGGTGTTGGGCTACTAGTTAGTTAGGTAATCTAATAATCTAATCTGGCTGAGAATTGCTTAATTAACCAAACTGCTTATTTTCTTGTTTCTAGTGGTCAGTTGATTAGTTCAATTGATCGGTTATGCCCTGAGCGCTACTTCAATCGTGGCGATCGGGGTATTTTACTTGGGGCTGAGGGGCAATTACTGTTACGTTTAGTGGGTTTTCCTTGATCAAGAGAAAGAAGGCTAGCAAAAAGCTCGCCGCCTAGTTCGGTTTAGTTATTCCCACAAAAACCCTAAATCCAACTCAAACCCAGGCAATACGTCTTCACCAGATAGACTTTGCGGCATCTCTAATAATTCTTTCTCTTGACCCAAAGATTGACCAGGGCGATAGATTTCTACTTGCTTGGCTTCGGGGTTAATCAACCAGCCCAACTGCGCCCCATTCTCGATATATTCAATCATCTTGGCTTGCACCAGCTTTAAATTATCGCTCCACGATACGAGTTCCATCACAAAATCAGGGCAGAGAGGTGCAAAACTCTCGCGTTCTTCTTTGCTCAGAGCATCCCAGCGATCGTTGCGAATCCAACTTAAATCAGGCGATCGGATCGCGCCATTGGGCAGAGTAAACCCAGCCGATCCATCAAACCCATGACCTAATTTGGCTTGGCGATTCCATATCCCCAGGCTACCGATCAACTGTGCATTTTGCATACCTTTCGTGCCACCGGAAAGAGGATTAATAACTAATTCACCCTGGGCACTGCGCTCAAAAAGAACTTCAGGATTATTAGCACAAAGACGATAGAATGCATCATCATCAAGGTCTAGCACTGATTCCAGATTGAGGATATAAGTGTACATGATTGCCCCGGTGGTAAGGGATTATGTGTCTATTCTAAACGTATTTAACTTAAATGCTAAACTGAGAGGCAATCGCCCAGCTAACCAAAAGCCATGACTAACCCAGCGCTTACGCAAATTTTTGAATTATCCATCGCCGAAAAACTGCAACTCGTAGAAGACCTGTGGGATAGCATCGCTGAATCCCCAGAGCAGGTGCCGGTGCGCGATTGGCAAAAGGAAGAATTAGCCAAGCGTAAAGCTAACTATCTGCAAAATCCTGATTCTGGTAGTTCTTGGGAAGAAGTAAAACAGCGCATTCATTATGACGCTTAGAAACCTAATTGTTCTACCAGAAGCCGAACATGACTTAGGCCAAGCTTATAGCTGGTACGAAAACCAAGAGATCGGTCTAGGACGAGAGTTTCTTCGATGCGTAGATGCCTGTATGCAATTGCTCCAGCGCAACCCAGAAATTCATCAAGTCATATATGAAAGCTAGCGCAGGGCAATAGTTCGACGCTTTCCTTACGTTATTTTCTATGAATACTCAGGCATTGATATTATAGTCTACGCAGTTTTTCACTGTTCACAAAATCCTAAGAAATGGCAAACTCGGCTACCCTAACAGTAACCGAGCTATGAGAGCTTTAAATTCAATACTAAGCCAAACCAACCAACTGCTTACTACATTCCCACATCTTCTCACCCTTATCATAATCACTCGCCTGGGGCGACACATCCTGGATAAACGCTTCACGCCCTTCCGCTTGGCGATTGCCCCAACTCCAGTAAGCACCGGACTTGCGGAACTCAGGATCAGCCACCACTGCCGCAACCCGCTCGCCTGCCAATTCCTCCGAAACAAACCCACCGGTAATATAACGCTGGAACAAGGGGAATAGGAACTGGAACAACTTATAGTGATTGCGAAACAGAGCCGTAGTCGCTACGCACCCAGGATAGAGCGAAGTAAAGGTAATGCCAGTATTGTAATGATAGCGGCGATGGAGTTCGCGCATGGTCAGGATATTACAGACCTTACTTTCCTTGTAAGCCCGCACTGGCTCAAACTCTTTGCCATTCGCCATCGTAATCGGCTCCTTGAAACCAGCCTCAAACCCTTCGAGATCGCCCAGGTCTGGCCTTGGTGGAATCTTACCACCCAGTTCATCGGGGTTGTGCGTCACCGTGCCCAAAATCACCATGCGCGGATCGCCCGTAGTAGATTTCTGCAAGTCCTCGATCATCAGGTTGCATAGCAAAAAGTGCCCCAGATGATTAGTAGCCATGCTCAATTCATAGCCATCTTCGCTAAACTTGGGCTTTTTCTGCAACGGCGTGTAGATCGCCGCATTACAGACCAGCGCATCCAGAGGTCTGCCGCTTTCACGGAATTTTTGTACAAAGCTACGCACGCTACTCAGCGAGGAGGTATCGATCTCCATTACTTGATAGCTGTCTTCCGGAATGCCATAATCCTTGGCCACCGCGATCGCTTTTTCGAGGTTACGGCAAGCGCCAATCACATTCCAATCACCTCGCTCCGCCAGGGCTTTGGCGGCAAATAAACCCACGCCCGAAGACGTGCCGGTGATGATCACGGTTTTCTTCGATTGCCCTATCATTCTATGCCAACTCCCTTGATCATTACTAAGTATCTATACAACTTAATAGATAATCGCATAAGCGGTAGCAGCTATAGCGCGATTGTTAAGGGTTTGTCATGTTTTGGTATTTTCTGGCGATTCTGCTTCGGGTTTATTATTACGCACAGATCTACGCTTTTTGGATGATTTATTAACCAATACTACAGATCCCTAAGCTATCTTGGGTAAACTGAAAATGCTAAAAGTTTAAGTAAATAGATTGCTGCAGGTGCACGTTGACGGATGACTGAATTACTCAAACTAGCGATCGCCCAGCTCGAACAATTGCCACCCGAACAGCAAGATGCGATCGCGGCACGGTTATTGGCGGCAGTACATGATCAAGAACAATGGGAAACCCATCTTTTTTCGACGACGGAAGAGTGGTGGAATCAGATCGCGGCAATGGCATATCAAGAGGAGCCCAGATCTGAGATCGAATCCTTAGAGCAGGTTGCCCCATCCCAGCCATAGAGGGCTGAGCTCAACATTAAGTAACCATCTGGGGTTCGGGGAATCGCTCCACCTGAATCCGATCGATCGCATCATACATCTGGGCAATGTCATAGGCAAGTTGCATTCTTAACCAATGTTCCGGTGTAGTGCCAAATGCCTTCGATACCCGGATCGCCATTTCCGGTGACAGCGAAGTGCGACCATTAATCACCCGCGAAAGGGTTTGCCGCGTCACCCCCAGCTTAGTTGCAGCCTCGCCAATGTTCAGGCCAGTGGATTCGATCGCATGTTTAATAATTTTGCCTGGATGGGCTGGTTGATTAATCCAAAGGCGCAGCAAGTGGAAATCTATTACCCCAATTCAAAGTCAGGCCAGGATGCTCAGCCAGAAAAGGAACTATTAGAATCACCTAAAACCTTGTCTGGTGAGGATTTGTTGCCAGGGTTTGAGTTGGATTTAGGGTTTATGTGGGAATGAGTTAAATGGTTGTTTAGCGATCGTTTAAGCTAAATGTCCCTATAATAGGCAGATAAATCCTTGCTCTAGCTATGAGGCCACCATGACTGCCCATACCCTCAATCTGGAATCGGTAATTGACCTTAGTAATGAACAGTTCTATCAACTCTGTCGCCGTAATCCTGACCTGCGGTTCGAGCGCAGCGCCAATGGAGATTTAATCATTATGTCCCCCACTGGATATGAAACCAGTAGACGCAATTTCAGCTTAATTGGTAAATTTGCTGCTTGGGTTGAGCAAAATGACTTGGGCTATGGATTTGACTCTAATGGCGGGTTTATTTTACCAAATGGTGCAATTCGCTCTCCAGATTTGAGTTGGGTGCGCAAGGAACGCTTAGATGCTTTAAACATGGAAACAGAAGATCAATTTCTACCGATTTGCCCTGATTTTGTAGTGGAGTTGATGTCTAAAAGCGATCGCCTTTCTGTAACTCAGGCGAAGCTGATTGAGTATATCGAAAACGGGGCGCAGTTGGGCTGGTTAATTAATCCAAAGGCGCAGCAGGTAGAAGTCTATCACCCCAATTCAAAGTCAGGCCAGGACGCTCAGCCAGAAAAGGAACTATTAGAATCGCCTAAAACCTTGTCTGGTGAGGATTTGTTGCCAGGGTTTGAGTTGGATTTAGGGTTTATGTGGGAATGAGTTAAATGGTTGTTTAGCGATCGTTTAAGCTAAATGTCCCTATAATAGGGGGATAAATCCTTACCCTAACCTTGAGGCCATCATGACTGCCCATACCCTCAATCTGGAATCGGTCATAGAATTAAGCGATGAACAGTTCTATATGCTTTGTCGCCGTAATCCTGACCTGCGGTTTGAGCGCAGCGCCCAAGGAGATTTAATTATTATGTCCCCCACTGGCATTGAAACAAGTGAGCGTAATTTTGGTTTATATCTAGATCTGGGCATCTGGAATCGTAAAACCAAGCTAGGTCACTGCTTTGATTCTAATGGTGGGTATACTTTGCCGAATGGGGCAATTCGCGCCCCTGATATGAGTTGGATTCGTAACGATCGCTATGAATCCCTCAGTAAAGCCGATCGGACTAAGTTTGCGCCGATCTGCCCTGATTTTGTGGTGGAGTTGATGTCACCTAATGATGAATTGAAAGTTGTGCAGGCGAAGATGATTGAGTATATCGAGAATGGAGCACAGCTTGGCTGGTTGATTAATCCGAAGGCGCAGCAGGTAGAAATCTATCGCCCCATTTCAAAGTCAGGTCAGGATGCTCAGCCAGAAAAAGAATTATTGGAATCGCCTAAAACCTTGTCTGGTGAAGATGTATTGCCAGGGTTTGAGTTAGATTTAGGGTTTATGTGGGAATGAGTTAAGCGGCTATTTAGCGATCGCCAAACACTTCATCTTCCTGACCGATCCACCATTCGCCCAGGTTCATCATATCCTGGTAAATATCTGCAAGCCGTTCGGCATATTCTGTCTCAGGCAGGGTGTCTTTGATTTCTTGCAGTTTGAGTAAGCGCATTTGTACCAGCAACCAGGGCTTGCTAATGCCGTTGTTGGCTGTGATATATTCGCCTAGTTCGGAGCTATCCATAGAATGATTATTGCTTGCTTAGCTAATGGTGATGAGTCGATTGTAGCTAAGCTTTAGCCAAAATCTATCTATCTAAGGCGGTTAATTTGTTGGCTTTTCTTTTTATTTATTCAATTCAATTCAATTATGCCCACATTCTAATTAACCATAAACCGCGATCGCCTCCACCTGATTGGGTGATTCTCTAACTTAGCGATCTTGACTATTTTCTCTTGCTAGCGATCGCCCAATTCCTGGTATCCTGACATAGCAACCTTTGAGCCCCCATATAAGCCCCCATATAAGTTACAGTAAGTGTCCCAGCATGTCAGACTCCCAAGCCAATCCAGAGACCATTAGCAACGCCGTTGCCAAGCTCTACAACACCTATCCGTTCCCACCGGAACCACTCCTGGATAAACCACCCCCAGGCTATAACTGGCGTTGGCATTGGCAAACTGCCTATAACTTTTGTGCCAATCGCAAACCCAGCAGCGATCAGGTACGAATCCTGGATGCGGGTTGTGGTACGGGTGTGGGCACTGAATACCTGGTGCATTTGAACCCGGAAGCAGCGGTAACGGGCATTGACCTGAGCGCAGGAGCTTTGCAAGTAGCAAAAGAACGCTGCGAGAAGTCGGGCGCGACCAGAGTGGAATTCAAGCACCTTAGTTTGTTTGATGCGGCGCAACTAGAGGGTGAATTTAGTTTAATCAACTGCGTCGGCGTGTTGCACCATACCCCCGATCCCCAGCGCGGCATTCAAGCCCTGGCGGATAAGCTGGCTCCTGGCGGGATTATGCATATTTTTGTGTATGGTGAATTAGGTCGCTGGGAGATTAGCTTAATGCAGGAAGCAATTTCGATTCTGCAGGCAGACAAACGCGGTGATTATACTGATGGTGTGGCGATCGGTCGCAGCATCTTCGCCGCCTTACCAGAAGACAATCGCCTCAAAAAACGCGAACAGGAACGCTGGTCATGGGAAAATCAACGGGATGGCTACTTCGCAGATATGTATGTGCATCCCCAGGAGATTGACTACAACGTAAACACGGTATTTGAGTTGATCGATGCCTCTGGTCTGGAGTTTGTGGGCTTTTCTAATCCCCAGGTGTGGCAATTGGATCACTTAATTGGCCAAGCGCCAGAGTTGATCGAAAGGGCAAAGAATCTGAGCGATCGCCAGCGTTACCGCTTAATCGAGCTACTCGACCCCAGTGCGATTACCCATTATGAATTCTTTTTAGCAAAGCCACCTTTTCAAAAGGAAGACTGGTCAGATGATCAGAAATTATTAGCAGCGATCGCAGCACCAAGCCCTTGCACCCAGGGTTGGCGTGATAGTGCTAGTTTCTTTAATTATGATTACCAGATTGTGAAGCTAGAAGATGCGGCCTGGCAGTTCCTCAAGGCTTGCGATCGGCATGAATCTAAATCAGTGGCGGAAGTCATAGCACAGACTGAGGCGAGCTTAGGCGATGTGCGATCGCTCCAGGCACAGCAGGTCATTTTGCTTACACCAAAGTCTTAATCATGGTTGCCTCACGATTACACCGGAGCTTAAGGAATAAATTCTTTTATATTATCGCTTATATTATCGCTTAGAGCTAAAAACAAACAGCTACCGCTCATAATCCACTTAAGGAAAAATCGGTAGCTGCAAATTGTAGGGTTAATAGCGCTAAAACGCCATTTATTTAGGTCGAGTAATCAAGCAAAACTTGACTCTAGCGACTCTAGGTCAAAGCATTGATTGCATAATCAATGTAAGCATTGGTATCAGTAGCTGCGTCACCGCTCAAACCATGATTGGCTTTAACATGCTTGAGGGCTTCGATATACCAGCTAGGAGATAGTTCAAAGGTACGGTTGATTTCAGTCAAACCACCGATGAGGTAATCATCCATTGGGCCAGTACCACCAACGATCAAGCAGTAGGTGACCATGCGGACGTAATAGCCAATATCACGTACACACTTGTCTTTACCACGTTGAGTAGAAGCGTAGTTAGCGCCTTCCATCGAAGTGGTGTAAGGAAACTTGTTGTAAACAGCAGCGGCAGCACCTTCAGCCAAACGCTGAGCGTTGGAAGAAAGGCTCTTAGCAGCGTCTAGACCAAAGGCAGCTTGACGGAAACGACCGTAAGCAATTTGCATTTCGGTGGAGCTAATGAAGCGACCTTGGGAGTCGGCGGCGGAAACGGCTTCAGTTAAAGGGGTTTTCATGATCTAAAGATTTCTCTCTGTATACTTAACGATTTGTTTATAGATAAGGAGCGAGCTAAATATGCAGCACAGCGGATTATTAACCTGAATAATCTAATTAATCTAATTAATAATTCAGACGCTAGGAATGCCAAGCATATCGGTTGCTCTAAAAATACTTAGAATTAATTACTTAGAATCATCTAAGCGATGGCACTAAGCTACAGCAGCAGCGGCGCGATCGAAGTAGCCACCAACTTCAGACATTAGGTTGCTGCAATCACCACGGGTAATACCATTAGGATCATTAGCGATCGCAATCGCGGCATCCTTCATCTTGCCCACACCGACGGCTACGGAAGCACCAGGAGTACCCAGGGCTAGGTAGGTTTCACGAAGACCATTCAAGCAGCGATCATCTAATACGCTGGCATCACCGGCGAAGATTGCATAGGTGACATAGCGCAAGATGATTTCCATATCGCGCAAGCAAGCAGCCATACGACGGTTGGTGTATGCATTACCACCAGGAGCGATTAGCTGAGGTTGCTCATCAAACAAAGCACGAGCAGCATTAGCAACGATCGCAGAAGAGTTGCTGGTGATCCGGTTTACAGTATCCAAGCGCTTGTTGCCTTCAGCAACCATGGAACTTAGGGCATCGATTTGAGAAGCACTTAGGTAAGCACCTCTGGTATCGGCTTCGGCGACGACCTTGGCAAACGCGTCAAACATAAATGGAATCTCCTAATTTTCTTAGCGTAAAAGTGTAAATTGAATACGAGCCACACTTAATCCAGAACGCACGATCCGTAAATCAAGAATATTCTGGGAGTGGATTTAAATAGCACTTTATTCAAACCTTGAGATCAAGTAATTCAATAAAGTACCTTAAGAATTTAACTAGCTAGCTAAATCTAATAATTCAAGTTGACTGAGCAAATATTGAGTAAACACTGAGCAACTAGAAATATTCGATTGCACTAGCACTTTTTCAAAAAGCTGTTGGTTAAATACGTTAACCTCTCTTCAATTTTTATCCTATAACGAGCGCTTTGTTGATCGATTGTTTACAAACAGTAACAAAATCACGCAACACTTCGTTACCTTTATAGGTAGTTCATGGATATTGACTGGTTTTAGCCATTTGTAAGGATTAACAGGCCAGTTTAGCTTAATGTTCCGTTACAAATAATCGATCGACCAAATCTAACCATTAAGCTTGGATTTGGCTGGGTTTTGATGCGGTTAATTCCAGTTGATGGGTGCGATCGTTGCCGCCCGCAAATGTGAGAAAATGGCGCTTAGCCTTAAATAGAGCATATAGATAATAGAGACTATAAATAAGAGACTATAAAGATAAAAAGATAAGAAGTTATGACTAATACTCCCAACCTGCAATCTGCTGATTCAGCCACAATTGAAGAACTAACCGAAATCATTGGTGAACTAGAACAATACCGGCAGCGATTGGTTGCTGACACCATGAAAATGGCACAAAAGGCCAAGATCACTAAAAAGCAAACCATGGCAAACCTGGAACCCAGTCTGGCGCAAATTGATGCCAACCTGGAAGCACTGCGCCAACGCCTGGAAACCGCTAGCAGTGGTAATTAGGATTAATGGGCTAATTAGCATAAGAACTGGTGATGAGTAACTCAACTAATTCAACTAATTCAACTAATTCAACTAATTCGATCGATGCCGCTGATCCCACTAACCTAACGGCGATCCACAGCGCTAATGATGAGCTGGTGACGCGGGTGAATGACCAAATTTCAATGGGCACCTTCGACGACACGAATGCGGCGGTGATGCAGCAATTGGTCGAAGGACTGGGCGACACGCGCGGACTGATGCGATTGCGGTTTGCAGAAACCCTGGGTGATACGGGTGAAGCCGCGACACCTTATTTGTTAACCGCGCTGAGCAGCCATGAGAATGTGGTGGTGCGACGAGCCGCAGCCAAAACCCTGACCCTGATCGCCGATCCCACTGCGGTGCCAACTTTGATTCATTCGTTTCTCAATGATGAAGATACGGTCGTAAAAGGTTCTTCGGCGGGGGCTCTGGCCAGAACCGGTGAAGCTTCGGTGCCAGCCCTGTTGGAAATTCTGGCCGATCAGAGCATTCCCCAAGAGACCAAAGGACATGCGGCCTGGGCATTGGCTTTCATTGGCTCCGAGGCCACGGCATATTTATATCAAGCGCTGGATTCGGCTTCGTTGGATGTGCGCTGTGCGGTGATTGGCGCGATCGGCAAGGTGGCGCAGGAGCAAGCAGACGAGAAATCCTGTAGCTTATTAGTTGCTGCACTCACCGATCCCGAACCATTGATTCGCACCGAGGCAGCAGCGGTTTTGGGTCAAATTAATTATCCCCCAGCAGTGTCAAATTTAATTCTGGCACTGAATGATAGCGATTTGGATGTGCGCAAGGCGGCGATCAATTCCTTGGGCAAAATTGGCGATCAAGCAGCATTGGCACCACTCAAGCCATTGTTGGCAGATGAAGAGAATGTAATTCGGGTTTTGGCCAAAGTAGCGATCGCCCAACTGGAACGCCAGGAAGACAGCGATTGGTAGTTTTTGGCAAAAATGTCTAAATGTCTAAATGGTTAAATGGTCATGCCAGCCAACTATCGACCCCAGGCAACTGATACCAGTCCGATTACCGATCAGTTTGAATTTGCGCTGTTGCGACAACGCACCAATAGCGATCGCTTAAAGATGAGTGCAGGGCTGACCCAGTCGATTCGCCAGCTATGTTTGGCGGGATGGCAGCAGAACCAACCTCATTGGTCTAAAGCTCAACTGGCTCAAAAACTAGCCCAGGCTTTTTTAGGTGATGATGTCCCAGGTGGCTTCGTGCCTCAAGGAAATGCCATGAGTTGGATTCAAGACTCGATTACTCTGGCCTTGCAATTACAGGAAATTTTAACGACATTGGCAATTCCCCACTACATCACTAACGGAATTGCCGCTTCTGCCTATGGCGAACCCCGGAGTACCCGTGATCTGGATGTGGTAATTTCCATTTCCCTAACTGAACTAGATCTACTGGTAGAGCGCTTAAAATCAGCAGGTTTCTATGTGCCAGGGATAGAGGATGTACGGAATGGCACTATGCATAGTGTGGGAAGCGGCACAATTTAAGATTTATCATTTACGGACAGAAAGCCCTGATAATCCTGATAATCCTGATAAAAAGGAAAGTAAGGATGATATCGAGCTATTCAGCGGTTATGAACTACTAACAACTAGTAAATTATTACCCAATTGCGATCTAAAGCTGCTGGCCAGTTATGTGAAGCCAGATCAGCAGTTCGAGGCGGTGCTTGCTTACCAAGAGCAGTTGCGATCGGCTTAATTATTATTTTGCTTTAATTGAAAGCCAGCCTTGCCTATGGTCAATGTTGTCGATCGCCGATCCGAAATTCACTGTAAACCGTTAAGATCAGAAAGCTCGATGTAATTAATCAAGCAGTTTTAGTTAAATATTTAACCATAAGGAATCCTATGCCAGGCTTGCTCTCCCACGTTGACCCCGATGGTTTGCTCGAATATTCAGTGGTATTTAGCGATCGCTCCGTTAACCACATGTCCCAGCAGTTCCAGGGCGTGATGAAAGACATTTCTGCTACGCTCAAGCAGGTATATGCTGCTCAGGCGGTGGCGATCGTGCCCGGTGGTGGCACCTTCGGCATGGAGGCAGTAGCGCGGCAGTTCGCAACGGGCAAAAAATGCCTGGTGATTCGCAATGGTTGGTTTAGTTTCCGCTGGACGCAGATTTTGGAAACTGGCAAAATCCCGGCAGCAGCGATCGTGTTGAAGGCACAAACGATCGAGGAAGCAGAGCAGCCCGCCTTTGCCCCGGCAGCGATCGATGCGGTCATCGCCACCATCAAAACTGAAAAGCCAGATGTAGTATTCGCACCCCACGTAGAGACTTCCGCTGGCATCATTCTGCCCAATGATTATATCCAGGCAGTGGCAGAAGCTGTTCACGCCGTAGGTGGTTTGTTGGTGCTCGATTGCGTGGCCTCTGGCGCGATCTGGGTGAATATGGCACGGCTGGGTGTAGATGTATTAATATCTGCGCCGCAAAAGGGCTGGAGCGGTACTCCCTGCGCTGGATTGGTGATGCTGAGTGAATTGGCCAGCCAACGAATCGAAACGACAGAGAGCAGCAGCTTCGCCTGCGATTTAAAGAAGTGGTTGCAAATTATGCATGCCTATGAGAATGGCGGCCATGCCTACCATGCCACGATGCCCACCGATGGCCTTAAGTTTTTGGATGGGGTGATGGCGGAAACGGCAGCATTTGGGTTTGAACAGGCACACAGCAAACAACAGGAACTAGGCGATCGGGTGCGGCAACTGTTGGCCAGCAAGGGCTTCAAGAGTGTGGCGGCGGCGGGATATCTGGCTCCTAGTGTGGTGGTCAGCTATTGCCAAGATTCAGGCATCACGAAGCAGTTTATGGCGGCAGGGGTACAGGTGGCGGCAGGCGTTCCGCTCCGATGTGATGAACCAGAGAGCTTCCAAACCTTTCGGATTGGCTTGTTTGGTCTGGATAAGCTGAAGGCTGTCGATCGCACCGTGGCGAACTTAGCAGCGGCGCTGGAGAAGATTGTTTAATCAATTTGATTTTGATTATTTACGCCAGCAGGGGTTAAATCTAAGCGCAGAGCTAGCTAGAGCGATGACAGAAGCAGGGTTGGTATAATGGGCGCAGTTAAAAAAGGTAAAGGTAAAAGGTGGTTACTGTGGATGCGATCAGCGATGCCTTTTTAAAGGACACTCTGTCAGCACTCTGTCAGTAGTTTGTCAGCATTCTGTCAGTAGTTTGGATAAAGTGAATGATTCAAGTTCCTGATTTATGCTGCTCAATTGCTGTTACGCCCTCATTTTCCAGCATTTGCCCCCGATCGACCGTGGCATAAACTAAATAGCGATCGCCACATTTCATCGCTTGCTGCACCGTACATTCTAAATAGGACAAGGCTTGCTCCAACACAAGACAGCCATTCTCGCCGATGTTCGTGGGGAGGCTGGCAAAGGGATTATCACCAAGGGTACTATGGCGTGAGAAATAGCGACGCACATTACGACCTTCCTTAAGGATATTCAAGATAAATTTATCGCCAGGATCGTCAATCAAATCAGCATTTTGATCATCGGCAATCGCAACCACTAGGCCAGGTGGATTGAAACTAGCCTGGGAAACAGAAGAGGTTAGAATCCCCCGGTGGCTCTCGTCATCACGGGTAGTCAGTACACAAAGAGAACCAATAATCCGGCTGACTGCCTGGGCAGTACGATTATGCTTGGGTCGGGCGACCACCAAACGGGGCGATCGGAGCTTTTTATTTTCCTTCAGGGTTTGGGCGAACTGGCTACCAGCTGCTTGGCATTCTTGTAAAACTGACTCGGTAGGACTAAATTTCACCCGGATCGGCTGGAACCCAAACCGATAATTGGCATCGCGCAGTTTGCCTTCCAACAGGTCGATCGCCTCGCCACTCCAGCCATAGGAACCGAACACTCCTGCCAGTTTAGTTTTCGCCGCTGCCGACAGGACGATTCCCAGTGCCGTTTGGATCTGGGTTGGAGCATGGCCGCCTAGGGTCGGAGAACCGATCATAAAACCATCACAGGCTTCTACCGCCTGCATAATTTCGGTGGGCTCCGCTGATTCACAATTGATCGTATTCACCTGGACACCGCTGGCAACCAAGCCTTCGGCGATCGCGTTGGCTAAAACTGCGGTATTCCCATAGGCAGAAGCATAGAGTAGAGCCACACTCAACTCTTGGGATTGCTGTTGGTCACACCATTGACGGTAATCATAGACAAACCGACTCAGACTGTAGCGCACCACCGGGCCATGGCCTGGAGCATAGATCTTGGCGGGTAAATTGCCGAGTTTCTCTAGGGCGGTTTCTACCTGTTTGGCCTGAGGAGCATGGAGGCAGTCAAAATAATACCGGCGATCCCGATCGAGCGCTTTCCAGTCTTGATCAAACACGGCCTCATTACAAATATGAGCGCCAAACAACTTATCGGTATAGAGAATCTGGGTGGCTGGATCGTATGTACATAGACCATCAGGCCAGCGGGGCGTAGGAACAGTCACAAAAACTAACGGATGCGATTGCCCAAAATCAAGGGTGAGGGTGGAACGTACCGTTTGAATATTCGGTGTCCAGGCCAGAAACGTAGCCTTCAGGAAATTTTCTCCAGGTCGAGAGCAGATGATCGTTGCCTGGGGTGCTTTTTGCATTAATACCTGGAGCGTGACTGCCCGATTGGGATTGACATGGCTGAGAATCACATAATCTAGGGTTCTGAGATCTAGATGTTGTTGCAATTCTGCCAGGTAAATGTCGGTAAAAGACTCCCCTGGTGGATCAATCAAGATTTGCCGATCGCCACGCAGCAGATAAGAATTAGCAGTCGTTCCCTGCTGGCGGGAATATTCAACCTCAAACTTGAGGCGATCCCAAGTGCGCGATCGTAAAATCAGCGTGTTTGGCGCAATTTCCGCTACTTGTACATCTCTAGGACGTGTGGAAACTGTTTGAGTCGAGGACATAATCACATAACCTCATCTGGTAGGTCAAAAAATATCAAAATAGATCGAGATAGCAAGGCCACAGGATCACTAGATCACTAGATCAGTGATGGTTATTGGCAGAAACAGGTTTCTGGTGCACTTGTTCTCGGTAACGTTGGGCAATTTTCTTCTCTGGATCGATGCCCTCAAAGGTAGGTGGCAACCATACCCTTACTAATAAAAGAAGGCTGAGCACCACCAAGAAGGCGCAGGCTGCCAATACTTGCGTCCAGCTCGTTTCCAACACACCTCTAACGATCACTTCGCGCAACACAGACACAATCGAGACTTCCACCGCCACCCCGATCGAAATCCGCTGCTCTTGCAGATAAATAATCAAGAGGCGGAATAATTCCACCAAAATCAGCAAAAACAGAATATCGGCGGTCACACTGTGAAAATCGATCGGCGGCAGCAAGGACATAAACATATCCCTTACTTCGAGCACCATGAAGCTGAACAGACCGATACAGAGAGAAATCACAATCAAATCTTGGATGAATTCCAAACTTCGTACCACCCGGCCAAGATTGAGTTCGTAAGCAGAGATGGATGAATCGCTAAGCGAATTGCCAGTAGATTTATGCATAGCAGGAAAAATACCCTGAGTTTAGGGAATGAGATATAAATTAATTTGCTTGTAAAAGCTGATGAAAGAAACCAGGAATTAGTATTGACTGCCAATTTTGCGATGGTGGACAGCAGTCAGGGCATCGAGATTGGCCACTCGTCCAGTTTCTACGATGCTGTAGATAATCCAGTGATCGCCACAGTCCATCCGGCTAGAAACTTCACATTCCATATAGGCAAGAGCATCTGCAAGGATAGGACAGTTATTCTTGGCCGCATAGGTTTTGATGCCAGCAAAGCGATCGGCTCCCGGTGGGAAACGCTTAAGAAAATGCTTCATGATCGCTTGATGGTTGTTTTCCTCTAGCACATTGAGCACAAAGCGATCGCCCACCTGCATCAACGATTCGATCGCCCGATCTTTCGCCACCGCAATCGCCACGCCCAGGGGACTAGAACTGGCCTGAGTAATCCAAGAAGCCAGCATCGCACTGGAAACATCCCCTTTTGTAGCAGTGATTAGGTAAAGCCCACTACTAATTCGTCCTAAGGCTTTCTCTAGCTCTGTATCACTTGCCATCGTTTTTTTGCTGGTGCGATCTTGAGTTAACCACTGCCCTAGATCAGTTCCCGCTTCATCGCAAAGTTTCTCTATTTTGGCGGATGGCGCTTCTTTAATCACGATCGGTGGAAAAGCTTCCTTGAGGCCAATTTCTTGAAACTTGTTGCGGAGCGGATAGATTGGTTCGTCTTCACCGCCGCCTGCTTCAAATAGGCCGATCGCCTGTTTTTGGTGGGCAGCAGCTAAAATTATTCCCAACGCTGTTTGGGCAGCAAGAGAAGATTGGGGCGGCATCCCTACTACCAAGCCTTTTGCCTCCGCAACCCATTCGCGTAGTTCGTGGTGGGGGGTATGTTCTAAATCTACTAATTCCACTTGAATACCGCTGCGGGTGATGCCATGGGCGATCGACCTGACCAGGTGGCTGCTATAACCATAATCTTCACAATAGAAGAACACCACAAAGGCATTATTTTTAGCCTGTTCCAAACTCCAGGTGCGATAACTTTCAACCCATTCCGGCAGTTCATACCGCAACAGTGGCCCGTGCCCGGTGGCAATCAGCTTAATTTCAAGTTTGTCAATCCGCTTGAGCGCTGCCAACACCGACCGAGCATTTGGCCCCATCAGGCAATCATAGTAATAGCGAAAATCCTCTTTCAGCAAACTGGAATCTTGATCATAGGTATGGTCATCGCAATAGTGCATGCCAAATACATCACAGGTATATAGAATGCCTGTTTGATGGTCATAGCTAAAAATTGTATCTGGCCAATGTAAATTCGGAGCCGAGACAAATTCCAGCATATGTCCATTGCCCAAATCAAGGCGATCGCCACTTTTTACCCGCAAAGATTGAAATGGCTGATGCACCATATTTTCTAGGAACTGGAGCGCTACCTTTGCTCCCACAATCACAATGTCAGGCGCTAAACTCAGCAAATCCTTTACCAATGCGCTGTGATCCGGTTCCGTATGGCTAACGATCAAATAATCGATCGTATTTAAATCTATTAATCCTTTTAGGGCATCTAAATATAACTGCTCAAACTTACGATGGGATGTGTCAATCAGGGCAGTCTTTTCACCTTGAATCAAAAAAGAGTTATAGGTAGTACCGTTGCGCAAACCAAACTCAATATCAAAGCGATCGCGGTCCCAATCAAGGGAACGAATGGCCGTTGTATTCACATCAATATCGATCGTTTGGATCGTTAAACGTTGACGAATTTGAGCCTGGTGAGTTTGGGTGAGTGCAGCCATAAGTAGTATCTCCAACAAGTTTGATAACTACGGTTTAATTCCGATACTCTTTATTTTTGCTCTGTTCCACATGATTTGTAAAATGTCAATTCCTAAACCAATTCATTAGTAAAACTAATAACTTGTTGGCAAAGCAATTACTATAAGTAATATATTTTCAACTTTAGTTCCCCCTGCCTTCGGTATTAAAACGTGATTAAAACGTGATCAAAACGTGATTAAGGCTTGGCAATCGCCCCGACTGAATCTTGCGCCGATGCGATCGTTACAGATAAAAGATATAAGCCAGCATAGATCCAGATGCAACCTAACCACTGATTGATTAATTAATATTCAAAAAGCTGTTTGAATCTATGGTTTGAATAGAAATTTAAATATAGTTTGGGGCGATCGGGTAACGTTTTGTTTACAATTCTTCTTATCAGTTGAGTTGGGTCTCCCCTCTGGTGTAGGCTCTTCTTAACATCACATTATTAAGAATTAGTAGAATTAATAAAATCCTATTCATCGATCTTTTGAGTTAACTAAAATAACCATAAGTTAACAATTATTTCTCGATTATTGATCTCAATTATTGATCTTGATTATTGATTAGAATTAGGACCTTTTTGATTATCAATCCTTTCAAGAGCAAAGCGATTTTTAAGCAATCACCAGCTCTAAATATTTATATTTATATTTATTCAGTATCTATATCTATTCAATATTGAACTATTTAAATTTAACTATTTAATCAAACCTGTATAAAAACCCCTGTATAAAAACATAGAATAAGTAAACATAAAAAAATTGGTGTTATCTACTGAGCCCAGGCGTTTGGAAGAAAAGCAAGCACAATCGGCACCCATTACTAATGATGGTAACCTCACCATTGCCAAGGCGATCGCCAACCTGCAAGGCGATGACCTGGGTTTGCGGGTCTATTCGGCCTGGTGGTTGGGTCGATTTCGCGTTGATGACCCGATCGCGGTGGACTTGCTGATCGCGGCTCTGGATGACGAAGACGATCGCACCAGTGCAGGTGGCTATCCGATGCGGCGGAATGCGGCTAGGGCTCTGGGCAAAATCAACAATCCCAAAGCGGTGCAACCCTTGATTGAGAGCCTTGGTTGTGCTGACTTTTATGTGCGCGAAGCGGCGGCGCAATCGTTGGAAATGCTGGGCGATCGTAGTTGCCTGGAGGCCTTGCAAAAACTCTTGGCTAATCAAATCCCCGGTACATTACCAGCCCCCGAAAAGAAAGACCTGGCTCAACCCTATGATGCGATCCTCGAAGCCCTGGGCACATTGGGTGCAGTCGAGGCGATCCCGATGATTGAACCATTTCTGAGCCATGAAATAGAGCGGGTTAAGTTTGCCGCAGCACGGGCAATGTATCAGTTGACCTTGTTGGGTGAGAATCCCGCCTCCGCAAATCAATATGGCGATATGTTGATTGAGGGTTTGCAGCATGATGAATTGCAAATTCGCCGCACCGCTCTGGCAGATGTCGGCGCGATCGGTTATTTCAATGCCGCCCCAGCGATCGCGGCAACCCTGGCCGAAAATAGCCTTAAATTAATTTCCCTCAAAGGCCTGCTAGAGAAGCAAATTGAGCATAACCACGCCCAAAGCAAGATGCAAGCTAATTCTCACTCTGATCCTTTGCTTCCCGTGTCAGAGGAAATGGCACAGGTGATGCGATTTATGGATGAGTTGCTGTAGCGCTGGCTTAATTATTGGCTAATTATTGGCTCAATCTGCAAATTAACCTTGAAGCACCTAATCATCAACATCTACTCATCAACTACCGCGATTGTTCCCTAGCATAACCAACAAAAGCAAAACTAAATAATTGCCAGTTCGCAAATTAGTTTAAATCCTAAACAATAAAATCCTAAGCAATAAAGCCCTATGACTACAGATACCCAGGTTTCGGCATTAATCCAGGCAGTGGTAAAGGCAACTTCCTCTGATAGTCTGCTCACTGCGGTAGAAGACCTCGCCGCGATCGGCGACCCTGTAGCGATTCCCACTTTGATTGAGGTGCTGGGGTTTAATAATCCTGGTGCGGCGGTGGCAGCAGTAGATGGCTTGATTAGAATTGGGCCGCTTTGCGTAGATGCTTTGCTAGAACAACTGGATGCTCATAATTATGGGGCTAGGGCTTGGGCAGTCAGGGCTTTGGCTGGAATTGGCGATCCTCGCGCCCTGGATATTTTACTGGAATCGGCGGTGGAAGATATTGCCCTTAGTGTGCGGCGGGCAGCGGCCAGAGGTTTAGGTAAGATTAATTGGCATTTGCTACCCATCGAGGCGATCGCTCCGGCTCAATCGCAAACGCTGGTGGCTTTGTTGAAGGTAACCACAGACTCAGAATGGATTGTGCGCTATGCGGCGATAGTTGGTTTACAGGGCTTGTTGATGGCGATGGATGGTGCACAAGAAGCCAGTCGATCGCAGATTTGTGAATGTGTCGTAGCGATCGGCAAGGAAGATGAGAGCCTGGCAGTACGCGCCAGAGCCTGGTTTGTGCAGCAGCAGCTACCCCAGTTGTTTGGTAATTCAGCCGCTGGCCACCAACAGGATTGGCAATCGGCATTGGAATTGCTCTATCAACGCAAGTCAAGCGAAAAGCCATTGCCCGAAGGCGATCCACGTCGCTTTTTGAATCTGGTGGGCTAGGAATTAATAATTTACGCCTCAATTAAATCAGTTCAGTCAATCGCTCTAGAGCAGAAACCAGTTGAATTAGCCCCTGTTTTTTAAGAATTGCTAAATACTCTGACACAGAATAGGGTGGATTTTGATAATACTCGGTGCGGATTTTTTTAGTGCATTGACAAAAGAGCGCTGTCTCTAATGCTAGATGTTCACATAAAAAACTATCTGGATGTTCTGCCCTAATTCCATATTGAGCAAGAAGCTGAGCTGGAAAATCTTTTAGGTTTTTGGTGACAATTACATTGCAATCACCTGCGATCGCCGCTGCCAATACATGTCGATCATTGGGATCGGGCAGATTCAGGGTCGGGATTATTGGTTCATAATCAAATACTAAGCAATCACGAACTTTATTGTTCATGAGTTGGCGGGTTTTCTCAAGATAATTACGATCTAAATCAGGTCTCTTTTTGAGAAGATTTTTTATCCATTCGCGGTGAATATCTTCTGTCCATTTCACTTGGAAAAAGCCAGCGGTAAGTGCCAATTCCACAAACATATATCGCATTGGCCCAGAGAAAAGGATATTTGCATCAAGGATCGCCATATCTCGAATCATGACTTATAGTTAATATCCCACCAAGCCATACTTTTGATCTTCCGCAATAAGTTGTTTTATAGCCTGTGCTCTCTCCGCGTCGTCTTTGTCTTTATACGCGCTCAAATTTTTCATCTTGATCCGGCGATGACTGCCCACCTTGTGATAGGGGATTTCACCCGCATTGAGCAGCTTAATCAAATAAGGACGCGAGACGTTGAGCAGATCGGCGGCTTCAAAGGTACTCAGTTCCGCATGTTCAGGAATGATATAGACACTTTTGCCCTGGGCGATCGCTTCTAACAACTGCTCCAGCATGGCGATTGTGGCGGCTGGTAATTCGATCGATTCTTGACCTAGGCTCAACATTGCTGATGGTAATGGTTCACCTGCCTCTAATCGGGCGGCCAGAAGCTGATGAGCATGATGGGCTAAATCAATATCAGCTTGAGTAATAGGAGGTTGATTTTTGGTAACTAAGGTCATAGGTGGGCTTCCTGCTTCCAATTAGGTGGCTGGTTTATGCTTAAATTATGGCATAAGTGCAATAAGTGAAACAGGTGGAGTAAGCCAGGCTGAGTGAGGCTAAGCGAGGCTAAATATAATCTCCCTGCCGATCGGCTCAAAGTTACTGCCTCCTAACCTCATAACTGCCTCAAGCTCTAGCCCAGACTCCGCTAAAAGCTTTGCGCACAAAAGTTTTAAATCACGAAAGTTTTAAATTAAGTCGTTTTTGTAAACATCGATCACTTGCGTGCAGTTGAAGATGAACTCACTATAGTCAGCAATAGTATCAACCCCAACCAAGTTGAAAGCAATTTCCAAGGCTGCCCACGCAGTTAGCTTTATTAGTAATACTTTCCATTGACTCTTCATGACGCAACCTTTGGATCTATGGTGGTGTTTGAGAGCTCAAAATTGATACTTGCATGGGTTTATTTGCATCTGTCTAAATATGTCCAACCGAGCATTGCAGGTAGTCCAGGGTGGCTAGTTTAGTTAGATAACCAAAGGGACATAGTGGGACATAGTGGGACATAGTGCTTAGAGGCCATGAAGCAGTTGCTAACTGATTCCACAGAACCATCCCCGAATCAGTAAAATAACTATCAAAGACACTGCTTATTTCGTTTGTGCAACTTTTTGTAAAGCTCAATATACATATCTTAATATTGACCTGATGGTTTGTGGAAGTGGGATAACCGAATCAGTGATTATTACTATTTCTATTGGAGTAGCAGCATCTGGAGCCGATTATGTGGCTCTGTGGCGAGCAAATGGTGATTGACATTTCACAAAGAGGATAATCGAAGTGAGCTTGCCTCTAAACAATGGGCATTCTATCCAAACCAAAACCTCAACCGATTAGCTATGAAGTCACTACAGATTGACAGATTGAATATGTAGATAATGCAGTATCTATATGCGGTTTTAGCAATAACTGGCTCATTCTGGATCATGAAATGCTAAATTTGTCTATAGAAAATAATTTAATTTTTTCAAAGACTGGGCGGGGGCTCAATTCAGAATATGTATAACCATCAGCAAATCCAATTGGCAATCAGTATATTGAAAAGTGATGCTCGATTGCCTGCATTTGTGCATCAGGAGCTAATTTGGGTGTGGGAAAAATATATCAGTGGTATTGCTTTGGGTTGCAACGAGAACGAATTACTGGATACGGCGATCCAACTTGTTTTGGAAAGGCAATTGGAGGGATGATCGCCTCTATAACATTACTGATGGAGATTTCTGGCTCTGGCGCGAACTGATGCTGCTGGATCATCGATCGCCTTGGCCAAGGCTTGATTAGCCTGCGGTTCTAGGTCGGGATTAATCTCCGCTAGATAACATAACGCATCCAGTGACCAGGTGCGCAGGAATGGGCGTTTATGGCTTAGTAAGGGAGTTAACCATTGGTGTAGCGACTCAGTTTGTGCAAGGGAAATTGGCAAATGGCGAAGTGATTGACAGAGGTGTAATTGGGCGCTCCAGGAAGTAAGGTGTTCAAGCTGCTGTAATAATCTCTTTATCTGTGTTTCAGAGATATTATTACCATTCTCTAAGTGATGCTTAATTAACCAGGTGGCTGCATCATTTAGGTTATGCTCGGCTTGTTCTAATAAACTAATTAGGCGATCTAAATAACCTGGCTCGGTGGCGAACTGGTTTACGATCGCCATTAAGAATGGTTTCGATCGCCCATCATATTGGCTCAGTTCGGCTTTGAGTTGGAGGTTGAGTTCTTCCATTTGAGTTTGCAGCCTATCTACGCTTAATCACTCTCGCTCATTGAATTGGATGGATTGGGCTGGTAGTAAGCCGATCGCCCTGTACTATTGTATGCACCCGCCATTGCTCTTGGGTCTCAGGGAAATCCTGGCGATAGTGCCCACCTCGGCTTTCGGTTCTAAACAGGGCACTGCGCAGAATTAAATAACTCACGTCTAATAAATTCATCACTTCGATCGCTTGCCGCAAATATTGCTCCGCTTGCGAATTAGCAAAGGGACTAGTAAGGGAATTAGTAAATTGGTTGGATTCCTCTGGCTGTAAATGATTGATAAATTGATAGATGCTTAAATTAGTCAATTGCGATCGCCATTCTTTTACTTGCTCTAGGGCGATCGATAAAACATCAGATTCCCGACTGATCGCCGCACTCCGCCACATCAGTTGGGGTAGTTCTTGGCGGATGGTTTTAATTATTTCTATTTCTGCTGGCCAATTGCTGGTGTCTATTTGGCGGGTTTGGTCTTCGGGTTGAATAGGAGGTTGCTTAAAATTAATAGAATTAATAGTTAAATCCGGTTCGAGCTGCGCCAACGTAGCCGCAAATACCAGGCATTCCAGCAGCGAATTACTCGCCAATCGATTCGCGCCATGTACGCCTGTGCTGGCCACCTCGCCGATCGCATAGAGGCCAGGGATTGAAGTTTGGCTATTTAAATCCACGGCCACACCACCCATCCAGTAATGGTTTGCTGGTGCAACTGGAATTGGCGTGGTAAATACATCAATGGCATATTTCTGGCAGACTTGAATGATTTGCGGGAAGCGGCGGTTAATTGTCTCGGTGGGAATGGGGCGCAGGTCTAGATAAACATTCTCGATCGCCTGGTTGGGATTGCTTGCCGTATCTTTTTGGGAATGGTTGGCTAGGTTCATTTTGAGATTTGTCTTCAATAAATGCTGGAAGATCGCCCGACTCACCACATCACGGGGAGCCAGTTCTCCGGCTGGATCATAATTAAACGCAAAGCGATCGCCCTTTTCATCAACTAAATGCGCTCCTTCACCCCGCACTGCTTCGCTAATCAAAAAATGTGGCGCGTTCTCTTTATGCAAAGCCGTAGGATGAAATTGCACGAATTCTAAATCTCGCAACTTAGCACCAGCCCGCCAGGCGATCGCCACCCCATCCCCCACACTCACAGTTGGATTAGTGGTTTGGGCATAGACTTGACCGCCACCGCCCGTGGCCAGAATCACCGCCCCGGCAGCTAACCAATGAATTTGATTGCGATATAGCAAACATACTCCCTGACAGCGTTTGGTTTGCTCGTTTTGCCATAGCCTCAATACCAATGCCTGGGTGATGACTTGAATATTGGTGCGTTCCAGGACTCGTTCAATCAGCACGGTCACAACGGCTTTACCGGTGGTGTCGGCGGAATGCAATACCCTGGGGCGGGAATGGGCGGCTTCCAAGGTCATCGCCAGGTCTTTCCCATGCCGATCGAAGGCTACGCCCAGTTTCAACAGCGAATCGATCGCCTCCGGTGCGGTTTCTACCAAAAACCTGACTGCATCGGGATCACACAGACCTACTCCGGCTTTGATCGTGTCTTCGTAGTGCAATGCGGCGGAATCAGTGGGAGCGATCGCGGCGGCAATTCCCCCCTGTGCCCAACTGCTGGAACCATATTTCAGCTTGTCTTTGGTAATTAGGCCAATTTTGAGATGGGCTGGCAATCGCAACGCTGCATAGAGTCCGGCGGCACCACTACCCACAATGATTACATCGAATTGGGTGGGAAATTCGTTCAGGTCGGCGGCGATCGCTATCTCAGTCGTTTCGGCGGTCTGAGTGATTTTTATGTCAGCAGGGTTAGACATCTAGGTGGGGGTGGGTCGGTTGTAAGTTTTACCTAGTGTAAGCCCTGGAGTGCTTGGTTGGTGTTGGATTGGTGCGATTGGCCAAGAATTTTATCGTAGACTGGGGTTATGGCGCAAATCATCGAATTATTTTTGCTCAACTGGAAAAACAGCCACCACGGGAACTTGCACATCGGGGAAAGCCTGCAAACTAATACTCTCTCCGGCTCTGTAAATCTGAGATGAGCCATAGCGATCGCCAGTAGCCAGCCAATAAACTTCAATACACTGCGCTTCAATATCCACCAACCAGACTTCTAAAATTCCCGCCGCTGCATACATCGGCATTTTGACATTGCGATCGAACGCCAGCGAGCTATCCGCCACTTCGATTAATAGATAAATATCCGCTGGGGTGGGATGAGCAGAAATATAGAAATCCGCTTTTCGCTTGAGCAGGGCTAGATCCGGCTGGGGTTGGGAATTGGGCGGCAGTTGAATCGAGCTTTGCACCCGTAGTTGGATTCGGTCAATTAACTGGCTCATTAAGATGTGGTTGAGCCGATCGACACAGGTAGCATGCTTAGTTCCAACTGGCGACATATAAACAATCTCTCCGGCGATTAATTCCACCCGATCGTGATCACTGATTACCCCGGCCTGGTAAATGCGGTAATACTCATCAACGGTGAATAACTTTTTGGTTACTTGAGCAGTCACAGGTGCGATCATGATTTTTATTCCTCCCAGATAAAATCTAAATCCAACTCAAACCCTGGTAATATTGCTTCACCGCTCAGGGTTTGGGGCATTGCTAATAATTCTTTATCTCTACCAGGGCGATAGATTTCTACTTGCTTGGCCTCTGGATTAATCAACCAGCCCAGCTTTGCCCCATTCTCGATATATTCAATCAGCTTCGCTTGCATCACTTTCAGCACATCACTGGGTGACATCAACTCCATCACGAAATCGGGACAAATTTTAGCAAACTTCGTGCGTTCAGCTTTACCAAGGGACTCATAGCGATCGTTACGAATCCAACTCATATCCGGGGCACGAATCGCCCCATTCGGCAGAGTAAACCCACCATTGGAATCAAAGCAATGACCCAATTTAGTTTTACGATTCCAAATCACCAGGTTTGCGCCTAGCTCAATATTATTTTCACTTGTTTCAATGCCAGTGGGGGACATAATGATTAAATCTCCGGTGGCGCTGCGCTCGAATCGCAGGTCAGGATTGCGGCGACATAGTTGATAAAACTGTTCATCACTCAGTTCTATAACTGATTCGAGGTTGAGGGTATGGGCAGTCATGATGGCCTCACTGACTTACTGAGGTAAGGAATTGTGCTTCTATTTTACCTATGATTCTTTGCGATGCTGGAGTGTTGCTTTGTTTAGTTGACCGTTCTCAGCTAGCTCTATAAATTTAAGCCTTGCATTTAATTTGAAATTAATGTTTAAATGTGGCGTTCTTAAGGTACAATCACACATCGATTCGGCATCAATAATCACCAGTTAAACATTACATATATATACCTGACCTGATGGAATAGCTGGAATTAGCCAATAAACATCCTCAAGATAGCCAGATAAAACTTGTCATAGAGAGCCGCGAACCATGTATACCTCTCTCCTGCAAACCGCAGGACTCCTTGCTTGCCATTGCCGCATTAGCCCTGAAACGATCCAGGCGGGTATTTTGATTGTTACACCAGAATTTCGATCGCCCCAAATCACCCACTTGCCGCAGTCGATCAGTGATGGTGAGGCGACCTTAATCGATTTAGATAGTGAAAACACCTATCAGGTGACTGTACCCGACGAAGTGGGTTGTTTTTATGATGTGGAGTTGCAGCGGATTCCGGCGTGAGGATTAATAGCCTTTGAACGATTAGCGATCGACCTAGGGCAGTTCTAGCAACTGGGGGATCGCTGCTTCAAATTCTTCACGGGTATCATAGATATACAAAATTTTATGCATATTCGTGATCTCAAATAGCATACTGGGCTGGTGTTGCAGCGCACAAACAGCGATCTTACCACCGAAGAACTTAGCCAGATTAAAAGCTAGCGCCAGCGCCCCAATGCCAGTGCTATCCATCATTGTCACCGCTTGCATATCAAATAAAACCAACGGTGGCTCATCAACAATTTCATCGGTAAGGCGATTGCGAATTTCAGTTGCATTGCTAGCATCAATTTGGCCGCGTAATTTAATTAACAGAATCGGAAAATTATTCCATCGATAGTACGATAGGCTCACATTGCTGGTTTTGCCAAACCTTAAGTCTTCCATTTTGTTGATAGTAGCTTGCATCTGGATCGTCGGCCTCCTTGGATAGATTTGAGTTTAGATCCCATCTATCTAAAGGTAGAGCTAAATATGATTGGAGGCTGTAGGAAAAAGTAGGTAGATTGTGGGATTCGCATTACTTAGTAATTATGCCTTGATAGAATCATATCTTGATAAAATCATACCTTGACATATAGATTTAGGGCTGTTGCTTAAAGTTACAAAAGCCCTAAAGGTTTATATTTATTTACAGATATTTCTACCTGTTGCTGGGTTAAGCGTCGATCGCTACTTAACGCCAATGTCTAGTTAGCTATTTAGTTAGCCAATTGATAACCTTCACCATAGGTAGCCGTAATGCTGTCTAGCGATCGGCGGAACCCTTGTTCATATAGCAGCTTATCTACTCTGGCCTGCTTTTCATGGTCTTGCGCCTGACGCACTACCCGTTGAATGCGCGGTGGGCGGGCAGCGGGCAGATTATATTCAGTAATCCAGCGGGCGAGGGTGCGATTGAGGGTTTCGGAGAGAATATCGGCATCGGCCTGGGTTTTTTCGAGGCGGACTTCATTCCCAACTGAATCCCTGGCTCTGGAACCGCCCGAACCAGTTTGATCGGTAGTGCCGGTTTCACCCAGTACACATTTACTAATTTCGTTATTACAGAAATTGCAGAGGCTTTCATAGGTGGCGATCGAGCCATTCTGGGCAGCAGTTTGGAAGTTGATTTCCATCTCCTTGGGCATGATCACGCGATAGCCCTGGGAAATATCGGTGAGGGCATCGAGCAAAACCTGTTGGGCATCCTGGCTAGTCCCCTGGGGATATTTACCCACCGCCAGCGGTGAACCATAGCGTTCGGCAAAGGTGAGCCAGAATTGCAGGTTTTGGCGCTTGAAGAACACTGGCCAGAACACCTTGGAACCCAGCCCCCAACCCCAGGGGTTATCATCATCACTACCATATTGATGCACGATGAATTTGCGATCGGGGACGGCTTCGCCCTTAATTCGCTCTGCCGGGGTGAGTAAGCGCAGGTCGAACTCTCCGGCTTCGTTGGCCACGAACGTAAAGCGGCGGCGATCGTGGATTTTGATCCGATGGGCGATAATTTGCTGATTGTGGCGCTGCCAGATGATTTCAGCCACGGCATAGCCATAATAAATTGCTTCCAAAAGCCCCAGACATACGCCATCAAACCCGCGCACGTTCAGGGTGGTGCTGGTTGAGTTGCTAGAAACAGGCACCGCCAGGTTATGGAGTTGTTGGCGCACCAGCTCGGCGGCCTGTTGATCGATCGCTTCATCGCTGGCGGGAATCACTTCCCAGAGTAAGCGAATTACGGATAAATAGCGCTTTTCTAGCACCGCTGATAAATGGCAATCGCGGGCTGCTTCGGTATAAATTTCCAAGCCCTTGCCACCACCCCTGGTCTGCAGGGTTTTATCGGGATTAGTAATCGGAAAGCCATTAAAAAGACCACCAAAATTAAGATGGTTGCGATTGAGATTGGCGAATTCGTTGGTTTGGGTGCTGGTCAATCGGGCTGGGGTTGTTTCTTTCATGGTGATTACTTTCTAACTCGTTGGGGTTCTTAATGGGTTTGGTTGGCCTGGTAAAATCGCTGATTAGCTAGCTGAGCATGATTATGTGCCGACGGCGAAGTATTACTTACACCACGGCGATCGGAAAAGAATTAAAAAACAGAACTAAAAAGAATTAATTAATTAGTAAGCTGGTTATGCTCGCTAAACTATTATTGGCGGTTGTTAGATAATGTTTGTAGTAGTTGCCGATATTGATCGCTGCTTCGTCATTCTCTAGAGCAGCGGCATGGTGATATTCATTCCCATCTTAATAAATTAGTGGGAATCGCAGTAAGGAATAGGATTATGCTAATCATTCCGCCATTGGCTCACTTGCTCAATCAAGTTAAAGTTGATTACCCCTAGTTTGTCACATGACGTTTGCAGCAAGGAGATGAACATAAAAGCAAACCAACCCTGGCTATAGAGATAATCAAAACGCTTCAGGGGATGGGATTCAAGTTTAAATTGGTACTGGCAGATAGCCTATATGGCGAAAGCACTAGATTCAAGGAGCTTTTTCAATTCACCAACGCTTTTACCGGCTGGATTCCTAGCAATCCACATCGCTTCTTCCTACACCCAATATGACAAACTAGGGGTATATGCTCTATTGATGAGTTTTCCTGGGAAAGTCGGCTAGCTGCTACTACGGATCAGCAATGGGGCAAGATTTTGGCGGCGGTTGATCAGGAGATCGCGGATGGCGGGACGATCCCAATGGAAGAACTTTTTCCCGCTTATTTATCGAAGAACTAAACTAAAGCCGATCACTTTGTGGTATTTGTAGAATATCAATAGCTATAAATATTATGAATAAATCAAGCTTGATTGCTGGTTTGACTGTGATTGGTATTGCTTTGCCTGTATTTAGCCAAGCCAATGGATTTGTGCCGGTTGGTACAACTAGTAGCTCTGAAGTTTACACTCGACCTGATGGCTTTAGATCCATTAATAAAAGGCAGGGTATTGTTGAGTACACAATTGTCTCAGTCAAAAATAATGTAAATAGTCCTACTGACTCTAAATACTTTGAAAGTGTTTACAGATCTTGGTGTTCAACTGGAAATGTTGAAAGGCAGGTAGCTACTGTCTACGATTCAAGTAGGCGGCAGCTTTACGCATCACTCGAAGCGGAAACTTCAATTCCAACAGATGATAGTCCGCATGGAGTAGCTAGAGATATGGCATGTAGTAAGTTTGGATACTAATCATAAAATTTGTAAAATGTTGAACCTGTAGTCATCAAGTCATTTCTATTTGCAGTTAAGCAATCGCCCTATTTCCATTCTTAAGCTACCCAGATCTCGCTACAATCTTGGTCAGTAGCAAAAAGGAGCAGCAATGGCGATCGCACAGCCCACCACGATGATCGAGTTTTTTAATAAAAGCGCCGGGATCTGGTTTACCCAGCGTACCGTTCACCACTTCGATACGGTGGCGGATGAGTCGGGCGAGTCGAAGTTATATGTTAATCCCGTGGCGGCGGATGATCAGCGCGTAATCGAAATTTGCCAGTCCCAGGGCATTGATGAAAGTAGCGCAACGGGCGGCGCGGCGTTCATGTGGCAGGAACACAAAGAAGACGTGGGCGATCCAGACCCCGACAAGGCAGCGGTTCTGGTCGATGTGCCCGATGATGAAACGGGAAAGTCAGGAAAGCTACTGCGTAATCAGGGCTATGTGGAACGGATTCCGGTGGTGAGTCGCTATTGGTTTGGGCAAGATGGCATCCTCACGATCGACACCGAGTATGACCATAACCAGGGTCAGGAGCGTGCCTGGTTCATTACCAATGACTTTCGGGTGCGGGTCAGCACGGTGCGAATGCAAAACGGCGTGTATTTAATGACCTATTGTTCAGAACGGCGCTATCTGGCCGAGCCGGATCTAGAGGCGATGGTGCAGGCGAACTTGGAACGAGCAGCGATCGCCTGAGCAGTTAGCCCCCTGGTTGAGGGAACTAACTAATCAACTAAATCAACCTATTACAACCTATATAGGTGTAATGCTAGCGATCACGCCACCCTGACGGTGAATGCGCTGATATTCATAGGACAATTTGTCAAACGGCACCAAGAAGACCTGGTTAGCACGGCGGAACTGGGAAGATTTCCTAAACTTGTTAGCACGATAGCCTGTGACTTCAACCCGATAGACTTTGCCTTGTTCGCGGGCACCAACACCAAAGCGAGCACCCGTGGCTGGATTTCTGAAGGTGGCTCCATCGCTGGCTGGCGAAATCACCGCCGTAGGTGTACCCAGAATGGTCAAAGAATTAAGTTTCGGCTTCTTGCCCGATAGATCACCTTTGAGACTGCTGCTAGCAGAACCGCGTACTAACTGGAACAGGTGGGTGAACTGAGTCATACTGGTGCAAGCTTCGGTTTTGTAGCCGCGAATATAGGGCACGCCATCTTCACCAAATGTAGCTTGATACTCGTCGCTATCAATATAAGAATCAATATCAGCCTCAAATCCTTCTGTGTCGAGGATCGTGCTATGTCCCCGCATCTCTTCTAGATCCAAGGGAGCCCGACCCAGCAGATGGCGGAAGTTCAGTTCGATCGCCCGATAGCGAGCACAACTGGTGAAGAAGCGGGAGCGATAGAGTTCTGATTTGGCAACGGCACGCACAAACCCACGCACGCTTAATTCTTGGCGCTTGAATTGGGATTCTGGCACCGCAAGACGCTCGCTGTCCATCACATAAGCATTGCCCAATACCTGGCGATAGACCGCTGAAATAATTGTTTCGGCTTCTTCTTCAGAGAGGCCAGGCACCCATTCAAGTAGTGGGGTTTCATCAAACCGACTGACCCCTAAGCGTGAAGCTGGTCCAAAAGACATTAGATCCTATCTCCTAATTAACGAAAAAAGTTAAAAATTTTAATCTCAAGAATGTAAAGCGGTTACTAACAAATTTAGGCAAATCAGGTTGCTGTCAAAGCAATTGCTAAGCTAATCAAGTCAACCATGTGAAGTCATTGATAGCATAAGGTTTATATAGATAGCCTCAGCTTAAATTCTTATCCTAAAAGGTGTTTATTAACGAACTGTATTTAACAAACGGTAATATTATTTTATGACATTACGTTACAGTTATGAATTATTAATGCCTGGCAATTTATACTAATATGTCAAGCGTATAGAAAGCCTATAGAAAGCGTATTAGAGCGTATTAGAGCGATGTAAACCTAGCAGCACCGATCGAATTTGGGTTCCTTGGCGATCGACCAGACTATTCATTAACAATATGTTATATTTCCGCCGCATCCATAAACTTTAGTCTATGTTTGGCTGGTGCTAAGCAGATCTAAGGTGGGCTAAAGGTAGATGAAAGGATTGTTTTAGCCTAAATGAGATCGCAATCAGAAATCACTTAAATCGTATATTAATAGCATGATTTAGCTATATATCCATCAAGTTTACTCTATGCAAAGTAACCTACAGGTAAATTTACGTCCATGTTTAGTAGATGGGCTATTGCTAAAATATCTTATTAATGAAATTCCTAATTACTAATATTTTTTTTGTATAGATGTAGATGCGTAAGTATTAAGTATAGATGCATAAGTATAGATGTATAAACCTTTTCTAGACCATCTGGAAGTCTCGCTACGGCAACGGTTTGAGTTACGCGATCGGCCGATTCCGTCTGGATTGGAAAGCCAGGTTAGTAAGCGGGGCAAGAATCCAGCCACGATTCGCAGTTGGTGTTATGAATGTCCAGAGTTGCGTAAAGCCCGCTATACCTACATTGATGCGGGTGAGAGTGCGCAGATTTTTAACAGTGTGATTTATCCTGGCCATCAGTATGATTTGCCCCTGTTGGGAATTGATTTTCTTTCGTTTGGCAAGGTGAAAAACCTGATTGTGATGGACTTCCAGCCGTTGTTTCAAGACCCTGACTACCTGGAAAAATACATCAAGCCACTCAAAAGCCTGCACGATCGCTACCCTGATTTGGCGCAGAATTTGGAAATGAAGTTCTATGATGCGAATCAGTATTTTTCTAAATATTTGCTATTTGCTAAAACAGACCCAGAAACGGTTCGCACCAGGGTATTTGAAGCATTCAAAGACTATTTAGAACTCTACTGGCAAATGCTGGCCGCCGCCACGCCTAACTATGATCCAGCTTCGCTCACTTGCATTGCCCAGGCACAAAAAGACTACGATCAATATAGTGCCGATCGAGATCCGGCTTCGGGTTTATTCAGCAGTTATTTTGGCCATGAATGGTCAGAAAAGTTCCTCTATGGCTTTTTGTTTGAGGATGCCGTACCCAAAGTTGAACCAGTTGAACCAGCGATCGCTGCCGTACCAGTTAAGGCTTAAGGGTCAGGTAGTTAGGATTTAATTTTAATTTAATTGCATGATTTTAATTTAATTACATGACTTTATATCAACCTTTTTTAGACTATGCGATCGAGCTGTTGCAAGCACGCTTAGACCTCTCCCCCTATCCGATTCCAGATGGGTTTGAGTCCAAGTCCGCCACCACTGGCAAGGGTCGCAATCAATATGAAGTCCTGACCACCAGCTATGGCTATCAAGCGCCCAAGCTACGCCAAATTCGGGCGGCCCATGTGCAGGGGGGCAAGTCGTTGCAGGTTTTGAATTTTGTGATTTTTCCGCAGCTAAACTATGACCTGCCGTTTTTTGGCGCGGATCTGGTGACGCTGCCCGGTGGCCATTTGATCGCGTTGGATATGCAGCCTTTGTTCCGCGATGATCCTGCCTATCAAGCTAAATATGCCGCGCCAATTATGCCAATTTTCGAGAAATATCAAGCCCATTTGCCCTGGGGTGGTGATTTCCCCGCTGAGGCCAGCCAGTTCTTTTCACCGGCTTTTTTGTGGACGCGGCCAAAGGAAGATGAGGCGGTGCAAACCCATGTGTTTGATGCGTTTAAGGAGTATTTGCAAGCCTATTTAGACTTTGCCGATCGCGCCGCGCCAATTACCGACAGCGCTGAATTAGCCAAAATTGAAGCCGCCCAACTGCGCTATTTACGCTATCGCGCCGAGAAAGACCCGGCCAGGGGCATGTTCACGCGGTTCTATGGATCGCAATGGACGGAAGAATATATTCACGGCTTCCTGTTTGATTTGGAGCGCAAATTAGCGATCAGCCATTAGTTCTATTTAGATTCAACGGCATAGAGGTGATGTAAATGTGATGTAAATGTAATTTAAGTTGCTCGCATCCACTAAATCGCATCCACTAAGAAGTAAGCGGTTGAAACTGTTGAGGTGGTTTAACCATCGTTGGGGGATTGTTCCGCCTCACGATCGCCGGGTTCGCCGGGTTAGACTGGCTATGCTTTAGTTTGCTCAGGAGGTCACGCTTAGTGGCCAGCACATTAAAAATATTATAGGTAGCGGTTAGCTTTAGCATGGTTTCAATATTGGGGCTAACTGAGCATAATGCCAGCCGCGAGCCATCCTTGCGTAATTCCTTTAATAATTTAATTAATGCACCCAGCCCCGTGCCATCAATAACCTTGATATCCTGTAAATCAATTATTAGATAGATGGGCAGATGATTTAAATTGGTTGTTAGCTCTTCTACAAAAGCGATCGCTTCCAGGTAAAATTGCTGATAGTTGCTGCGATCGATTTTACCTGATGGCTTGATTACCTTTACCCTAGGAAAGCCTTTAATGTTTTTTTTCTCTACCATATCTAATCTAGAATCTGCTATTTCTTTAAATTCGGCTGCTTTTTCCCAGTTGCAAAAACAACCATTTTTTGCCAATTTAAGCAATGGTTTGTCTTAAGTAACCGCTTAGATTAGATATTAAGAAATATTAAAAATAATTTAACCCACCATTGGTCATAGAAATCTACTTTCGATCGACATAAATCGACGTAAGTTTATATAAATACTGGCTTTCACCTAGTTGGATAGGAGCAGCGGCCTAGTAATTGCTAAGGTGAAGGCTAAACTGATTAAGCTCTGGGATTCCGTCGTTTGCAACTGGCATTCAGCCAACTACGCTAAAACTTACGCAGCGCCAAATTTATGATAATGGGGTATTGCTGCTTTACTACCGCATTACTTTACTACCACATTAAGTAATTAACCAGAATCGTATTCAATAGATTTAAATAGCCCTAAGGTAGTCCTAAGTTAGGATTTGCCATATTAACGCCAAATCACATTAACTTCTCAGGTTTGGTTGACCAACCAAGATTTGCTCGTTAGCTGCTGGGTTGTTTTTGTTCTACGCCAAAGCCCACCAACATCACGTTTTTGAGTGGCGCTCCAGGGGTAGGGCGCAGGTAGTTAATAATCTTGCGGATGCGCAACTGGGGATTGATCAGCGTAATCGAATCGACCGAAACCACGCTGGTGTAGGTGGTAGTCATTTTTAATTCTTTCAAAATTGGATCAAAGGTGAACTTGGCCACCATTGGTTTAGCTTCTTCGTAGGCGCGATCGCGCAAATAGTCCCCGGTCAGGATCTCGGTATGTGAGTCTGGATTGGCCTGGGGTTGATAGACAAACATCAAGTTAAGGGATTGAGTGACCCGATCGCCATGTTCGGATACCGTCTCGAAGCCTAGATGAAACCCAGGATATTGATCGGGGTTTTTGATCAGGTCATATTGATTATCGAGTAGCACCTTTTGTTTGCTAGCCTCGGTGAGCGGGAAGATCGCAAAATCCGTGTGCGATCGCTCAATATCGTTGGCGGCCAGATAATGATAGGTGCGCTCGCTGGACCATCTGCCCACGCATTGGATAAAGAAATCATTAAATATTTGGATGCTATGATTCATTGTTATTAAAGATGGCTGCTGGAGCATGGTTTGAGATATGATTTAGTTTAAGCTTGACAAGGACTTAACCTGATCAAATTTAGTTGAATCTGGTTAAGTAATAGTTGAATTTGTTGAATTAAGGCATGAATTAAGATGCAAATAAAAATTAAACCGGATGCGGTTGCGAGCTAAATCAAGTTTAGTCACTATAAACTGCCGTGCAGGTTGATTGTTTTTTGACCGCATTATTACTCGTTATGGCGCGTCATAATTGGTGATATCTAAGAGCTTGATATCTAAGAAATTTATATTTAAGCAAGTGAATTAATTTGCGCCTGTAATCGTCTGTAATCAGTTAATTTGGGCTACCGATCGAAAAATAGTAAATAATTCTTTCCGTAGCGCGATTAATGTGATTAATGTGATTAATGTGATTAATGTGATTGATGTGATTGATGTGATTGTACATTCACAAAACACCGCTCCATCTCTGCGATGTAGGCCAGCCGATCGATCTTATGCCTGATTTTATGCTTGATTTAAATTCCCAGGCTAATTGTGCCGAACTAGCCGGAATTGCCACGACTTAAGCTTTAAGCTTGCAGCATCTAAGACTTGAAGGTTTGAAGACTTACTGATTGGCTACCTGTGGCGATTCTCAATCGCTTTAGATGCCAATATCTCCGTCTAATTTTGAAAACCTAAATATACCTGCATAGATACTGCAAGGAGATTCAATGAATTTAATTGGTAGGTATTGCTTCCCCTGGGAACTAAAATGCCATTGATTCCTAAGTCTTAAGTAGCGTAACTGGAAAACAATGATGCATCGATCGCTCAGGGCTAAAACGTTCAGATGCTGTAACTACCTAGTCCCTATTTAAACTATAAACTAACAAACTAAACAATGGTTGGCAATTGAACTAATTAATTACTAATTAATTACTAACTAAATTTAATTACTAAATAAACCAACTTGTTTCTTTAGTTTGGCTAACTTGATCATAGCCTTAATAGCCTTACATTTAATTATTTTACTAATACCATTAATCTAAATCTATATATCTAATATATGTCCAATATATATGCGTTTAGACCGGGTAAGCTAAATAAAAATGAATCGATCGATGCACTTAATTAATTTAATTAACTTGATTGATTCAATTAACTAAGCATTAAGTCAAGCCCTGGCGATCGTTAAAATACGCTAAATATCATTGCCGCCAACATTGCCGCTAATGGACATTTGAGGTCTGCGAGCAGGTGATCACAAAATCAGGCGTATCTAGATAGGTGATCACAAACCGTTGGGCAAACGAACAAACCTGCGCAAACTTATCCGCTTCATTTTCCAAACTGGCCTTGGTCTCTGGGTTGGGGCAATGAATCAAGAGGGTTTCTTCCTCGGTTAACCACCGCAGGTCGCAGAAAATGGTAGCGGGGATCTCGGTTTTGATCGTGGTGAGCAGATCGCTAAGCTGCTTGAATTTATGCAGCCAGGTTGATTCTTCTAGTTTGGTTTTGAGGCGGGTTTGGAGCTGCTCCCGCTTCTCTAATACGGTCGAATTTGTGTCCAGATTTTGGTACATGTCTTTTGGATTATTCATAGGTATAAACATCTAGTTTTCAGCCGCTTGAATTAAGCAGCCTATGGCAATTAATGACTAAATTTACAAATTTAATCCCCGTGATTAATTTGATTAAGCTATTAGCAGCGATTTGAATTTAATTTTGGCTGGGTTTAACAATTTGATTGATCTTAAGCAGATCAACACTAATCAGATCAACACGAGGTCAATATTGAAATGTAGAAATATAGAATCAATCGGAATTCAATGCGAAGTCAGTCTTAAGCCAGTTCTGATTAACTTAGTTGGTTTTTTAGTTTTAATAAATTAACCAAGTTCAAGCTGAGCGATCGCCCCCTTTATGACCCTTTGTAACTCTTTTATGACCATTTGGGATCTGTGTAAACATGCTTGGGTTGCCCCCCCATCAATGCGGCGATCGCCTGAATAGATTTGCAGTAAATTAGCAATGGATGTCAGATATTTAGATATTTAGATCCCTAAATCCAGTCTGCCTACTTACTACCATGATTATCTACCATGATTATAGCGAAACATGCATATATCCAGGGAGGGTAAAATTTCCTATGCTAGAACTCTCTGCCCCCATTGCTTGCACCACCACCCTACCGACAATGCTTAGTCTGATAGATCAATTGTGTCAATTATGTCAATGAACCCAACCGAGGCGCTCCAGCAATTATTAGCAGCGGTGGCCGCTGGCGAAACGAGCGTTGATGCAGCCTTGGCGCGATTGAAAAACTTTGGCTTTGAGGCGATCGATGGGGTGGCAAACATTGACCACAGCCGCGTGATTCGGAATGGTTTTCCGGAAGTGATCTGGGGTGAAGGGAAAACCCCTGACCAGATTGTGCAAATTATGACGGCGATGCAGCATAAGCAACGGGAGCTGGGATTTGCCTTGCCGATTATGGCCACCCGCATCAGTGAATCGGTGTTCCATAAGTTGCATTTGGCTTTGCCGGAGCTAACTTATTTTGAAATGGCGCGGATCTGTGCGATCGTGCCAGAGCAGACTGCCTCTGCGCCAGAGAAACCTGGTTTGATTAGCATCATCACGGCGGGGACAGCGGATTTGCCAGTGGCCGAAGAAGCAGCGATCACAGCGGAACTATGCGGTTTTCAGGTGAAGCGATTGTGGGATGTGGGCGTGGCTGGGATTCATCGCTTGTTGAATAATCTGGCGGTGTTGACGGCGGCGGATGTGTTGATTGTGGTGGCAGGCATGGAAGGGGCGTTGCCGAGTGTGGTAGGTGGCCTGTGCGATTGTCCGGTGATTGCAGTGCCGACCAGCGTGGGCTATGGCGCGAGTTTTGGTGGCGTGGCGGCGTTGTTAACAATGCTCAATTCCTGCGCGGCGGGGATCGGCGTGGTGAATATTGATAATGGCTTTGGCGCAGCGATCCTGGCGGGGCAAATTTTGAACACGGCACAGAAGTTAAATAATTAAATAAATAAATAATTAGAGATTCAAGTTTTTTTGGGTTTGGAGTTACTATTATTTTCAGAGGAACTTAGCTTTACCGATCAGCATCGGCTAAGAAATTGCCCCAGAACATGCGATTGATCAGGCTGATTGCTTAATCAAAGATGATTTTGGCGGTGCCGAGACTGCGATTAGTTCCCACCATATGTCCAGACTAACTATGAACAAACGAAGTACCTATAACACTTTTTTCCGAGGGTTTTGGGTCGAAGTCAGCGATCGCCTCCAGGACTATGTTAAGAAGGGACGGCGGAACCCGCCCTGGTTGATCATGTCGATTGCTGGTCGGTTTGGGTGGTTGAGGTATTGTGCCAAGTTGATGATCAGGCTAAACAATAGATTGCAGCTCAATCATCAGCTTAATTATGTTAATCATGACGATCGCCCCGCTAGCCACCAGTCCTGCCCAGCAACGCAATTAACGAACGAAGAGAATGATCACGTTGAGAATGTGTGCACAGGGTTGGAGCCAACTAAAATAGTTACGGTTTTAAACCAGGATGGCATCTATACTGGTCTGAGTCTGTCCCAGTCGATGCAGCAGGAATTATGGCAGTTTGCCCACACTCATCCCTGTTATGGCAATTTGGAACCGGATCAGGGCTTTTATTATGCTGATAAAGCTAAGGCAGAGCAGCGATCTGGTCGGCTTTTTTTCTCGGCTCAATATTTCAACACCAGTCGGTTGTGTTCGGCGATTCGCCGCCTGGGTAACGATCGCCAATTAGTCTCGATCGCCCAGAGTTATTTGGGCGCAAAGCCGATTTTTACCGGTAGTCGCCTGTGGTGGAATTTTGCGATCGATGATCACACGGTCTATGACCCCAACTATGCAATTACCTTTTTTCACTATGATTTAGATGACTACGCCTGTTTGCGCTTCTTTTTCTATCTCACGGCAGTGGATGAGCAGGCTGGCCCCCATGTTTGCGTGCGCGGTAGTCATGTTAATAAAAAGCTGGCCTATTTACTCTCGCCGGTGAAAAGGCGCAGTGATGATTATGTACAACAGCATTATGGAACCGAGAATTTGGTTTCGGTCTGTGGTGCGGCGGGATTTGGGTTTGCAGAAGATACTTTTTGTATTCATAAGGCGACCAGACCGCTACGGGGCGATCGATTGATGCTTCAAATTCAGTTCGCTTTGCATGATTATGGGATGCATAATGATTTTAAGGATGATTCGCGGTTGCGTAATATTGATTGTTCTGGTTTCGCAATAAATAATTAAACTTACGAATATATTTAAAGAATCGATTCGGGCTTGTTTAGTTCGATTCTTTTTTATGGCTAAATCGCTTTCTAGGTCTGCTTTATATCGGTTAAGATAGAAAGCATTAACCTACCAGTGAAGATGGGGGATCTGTGGCTGAATTTGATAAAAAGAGGGCTGATTTAATCCTTGATAGCATCTCTGAGACTGGTTCTGATGATAAGGCTTGCAAAGAAGCTCGCATCGATAAAAAAACTTTCCATCAATGGTTGCGTAACGAAATTTCTTTCTCTGAGCAGGTTGCAAAAGCTAGACATATATATCGAGAAGGTAAGAATCACAGCCAGGTAGTTAAGGCAATGGCTGTTTTAGACCAATATCTAGGCGGGGAAGCTACGGAGGTACATAATTCTGAGGAGGAAAGAATCGGTAGTAATAAAGAAACAAGCCATAAAAAATCGACTAAGCAAGTACGCCGTAGTACCCCTGCCTGGGTGATCGATCGTGTATTAGGTAAAAGAATGCATGAAATGGAAGCTTTGAGAGTTCTTGCTAATGCTGGCTGGGTTCCTCGAACGATTCTCACTGAGGTTGTGGGAGGCATAGCCGTATTACGAGAATCTGTACGTCATGCCTTTGATAACTTGAGTAGCTCTAATCGGGATAGTAGTAAGAACTAGTAAAACAGAGTGATGGAAACCTATAGTAATGCTAGTTTAGAAAAGAGTTGCAAGCGTTCGATTCAATTACAGCCCTTAACGAAAACCACGATCGAATGGCAACCGATTCCCAACAGTCCCCAGGCAATGGCCTACGACAGCGAAGCCGATGAGTTACTCTATGGTGGCAGTGCGGGGGGCGGAAAAACCGACTTGATTTGTGGACTGGCACTGACGGCACACCAACGATCGCTAATTCTGCGCCGCGAAGCAACCCAACTCAACGGCATCATCGATCGAATTGAAACCCTAGCCCAAACCAGCGTTAACCAGAGTCGCAAGACTTTGAACCTGGGCGATCGCACCATTGAACTAGGCGGTTGCCAACACGATCGGCACAAAACCAAATATAAAGGCCGCGAGCATGACCTGAAGGCATTTGACGAACTGAGCGAATTTACGCAAAGTCAATATGAATTTATTTCCGCCTGGAATCGTTCCACCGATCCTGAGCAAAAATGCCGGATTGTGGCCACCAGTAACCCGCCCGATGCGCAGATGGGAGCCTGGATTATTCGCCATTGGCGGCCTTGGCTTGACCCTAAACACCCTAACCCCGCTATCTCTGGTGAAATTCGCTATTTCATTCAACAGGAAGAAGTAGACTCCCCTGAACCAGTTGAGGTAAAGGGGCGATTGGTCTATCCCCGCAAACGTTGTTTCATTGCTGCCAGTGTGGAAGATAACCATTTTTTATTAGATACTGGTTACGATCGCCTCCTCGACAATTTGCCCCCCGAATTGGCCGCAAAACTAAGACATGGCGATTTTGGCACCAGCATTAGGGATCATACCTATCAGGTGATTCCCACTGCCTGGGTGATCGCTGCCCAGGAACGCTATCGTATCTTCAAGCAGCAACAGATAGCTAATCCGCCTTTATCCGTAATTGCGATCGATCCGGCGCGGGGTGGCAATGACCGCAGTGCGATCGCCCATCGCTATGGCAATTTAATTGAATTAGACGTGCTACCAGGCCAGGAAACCCCCGATGCGTTTCCAATTATCGATCGGGTTAAATCAATTCTGGCGGGTCAGCGGGTGCCAATCCAAATCGATGCGATCGGGGTGGGGGCAGCGGTGGTGGATACATTGCGGATGATGTCGGAATTAACCAGTGATGTAGTGATCGCCCTGGATGCCAGAGCCAGAAGTAATCAAGATGCTGGCCTGCGGCGGTTTGTGAATCAGCGGGCGCAGTGGTGGTGGCAATTGCGGGAGATGCTCGACCCCGCCAATAATCAAGGTGAGCAGGCCTTAATGCTGCCGGACTTGCCAGAAGTATTGGCCGATTTAACCGCGCCGCGTTGGCAGTTGCGTTTGCATGGGTTGGCGATCGAAAAGAAAGACCAGATTAAACAGCGTTTGGGCAAAAGCCCTGACCTGGGTGATGCGATCGTGATGGCGCTGGTGCTGCCGCCGATTGTTACCTATACCCGTTCTGAGCAACGGCGATCGCCAAACCGATTTGATGACTATGTAATGTGATTGTTGGGATTATTGTGATTGTTGGAATTGTTATGCTCGGCTTAGTCTGGTTAGTCTAGTTAGTCTGGGCGATCGGCATGATCAAGCTAGCCAGCAATCCAGTTGAATTGTTGAACTTTTGAACTTTTGAATTAATAGCTTGCTAAGTTGTTGAATTTTTAAACTGCTAAAATCTTGAATTTCTAAAATTTTGGCTTGTTAAGCTGGTAAGTTGTTGACTTGTTAGCTGCCATTTCCTTCGCTGTGCCAAAGAAATATCTATAGCACTGTGATGTAACTCTGGCGGTTAGCGATGTCGCTGCATCCAAGCGATCGCGGCCACCAACTGAGCGCCAAAAGATCACAGTTCGGCGTGATGCAGATCGCAGCGGAACCAGGGCGATCGCGGCATTATGGTTACAACAAAACAAACGCATTGAAAAACGCATTAAACCAAAACAAACTAAACCATTAATTGCAGAGGACAACAACTATGAAACTAACCTACCGAGGCATCGCCTACAACAGCCATCGTGAAGTATTGGCCACCACCAAAAGCCGCACCGACTTGAACTTCATGGGTGCTCACTACCGCATGGCTGGCGCCGAAAAAGCCGCCTCCCGCCGCACCGAAAAGCTGATGTTCATGGGTGTCGCCTACTAGATTGCTTCTGGCTCAAACCCTGAATATATTGGCATTTTGGGGAATTAGGTTAAATTAATTCAAAAATGCGCCAATTGGCTTAATTATCTGAGCGATTCTGGGTATTGTTAGAACTGCAATTATTTTAGTTATTGCAAACAATTCAAATATTCTGGTTGATGCCATTTATGTAAATTCATGGGGTCGCCGGGATCAACGCCTCACTTAATACATGCATTCTCAGTCATATTCTGCTTGAGAATGTATTTCTCGAAAATTACTAGGTATCCGGCGATCGCTATTCAACTGGCGATCGTTTTTTTTATTTAGCTCTATTTATTAGCTCTATTTAGAATTAGGCTAATTGGTTTTTAGATTGTTTTTCAACACCTGCTTATCGCAATGGGTCAGCTTTTCGAGCATTTGACAGATTTTGCGATCAACCTGGGCAAAGTTATAGGGTAAGCAGGATTGATGACGCTGACATGAATCACAAACAGTCGCAGAAACTTTGAGCACTTTAATTCGATCGGCCTGGCGATCCCTCACTAAATTGGCTGTGGTTAAGGTTGCGATCGCGGTGACGCTGATAACCTTAAAACGCTAATATTGCTAATAATTCAACTTACTAATAATCCAATCTAATAATCCAATTTATTAAAACTTGAATATTAATATTGCGATCCAGAAAAGTGCTTTTAAAATGTAAATGCTATATGAGTGCTATTTTAACGCTAGATAATTGCTATCTGGGGATAACTTAGAGATTAAATTGTTAAGTTAGTTTTTAATCTGCTTTTCGATTTTTTAATTTTTAAATCTAATGTCGATCGTAGCCGCCGCCCTCTGGCTAACTCAACCATCCAGACCATCCAGCCAAACTAGAATTTACTCTGACCTTAATTAAACCTTAATGGAATTATCCAGCCGCATCAATATATATATAAGTCTTGGTTTTAGAAGTGGCAAGCTAAGAGTAATAAAAGTAATCCCATTGCCTGAGTTGATCTGTATTTTTATTTGCTTTGCATGGTGATCAATCCTGATATTAGTAAATAAATATATTAGTAAATAAATAACGGATATTCGTTAATATTCCTAATTATGAGGAGCGATCCAAATTCCCCTATTGATTAATGTCTGTGCCGTCTACCTGAGTCTAATCCAGGTTTATTAATGAGATCGAGATCCAAGTTACGTTTTGAAACTGGCAAGTTTATCAAGGCTGGAATTGCCGCGATCGCCGTGACGGTGGTGGTGGTGGCTTTGCGGTTTGCTGGTGCTTTTCAACTGTGGGAATTAGTCACCCTCGATCGCTTTTTTCAACTAGCGCCAGCGCAGAACCATCCTGAACGGGTGGTGATAGTGGCGATCGATGAAACCTTTATTCGCACCAACGGAACCTGGCCAATGCCCGATGCAGATCTGGCCACCGTGATCGAGCAAATTAGCGCCCAACAGCCGGTGGCGATCGGTTTGGATATCTATCGTGATTTGCCAGTGGAACCAGGGCATCAAAAATTGGTGGAGATCTATCAAACCACGCCCAACCTGATTGGCATCGAAAAGGTGACCAGTGATGAACAGGCTGGCATAGTAGCACCGCCGCCCGAACTCGAAGCGCTAGACCAGGTGGCTTTTAATGATGTGGTGCTGGATGATGATGGCACCCTGCGCCGTGCCCTGTTATCAATTCGGATTGAGAATGATGAAATTTATTTAAGCTTGCCCTTGCGTTTGGCGTTGATGTATTTAGAGCGCGAAGGCATTTTTATAAAGCCGATCGATGCTGAGCAGTCCACTGTGGGTTTGGGTAGGGCTGTCTTTGAGTCTTTGACCAGGAATGATGGTGGCTATGTCAGGGCTGATGACAATGGCTATCAAATCATGCTGAATTATCATCGCCACACTTGTCAGGAACAGGCAAATTGTGAAGTGTTTAAAACGGTGTCGATCGCTGATGTGTTGGCTGGCAAAGTTGAACCAGATTTATTCCGCGATCGGCTTGTATTAATTGGCTCAACGGCAGAAAGCATCAAGGATCGCTTTTTTACCCCCTTCACCCACAGCAACTTAACCGCGGCACCGGGGGTAGAAATTCATGCCTACATTATTGATCATCTGCTGGCGGCGGCGATCGATGGGCAACCGGTGCTCTATGGTTGGGCTGAACCTCAGGAAATTATTTGGATTCTGGTTTGGGCGGCGGTAGGCGGAACGATCGGGGTTTGGTTTATTAGTGATCGCTGGCGCGGTCTATTGGTGTTTGCGATCGCCCTGGGGCTGGTTTTGGTTTTGCCCTATGGATTGTTTTTGATTGGTTCCTGGGGGCCGTTGCCGCCGGCGTTGATTGCCCTGTTGGGGGCAGCGATCGTAACCGTGGGCTGGTTGCTGTTAGATAATTTAAAACGTTCCTATCGTCAGCTCTCAGAATATTCCCGCACCCTGGAACAACGGGTATTGGAGCGTACCGCCGAACTGGCCGAAAATAATCGATTGCTGGAGATAGAGATTAAAGAACGGATCACCATCCAGGATCAACTACAAGCAGCCAAAGCCGCCGCCGAAGCCGCTAATATTGCCAAAAGCCGCTTTTTAGCGAACATGAGCCATGAGATTCGCACGCCGATCAATGGCATCATCGGCATGATGGATCTGCTGCAATATACACCGCTGAATGCGGAGCAGACTGATTTCTTGAGTACAATGCGCAACTCGACCCAGAGTTTGATGCTGGTGATCAATGATATTCTCGATCTCTCGAAGCTGGAAGCGGGGCAGATGCAGCTAGAGCTGAAACGCTTTAAGCTGAATGATTGCGTTGAAGGGGTGATGGAATTAATGGCGGGGCAGGCCAGCCAGAAACAACTGGAAATGGCGATCTACATTGCCCCAGACGTGCCATTGCATCTGGTTGGTGATGCCTATCGCTTGCGGCAGGTGTTGACTAATTTGGTCAGTAATGCAATCAAGTTTACGGAAAAAGGGGTAATCAAAACCACCCTGAAACTAGGATACGTTACCGCTGATACGGTGGAAGTGCGCTTTGAGGTGAGCGATACAGGAATTGGGATCGCCGCTAATAAGCAAAATGTGTTATTTCAATCCTTTTCCCAGGTAGATATTTCCACCACCCGCAAATATGGTGGCACTGGTTTGGGCTTAGCAATCTGTAAGCAGATTGTGGGGCTGATGATGGGTGAAATCGGCGTGGAAAGTGAATCGGGGCAGGGCTCAACGTTCTGGTTCACGGCGGTTTTTGCCAAGGTCAAGTTCAAGCCCGATCGCCAGCCCAGGCAGTTGTTTGCGGCGCATCAAAGTTTGGCTGGGGTGCGCCTGGTAATCATTGAGCCCAGCAAAACCACCCGTCAGATTGTTGAGAATTATGCCAGGGTGTGGGGTATGAAAGTAGATAGCTTTGCTACGATTCGGGCGGCGTTGCTATTCAAGCAAAATTTACAGCAAAACTTACAGCAAGATTTAGCCCCAAATTTTAAATTGGCAGATGGTGGTGATGCCCATGATTCCCACCTCCCCCGTAACCTTGGTTGGGATTTTGGTGTGGTGAGCCTGGATGCTCTGGATAGTTGGGTTGCCTCGCAAGCTGATTATGAGGATGATACTTTGGGCAAAGCCCTAGAGCAGGTGGGGCCACCGGGGGCGATCGAACTGGAGCTAGATTATTGCATTCCACCGGAATTAAAAGAATTAGTGATTGAACATAGCCATGTTTGCTGGTTGGTGGTGGCGGATGTGAAGCGCCGCGATCAGGCAGATAAGCTGGTGATTATCGATCGCGCCTATGCCTTTGTGATCAAACCCTTGCGGGCTGCTCGGTTGCTCGGTTGCTTTTTGGGTATGGCTGAAGGTGAGCCCTTTGAAGCGGTCTTGGATGATATGGGTACGACTGGCAAGTTCTTGCCTGATTCTGATCCTTCCCAGGCCAAGATTCGGGTGCTGTTGGTGGAAGATAATCCGGTCAATCAAAAGGTAGCACGTAAACAGTTGGAACGCTTGGGCTATGAAGTGACCTGTGTGGATGATGGCCAAAAGGCACTGGTGGCCTTGATTCCGGCGGGTTATGCCAATCTGGATACTAATATTGAAGCCAAGGCGAGGGAGGGTGTAGGCGCGATCGCCAACTTGCCGCCACCTGAATTTGATGTGGTACTGATGGATTGCCAGATGCCGCGTCTGGATGGGTATGAGGCCACCAGGCGTTTACGTGCTTGGGAGGAGCAGTTATATCGACAACATGTGCCCCGGCATATGGTGGTGGTGGGGTTGACGGCGAATGCGATGAAGGGCGATCGGGAAAAGTGTCTGGCGGCGGGGATGGATGATTATTTGAGTAAGCCGGTGGTGATGAATGACCTTAATTCTACGCTGAAGCGGTGGTTGAGTAATAGGGTAACCAGCTAGCCGATCGCTCCATTTTTGCTAATGTACAATGATGAGTACATATTGCAAATGGTGATGAATATGGATAGCATGACCTATGCCTCTTTTAAGGAAAACTTAGCCAGTGCCCTGGATAAAGTAAACGATGATCACGCACCAATTCTGATTACCCGCCCGAATGGTAAGTCTGCTGTGGTAATGTCAGTGGAAGATTTCGATGGATATGAAGAAACCGCTTATTTAATGGCTAGCCCGAAGAATGCAGAAAGGTTACTAAAATCACTAGCTGAAGTGAAGGCTGGAAAGGTAGTGCAGCGAGACTTAATCAAACCATGACAGCGACAGGTGCGATCGCCCATAGTCTAGTTGAATTTTTGCGGCTGCCGGATTGGCTGATTGAAATCCTCTCACCATCTGAGCGGGGTGGGGATTTTTGATTGGTTAAAAATGGCTTGATTAGGTTTAGGCTGCTGAACTGAGAGCAAAAGTGGTTCACCTTGGCGGAGCGATCGCCCTTCCCAACCTCTATGTTATGGTTTGGATATGGGGATCAGGCGGCGCAAAAAAGCTAGTTATCCAGCGCTCTACCAACTCACTGCCAGCTATAAATCGATCGTAAGCTATACCTGGTTTTTCTTAGAGAGAGTTGTTATTGGTTGAGCAGTTTAACTGTTTGACTGTTTGACAATTCAACAACTTAATCATTCAAATTTTTAAATATTCAATATTTCAGCAACTCAACCAGCTAGCAATATGAACTTTTAGCTTGTTAATAACTTGAAATGTTAACAAGTTGAATTGCTAATTAAATTTATTGATAGTAAATAAGCAAGTTTTAAATAGTAATAAATAGGATTAATTAAATATAAGTAGTAAATCAAACCAAATTTATATTATTTGCCTATATTTAGAGTTTTAAAGCCAATTAAATTCTTATTTGCTATTTAAACACTTCAATTACCCCACCGGAGCGCGATGAAAACTCCTAATAAGCAAATGAAGAAAGCTGTCAAAGTAATCTTGAAAGTTGTCCTCAAACTGATGTGGCAAATCTATCGCAGTCTTTGATGGTGCTAAATCTGTGACTGAACCTGTGACTGAATTTGTGACTGAATTTGTGAAATAAACTTAATCAACTATGGCAATCCAAATCGCTGCCAAACCAATCAAAATAACGATCGGCTCCGACAATCAAGACTGGAGCAATCGGCTTATTTCCTTAACCTTGCGCTATGCCTATTTACCACTGCATGGCATGATTCAAACCCTGGGCACGCTGAAGCTGAATGCAAGTGACTTACCCAGCCCGATCGAGAGTATGAATCCGTTGGCAAATATTAGCCGCTGGCATCGTGGCCAAACCGTTAAAATTCAATTCACCAATGATGCGGGTAGCTTTTCACCTCACCCAATGGCGAATCCGCTCTATATTCTGCGCGAACCAATCCGACCATTTTTTGCCGACCAGCCGCCTACCCTGGAGCTGGAACTAGGCTGCATTCTGGCCTTGCGTGACTTTCCGCAGCCCGATGGCGATTTCGCTGGGATCGTGGCCGGAACCAGTATCTCGCTAACCACGGTAATTACTAACCTGCTCAATGCTGCTGAGATTAGTAACCTCGATAGCCCTAGTTTTACCGAATTAAATGGCATTAGTCGGACTGCGCCAGCGATCAAAACCAATCGCAAAAGCTTGGTGCAACAGGCGGGAGAACTGGCCTATGGTGCGGGTTACTACCTGTATCAAGATGCCACGGGAAAGGTAGCCGCCAGGGCGATCGACCTGGAACCGACTGAAATTGACTTCATTATTGAGGTGGGAAATAATGCTGGCCAAGAACTACTCTATCAACCCCTCGGTGGGGTGAGCGAAACCCCGGTCGAGGTAGTCAGGGTAAGCGGGGTGGCTTATGATGCTACGCCACCGCCTGTTACCGAAACTCCCTATTATGACGAAACCTTTGAGATCGAAGGGATTATAGGCGAGATAATTCCCGATTCTACGGTGTTCTTTGCCAAAACAATTACCCAAAGCACTCGGATTCGCAAGGAAGCGATTAGTTCAGAGGGGAATCAGGAAGTTGATATTATCGATGTGAGCTTTCCCCGTGGCCTGATTGACCCCGCTGATGCCGATCCCTTGAGCTTAATTCTCAGTCGTACTACCACGATTACTCGCACCTATGATAGTAGCGATCGCCTGGTGCAGATTTTGACAGAAATTGATGAGCTGAAGGGGTTGATTAATAGTGCTGAAGTAGCCGATCGCTTCACCATGACTAATGCAGTAATCGAAACTACTCAGAATATTTTTGAGGCAGCGGAAACCACTGTCCAAACCGATGAGATGTCCCGGCAAATTACCACCAAGCAACAGGCCAGGGTGATTACTAACCCCGATGAGCTGGTTGATCCCTATGGGTTGCATGTGGCCGAAAAGACTATCCGCCAGTGGTCACGCATTGGCGAAACGGAACAATATGGCTTCATTGAAACGCCCCAGAAATCCAAGATTTTGATTGTGGCGAATGAAATCGAAGATCCCTATGGTCTTACTTTTGCACCAGGGGGATTGGTGGGTGCTAGTTTTGACGATCGCTACCTGCCACCCCAGGCCGAATATCGCACGCCGATTAGCACGATTACGGAAACGGAAGTGAGTGGCGTTGCCTATTTTGACCTGAGCACGGGGTATGAACGGGAGCGTAGCTATCGGTTTGATTATATCCCCGATCATGCCACCGCCAGGGCGATCGCCCAACGGTTAGGGAAATGGTTGGTGATGGCCAGATATGCCTATGAGGTGGGGTTTGCGCTGACCAATGATGTGATGGATAACCTCAAGCCATTGATGCGTAGCGATTGGACGGAACCGAATGGGAATGTGGTGGCCTATGTGCTGAATGGGATTGCCCTGGCCTATGAGAATGGCCGCGCCTATGGGATCGCCCATGCTTACCCGATTAATCCGGGCATTTATACGGAGCTGAAGAAGCTGGCGGCGAATGTTACGGCGGGAACGGAAATGAGCGCGGTGTTTGAGCAGAATTTGCGCTTGAAGGCCAACATTACTGCCGGAACGGAATTGACAGTCTCATTCCCAGTCGATCGCGCCCTGGCGGCAACGATCACGGCGGGAACAGAGCTAGTGGCTTCCTTCCCACTTTAATCAATTGAAACAGGATTAGGTAAAAACTCGATAAAAGCAGAAGCAGAGGAAATATGGCATTTACAGAAAGTTCTAATTTCTGGGAAGAACAAAAATTAAACCATCTTCTGGACAATATGGAAGAGCCGCCCACCTCACTGGAAGTCCGCCTATATCAAGGAGTTCCTGAAGAGGCTGGGACGACAGTTAATGATGTTACCGTTTTTTTAAATAATCCAGGGGTAGTGACTTTTGATGCTCCACTCCCAGTTGGCGATGGGTATCAAATTGCCAATAGTGCGGTTGTAGATTTTGGCACTGCTGCTGATGATGTGAATGTAGACCATGTGGCGCTCTGGGCAAATATCAGTGGTGGTTGGCAGATGATCGCCTATACCGCATTAAGTAGTCAAATTACATTTTTGGATGGTGATCCAGCGACGATCAACGCAGGTGAAATCAAGGTCACGATGCAGGAAAACTGGGGTGCAACCGTTCAACAAACTTTGCTCAATTGGATTCGTGGCACTATCCCTACCTCGCCTACTGATTTGTATGTGGCGCTCTATACTGCTGCACCGGGAGCTGGTGGCGGTGGTACAGAGGTAACTAACAATATTCGCTCAACTGGCCGCCCCCAACCCGCAGAGGTTGATATGGAAAGATGGAATGAACCAGTTGCCGCAGCGCCCTATTTCCAGATCACGAATAAGGGCAAGATTGACTTTGGTGCAAGTGATAATAATCTAGCCAGTGATATCACCCATGTGGGCATTTTTGATGCGATCAGTGGTGGCAATCTGCTGATGTGGGGGATATTGAGTGAACCATTGCCAGTCCTTCAGGGCGATCGGGTCTTTTTTGAACCTGGTCAGTTGGTGCTCAGGGCTGCTTAATTAGAGCCGCTTAAGTTGACTAGTTTACTCAAATTATCAATCTAAATGCGTGATTATGACCGACCTAGACCCCACGATCGAACTAGCCAGACAGAGTGCCCGCCGATCGCAAACAGTTCATGCCGCCGCGATCGCCCAGGATCTCGAAGCCGCCGCCCAACTGCCAGAACGGAACACCTTCCAGGGATATGATTCGGCCAGTGGCCTATTCAAACGGCAACCATTGGCGAATGTAGCGAATAGTAATAATAGCCCCGCCACGATCGCCGATGGAATCAAGGTTTTTAATCGGGGGGTGCGAATTGGCAAACCAATCTGGACAATTCCCACCGCTGGCAATGCGCGATTGATTGGCCAATATATTCGCCGGCAGATCCAGGCCGATCGGCAGGTATTGCAACGCCGCCCATTGGTGATTATTCCCCAACCGGTTAACTGGATGGAACTGAGCGCCACCGTTGATGGCAAACTGCTGGCCATGACCTTTAACTCAATTCCCACCTATGCGGCCTATATCAATCCACCCTTTGCCACGCCTCCCCAATTCACTGGGTTTACCACCAATCTTGATTTCTTTGAGCTGACTGGCCTGGTGCAGATCGATGTAAATGGTGGCAGCGGCGATAGTCTGATTGGCAAGATTGATAAGAGTGATAATAGTTTTGGTATCTATGGCACGAAGACGGTGGGGTTTGGTTATCAGATTTTTCGAGTCAATCCTGGCAGCCTGAATATAAAAGTCACGTTGGAGCAAACTGAGATCACTGATGGCGATCTGGCCTCAAATTCTGTGACTATTAATCGCAGCACAGGCGCAAGGCAACCCAATGGGTTATATCTAATCAGTTTTGACCAAAGTGTATTTTCAAGCAACCTGTTAGATATTCAGGATGCGGCTATTAATGTGGCGGTGAGTATGGAGATTATAGGGAATTGATTGGCTGGGAATTGATTAACCATTAATTAAGCCAGAATCTAGCTTAGAAGTGAAATAGAGAGCTTACCTTGCTAACTTGCTAGTAGTTTAAATGTTTAGTTGGTTAACAGTTTATATTTTCAAATTCTCAAAATGCTATCTATCTATCTATCTATCTATCTACCTATCTATCTAGCATCTCATCCCATTAGCTGAAAAGCCAACCGATCGAATGCTCAAAATGCCAAACTTTTAAAAAGTCAACTCGCTGACCCACCAAAAAGCTAACCAGTTAACCTGCTGAATTTTTAAACCTAATCATCTAACTGCTTTGCCTGCGCTTAGACCAAATCAGCTCCAAGCAGCTTTAATCAGCTTTAAATATATTTCAGTAATCATCCCAGCCGATCGCCCTAAACCAAACCATGCTGATATCCACCACCGCCAATTCCAACTCGCTTACCCTGGCACGTAGCGCCGCCCAGGCCGCCAGAGACATTTATGAATCCACCACCGATCGCCAACTGCGCCGCCAATCGCAACCACTGGGGCAACTCGCCGCCCTGGTGCGGTTTGATCCAACCCTGGGCAAATACGAAGCTAAAACCATTCATGGCGATCGGGTCTGGGGTGATTTTTATGGCATCAATCCACCGCGATTGGGCAAGCACTATGCCTATAGTCGAGCAATCGGCAGCGATTATGGCTTTTTTACGGATGCATAACCTATTCGACCTTGGCTTCTGCATGGCTGATTGACGCAAACTGGCTGGGTGACAATTTAATACTTCAACCATCCAATCTGCTCCCAATTTAACAGGGTATTAGTTGGTGCATTTGCCATAAAGGAGCCTATCATTGACCTGTCTAATGTTGCTATACTCCAGTGAAATAGTCGCCTATAATTTAGTTCATAAAATTTGTTGCCGCTAGGGAGGAATGTTTGACAACGATATTATGTAGTGGAATGGCACGATCGGCTTCTACATGGTCATATAACGTTTGTAAATCGATTCTTGCCGCCGTCAATCAAATTTATAATGCAGGTTATGTGGGGGAATTTGATGCGGTTGATGCATTCTTGCAAAATAAAACCTTCCCAGAGCATCAGCATATCTTGTTAAAGGCACATACACCTGGCAAGCAAACCCTTGCAGCGATCGTCGATGGACAGATTAAAAACATTTTTACTTACCGCGATCCTCGTGATAGCCTTTGTTCACGAATGCAATTTGAAGGGAAAGAGTTTAAGCTGGCGATGTGGGGTGTAATCTATAACTTGATTTACTACGATTGGTATCAAAATAATAGCCAGACTCTATTTATCAATTTTAAAGATATTATGGGTCAACCAGCCCAGGAGATTGCTCGAATTGCCGATTATCTGGGAGTTAGCCTGAGTAAAGAGATCTGTGAGCAGATTGCCATTGATAATGGCCTGAAAAAAAGCCAGAAAGTGATTGAAAACCTCAGCCAACTGCCCCAAGAGCAGCTTTTTCATGAAGGGGAACGGGTAATTGATAAAAGCACATTGCTACAAACAGGGCACATTGCTGGAGCTAAGACTGGTCGGTGGCGGGATGAACTCGATCGCAAGCAGCAAATAGTTACCAATACGGTTTTTGCACCCTGGTTAGTGTCTCTGGGCTATGAAACCGAGGCATCGCTGATGGAGTTAGAGCTTGCTCCGGTAGATGAGATGGATTGGTATGTTGATGCCGCGGTGGGGATTTATCAAATAGTTATGGCTGGTGAGCCTGAATACCTGCAATTACAAGAACTGTCGGCAATGGTGATCCAGCTAGCTGAGGGAACTTTTAATTATGTCAATCGCTAAGTAGTGATTATGGCTTTTTTACCGATGCTTGAACCAGCCTTTATCGATGTTTAAAAGTTCAGCAATTTGAATGTCTATTAACTTAGCAAGCTAAATTTTTGGACAGCCAACTTGCTAGTTTGCTAACTATTTGTACGCCCTAATTCCAGCTAGAATAGAATCGATCGCTTGATTTGCTAGTGCCTACCCGCCAGTTGAAGGATATATGAACGCCTACACGATCGATCTAAAGCCTTTCATTGAGCTGAGCGATGAACAATTCTATCAGCTTTGCCGGAATCATCCAGAACTCCAATTCGAGCGCAACGCCCAGGGAGAATTAATTATCATGCCCCCTACTGGTGGAGATACTGGCAATCGCAATTCAGAAATAAACGCAGACCTGGTGATTTGGAATCGACGCACCAAACTGGGTTATTGTTTTGATTCTTCCACTGGCTTTAAATTGCCCAATGGCGCAAATCGCTCCCCGGATTTAGCCTGGATTAGCAAACAGCGGTGGGAAGCCCTTGCCCCACAGCAACGATCGAAGTTCCCGCCGATTTGCCCCGATTTTGTGGCAGAGCTGATGTCGCCCACCGATCGCCTAGCTACGGTGCAAGCCAAGATGCAGGAATATCTGGAAAATGGCACTCGTCTGGGATGGTTGCTGAATCCTGAGAGCCAGACCGTGGCAATTTATCGTCAGGGACAAGCAGTGGAATTGTTGCGATCGCCTGAAACCCTGAGCGGCGAAGATGTATTACCAGGGTTTAGTTTGGAACTGGATTCTTTTTGGTAGAGCTTGATTGCAAGCCGCTACAGCTAAGCAGCGTGGCGGAACAGCTAGCCAACCCCGATCCAGAATCATTCCGCCAAGCGATCCCTAAAAATAAGCAATAAAATAGTCGGGGGGACACCCGACTTTCGGAGACTTGAATTTTTCCGCTAACTAACTATCGAAATAGGACTGATTAATTGAAACCAATTACACAGAGTACCGCGATAAGTAAGTTGGACAAGAGGACTAAACTCAAACCCCCTACGTACTTAAGACTGGCAATTACATTATGCGGCTCTTGCCCCCAGCCGTCAGTATGTTTAGTGGGGCTAAAGGTGGGCTGGTTAGTGGGTAAAAGGTGGGTTGCTTGGTGGGTTGAAGGTGGGTTGTGGCGATTTTGCGATCGAACTAGTTAATCTAATTAAACAAGCTCTAATTTATCTCTAATTAAAA